>CAYQXO010000135.1:0-6821 GCA_964421495.1 uncultured Balneolaceae bacterium | reverse complement strand
TACCTCTGCGCTGGGTTCCCAGAACATTTCCCGGGCCGAAATGACATTAAACCAGGATTATGAGCGTATGATGAATACGTTGCCCGCGAACCACGTGCGACCGGTACCCGATGTATTCAATCTATATTTGCAGGATCCGGCGGAATTGGAGCATTCACCACTGACGACGAATCAACCTTCTTTCAGTGTACAGGTCGACTCAACTGATTTTACGTTCAGAACGGATTTGACCCGGTATGTGAATCAAAAGCTTTTCATTGAAGATCAGAATAATGACGAAGAGAAAGATCGTTTCATTGGTACGCTTCGTTCCAATGACGGTATAATCAGATCTACTGTTTTATCCTATCCGAGAGTTTTGTTAACCTTTGTTAATACAGATATATAAAACGATTAAGTTGAAATATTTTTACCTGGCAATAGTATTCCTACTACTAAACGCGGGAACGGCATTTAGTCAGGTTTCTGAGCCTGACAAATTAACGAGCGGCTCCATTTATTCCTCTCAGGGAATGGGGCTGCCGGTCGATTACCGGGCTTCCTATGCGGATGGCATGGGACTGGTCGGATATGCGGTATATGATTCCTATGCGCCGAGTCTGGCTAATCCGGCATTTTGGGGCAAAAATGTACTGTCCCAGGCCACCGGTGGAGTGGATCTGACTCACTATAGTGCCAATGATCGACAGGGTAGTGCCAAGACGGCACGCTTGAATTTGAGTATGTTTCAGGGAGTGTTTCCGATCAAAAAGGATGAATTAAGTCTATCAATGTCCCTGCATCCCCTCACCCGAAGAACGTTTACTTCGTTTAAACGGGTGACGTTGACGCCGGAACAGAACAACGGCAGTGATACCTTGATATACGGAGTTGAAAACCACGGGTCAGGAGGCTTGAATCGATTAGAGCTGGGATTGGGGTGGAAAGTGAATAGCTTTTTGTCCGCCGGTTATGCCGGGTCGTACGTATACGGTCCATTACAAGATAACGTGTCCGTCGTATTCAGCTCGAATGAGTATCGGACCGTGCAAGCAACTCGAACCACGACACACCGGGGATTTGGTAATCGTTTTGGAATTTTGATCTCTCCCGTCAGCGTATTGAAACCGGATGATCAGTTGGATATTGGTCTAACCGCATCCTTGCCTGTGCATCTTAAGGCCGAACGAACGGTGGAAGCGGATAAAGAGGTGGCCAATCAAATCCGGACCGTCCAGATTGGTGATAACGATTACCAGGGTGAACGCGAGGTGAAGGTGCCTTTTGAGGCGGGGGTCGGAATAAATTATCAGGCTAATGCGTTGTGGAGTATAAGCGGTGAAGTGCAATTTAACCAATGGTCGGAGTACGATGGGTTTTCCCGGGAAGCGAACACGAACCTGGTTGATCGTTATAGAGCCGGGCTGGGAGCGCGATACCGACCTTTCCATGGTGAATTCAACACATTTTGGTCACGCTTTAAGTATAATTTCGGTGTTTCGTACGATACGGGACATTTAAAATTGCAAGGAAATAATATAGAAACGGTGAAATTTTCAGCCGGAATAGGTATCTTATCTCCCGATTCCCGATCGTCGGTTGACTTGAATGTGCATTACGGTCTGAGAGGTACCCGCGCCGATGGTTTGGTCAAAGAAAATATTTGGGGTTTCAGAATGTCGATCAATCTGGCTGAGTTAATGTTTTACAGACCAAAATTGCAATAAGTGTGTTTTAATAGAAAATTATGATTTAAAACTTAAGCAACAAGGGCGAGAAGCACTATGAAAAAATTCTTGATTTTATCGATGATCTTGTGCTGGACAGGCATATCTGTGGCACAGGCACAAAAGTCGGAGCCTCCCTATCAGCTCGATCGTTTATCGGCCTATTCTATATTTTTGGAGAATTACCGATCTGAAAACTATGACATGGCGCTTGATTATGGCCGATGGATGATTTATGCGAAACCCAGAGAAATTGAAGGGTATTCGAAGTTTGATCTGGAGCGAAACCTGAGTCGAATTATTACTATATACTCCGAGATGGGGAATAAGCAGGAGGATCCCACCGTCCGTTCGACGTACCTGGATTCGGCATTGAAGGTTTTTGACATTGCTTTTGAAACGCTGAGTGATAACGAGGAATTTGACGAGTTCGATTGGAAAATGAAGAAGGCCCGTTTTTACCAGCAGAATAAAGAGCATATATCTGATGCGGAAACAAAGGCACAGACTCTGTACAAGGAGTTGTACGAAATGGATGCCCAACGATTTACCGAACGCGGGGAAGGTTATTATATGCAGCTTTTGTTACAGAATCTGGTTGCAAATGACAAAAAAGACCGGGCTCTGGCGTTAATTAAGAATACAGAAGCCTATGCGTCGGAAAAACTCAAGCAATATTACAACCAGATCCGTGATCAATTGTTTGATACGCCTGAAGAGAGAATTAAGTTTTTGAAGGCACAGTTAGAGGATGAGCCCGATAATGCAGAGTTGCTGGATCAGCTTCTGCAAATCTATGAAGACCGGGATAACTACGCAGAAGCCAAGGAGCTTGCCGAGCGCCTCTATAAGTTGGAGTCAAATTACGAAAATGCTATTCGGCTCGCCGAAATAGCTATGGATAATGCCAACTATGAGACCGCAATCAAGTACCTTAAGGATGCGCTCGGCAAGACGGATGACCCGGATGAGAAGAAAGAGGCGGCTATAGACCTCGCTGAAACATATTTAAACAGGGATCAGTTGCAAAATGCAAGAAAGTGGGCTCGGCAGGCGATTGAACATGATGCTGAGTGGGGTAAGCCCTATCTTTTGATTTCCAAGATATATGCGCGAACCGTTAGCAATTGCACCGCCGACCGGGATATGGATCGACAGGATAAAGTGGTTTACTGGCTGGTGTTGGATTACCTGGATAAGGCTCGACAGGTGGATGAGACAACCAGTGGAACCGTGGAGGGCCGGTATGAGTCCTATGAGCCTGTTACACCCACGAAGGAAGAAAAGTTTTTCTCAAACTGGGAGGATGGAGACACCATGCAGGTTGGCGATAATCTCCACGATTGCTATGGATGGATTAACGAGAAGACGACGGTGCGCTAACCCGGTTTTTACTCCCGGAGGATCTATTTCTGTATTTACTCGATATTTTTTATCTTTCACCTAATAAAAGGTACTCACTTCGGTGGCTGGGCGCACGTGTATTTTCCTGTGGGCTGCCTGAATAAGAATGTTGGGGGTTGTCCACTTCTCTCGTAATAAGTTGTTCCACAAATCTAGAAATGATTGATGACGGGACAGCCTGACTGAAAGAATGAAGTTGATGTTACCTCTTCGCAAGTAAACGCATCCATTCTATAAAGGAAACTGTGTGCATATTCCAAAAGGCTTGCCTCCAACGTATTCAAAACTGTTGTGATTGAAGTTTCCGACCTTATGCGAAACGGTCGGATTGAATGTAAATATAATTAGAATTACTATGGGTAGATCAAAAGGACGAAATCGAAAAGGAAATAATAAAAAAGGGGGAAATGTATTTATCCCCAAGTTTATCAATAACAAGAATGTTGAAATTGGCGGTCGATACAATGGAGTGTTGGAAATTAATGAAAAGTTGTATGGATTTATTCGCAAGAAAGACCATGAGTTTTCATACGATCCCAAAGATCCTTTTCTGAAGCCGGATGAAATTAAACATTATGATCTGCGACCCGGTCTTGAGTTGGAAGGGGAGTACGAGGAGGATCAGAAAGGCAATAAGCATGTGCATTCCATTGAACAGATTAATGGCAAGGATACGGAGCATTGGCAAAAGGTAAACCGCTTCGTCCATCAAACTCCGATCATGCCTAATGAGCATATTAAGCTGGGCTATAACGCCGAGGATATTGAAATGCGGGTAGTGGATCTGATAGCTCCGGTTGGCAAAGGTCAGCGCGCCATGATTGTTTCCCCTCCGAGAGCGGGTAAGACGGTCTTGCTGAAGCAAATCGCCCAAAGCGTACACGAGCATCATCCCGATATTAATCTGTCGGTGCTGCTGGTTGATGAGCGGCCGGAAGAGGTTACAGATTTTATGAGAAGTACCAAAGGAGAGGTATTTGCTTCCTCCAACGACAATCCGACGGATAGCCATATTCGTATTACTGAATTGGCTCTTGGTTATGCCAAGCGGAAAGCGGAGGAGGGAGAGGATTCCATGCTCCTGATTGATTCGCTGACGCGTCTGGGACGGGCCTACAATACGATACAGTCGAATAGCGGCCGAACGTTGTCGGGAGGCCTCGATGTGAGGGCGCTGGAAATTCCGAAGAAGATATTTGGTTCGGCCCGTAATATTGAAGGGGGAGGGTCCTTGACCATCATTGCCACCTGCCTGGTTGAAACCAATTCCCGCATGGATGACCTCATTTTTGAAGAGTTTAAGGGAACCGGTAATATGGAGCTGGTGCTGGACAGGGAGCTGGCCAACGATCGCATTTTCCCGGCGATCAACCTTACCGCATCCGGCACGAGGAATGAAGAAAGGTTTATCCCGGGATCCATTGAGGAGCGCAATATGGTTCGCCGGTACCTGCTCAAGAAGTCTCCTAAAGAGTCAATGGACAGTTTGTTGAAAGTGTTGAAGAACACGGAGAGTAATGAAGAGTTGCTGAACCAGATTGCAGCTTCGGTATAAAGGAAGGCTTTGGAAACAAAGTACGGGCTAATGATTATAGCGATCGAGCCGAAATTGTTGTCCCAGGTAGAGTTTTTTGGCTTCTTCGTCTTCAGCCAGTTCATCGGCAGATCCCTCCTTTAGGATTTCGCCTTCGAACATCAGGTAGGCGCGATCCGTGATGGCCAGCGTTTCGTGGACATTGTGGTCCGTAATGAAAATGCCGATGTCCCGGTGTCGTAACTTGGATACAATTTGTTGTATATCCTCTACCGCTATTGGGTCGATACCGGCAAAGGGTTCGTCGAGAAGGATAAATCGGGGGTCGGTTATAAGGGACCGGGCGATTTCCGTTCGTCGACGTTCGCCACCTGATAAAGTATATCCCTTGCTATTCTCAATGTAT
Source organism: uncultured Balneolaceae bacterium (assembly GCA_964421495.1). GTDB lineage: Bacteria > Bacteroidota > Rhodothermia > Balneolales > Balneolaceae > CAJXOW01. The sequence continues at coordinate 1,771 of CAYQXO010000135.1, read as the reverse complement.
TTAAGTCCAAACTCCTCGATAAGTTGATCGGCTCGTTCATGAATCTCTTTATCCGGAACGGAGAAAAATTCCAAAACCGCTTCCAGGTTTTCCCGTACGGTGAGATTGCGAAAAACGCTGGCTTCCTGCGATAGATATCCAATTCCCCGTCGTGCTCGTTTGTACATGGGCAGATTGGTAATGTCCCGGTCTTCAAGATAAATGCGGCCTTCATTAGGCTGGATCAAGCCTACGAACATGTAAAAAGTGGTGGTTTTGCCGGCTCCATTGGGACCAAGTAAGCCGACAATTTCTCCCTGTTCCAGATTCATGGAGACATCGGAAACGACAGCCCGTTTCTTGTATCGCTTAACCAGGTTTTGAGAATATAAGGTTTTCATACAGTACTGTGGATTTAGTACATCGGCGGATGAACGGTTGTCCTGTTAACACAGCAGAAATTCGGGCTAGGCGACGACCCTGTCGAGCAGCGATTCGAAGAACATGCGTCCGTCAGCCGAGCCCAGCAGTGATTCGACGGCCCGTTCGGGATGCGGCATTAAACCCAGCACATTGCCCTGCCGGTTTACAACCCCCGCTATATGATCAACGGAACCGTTAAAATTTGTTTCCGGAGTGAGTTCGCCCTCTTTATTACAATAGCGAAAAGCCACTTGGTTGTGTTCCTTAAGCTCTTTTAGCCCTTCATCGGATATGAAATAGTTCCCCTCGCCGTGTGAAACGGGTATGTCGAGGACTTGCCCCTCTTGTAAACCGCCTGTAAACAGGGAATTGTTGGTTTCGCACCGAATGTAGACATTTTTACAAACAAAGCGCAGCTGTTCGTTGTGCATCATGGCTCCCGGCAGCAAGCCGGCTTCGAGCAAGGTTTGGAATCCGTTGCAGATACCAATGATCGGGACTCCTTTTTGAGCCGCTTTTTCGACTTCCTGCATAATGGGGGAAAAACGTGCAATAGCACCCGAACGTAGGTAGTCGCCGTACGAAAATCCACCGGGTATGATAATGACGTCAATGCCGGTCAGGTCGGTTTCTTTGTGCCAGATATATTGGGTGTCCACTCCCATTACTTCAGACAGGGCGTGATAGGCGTCATGGTCACAATTGGATCCGGGGAAAACGATGATTCCGAATGTTGTAGACAAAGTGTTACCCTTTTATTTCGGTGACAAGTTGTATTTCCTGTAATATGGTGTTGATCTCAAAACATTCTTCAAAGGTACCCTCGTACACCAAAGCTTTTCCATTTTCGTGAGCTTTGGCAGCAATTTTTTCAGCTTTACTTCGTGAGCAGCCAAGCGCCTTCACCAGTTGACTGATAACTTCCTGAAAAGTGTGTACTTCATCATTGTATAGAATCAATTTCCAGGGATTGTCTTCATCCTTCGAGGAACGTTCCCCGGGTTGGTCCTCCACCTCTACATCAGGTTCGGCAGGTTGAGGGGAGGGCAATCTCTCGGGATCGCTGCTGACATGTATGCGACGGATGAAAACAGGCTTCATTCGTGTATTCAGCTTACCGGTTGCTTTTCCTCGAGGGATATTTCGTAGTCTTCCATAACGGGGTTGGCAAGCAGTTGTGTACATGCCTCTTCAGCAATCTTTCGAGCTTTTTGCTTGTTTTCTGCCTCTATATCCAGCTCGACCAGTTTCCCGATTCGGACCCTGGATATGTCGTTCAGCCCCAGGTTTTGCAATGCGTGGTGCGTGGCCTTGCCCTGGGGGTCTAAGATAGATTCCCTGAGAGTAATATTTACAGTAGATTTAAACA
>CAYQXO010000134.1:1196-6826 GCA_964421495.1 uncultured Balneolaceae bacterium | reverse complement strand
CCACTAAAGTCGCTCCCGTTTCCTACAGACTCATTGTTGATAAATACGACATTATCTAAGGGGTCTCTATATCCAGCATTCGTATTATTCTTGGCTTTATTGTTTTCGTACCACAACGTGCTGAATCTCGATGACCCTGCACCAAAATTAAAGCCGCGATCTGCATTATCAATAGCGTCATTATTTAAAGTGTAGACCTTCCCTCCATAAACATCGTCTGCGTGAGTTATATAAAAGCCATGACTTCCATTCCCGCTGGAAAGGTTGCCTCTAATTTTAAGATTGTCTATTGACTGTGTACGGCAACCAACCTCTAGGCTATCCCTAAATTCATTGTCAATGATTTTACAGTCTTCCCCGCCTTGCAAATAAAGCCCATAGCTTTTCCCTATGGATTTATTGCCTTTAATTGTGAGTCTTTTTATCTGACCCTTCTTATTTGAGCCTCCATCGTAATTTGAATTATGACGGAAGAACAGTCCGGCCCACACAAAAGATGTGCTTGTTACTGTAAATCCTTTCTTAACCGTAACATCATTGTTTTCACATAGGCTGTCATAAACTCCATCTATTTGTATGCCCGGCCCGCCCTCAGTTTCAACTTCGTTGTCCTGAACTTTAACATTTTTATTAATATAGTTCCCGTTGTTATGGTGAACGCTTATCAGAGCGGTATGAGGACTATTATTCTTCCAATCGTTTTCCCCTTCTATATAGTTGTTAATAATTTTTAAGTCATTATTGTAGTGAAGGTTACGGCAAATAGGACGACTGCCGCCCGCCCGCAAGAATAGGTTATTATCTACCTTGATATTTTGCGTCATCCAGTTCCACACGCCCCTCGACTGCCCATAAACTATATTGTTAGTAAATCGGCAGTTATTAACAGTAACAGCATTTGACGGTAGATCGTTGGTTGGACTTGACCCCGGAGCGGCATAGCTTCCGTAGAAGTTACAAACCATCAGTTTTGTGCTCCCAGCCAAAGAATTGGCAACTCCGGGATACCCACCTTCGGGATGGCTGACCCTTATCTTGTTATCTTTAACAACCACCCTTTCAGACGGGAGATTATCATCGGGGCCGGAATAGTCTTCTGGCGACCCAAGAGAAGTTTCAACATAAACAGCTACTGCCGCCGTTACATTATTATTGGGATGCGTAGAATCATCGGAATGGCCTATGGTTTGTATATCTATATTCAAATCCCTGATCGTTATATCCGTACATCCGAGAAGACCAAAAAGAGTAATCGAATACGTCTCAATGTCTTGATAACTAAATATCCTGCTTGAAAATCCATCACCGTAAATAGTTATATTTTCTTTTTCCTTGAGCTGACAAACCGTATAGAGCCTATCTATATCTGATGTATTTTGTATAAAATATGCTCCATCCGAAGCAGGGAAATAGATATTCTCCCCAGATTCAACAATATCAAAAACAGCTTCGAGAGCAATAGTGTCGTCGTCCCCGCTGACTTTTTCAGTTATTTCATAGGGATATTGAGCAGTAAATCCACCTGAGTGCGTAGCCGGGTCATAAGAGACTTTCTCTGTAACAGTATTTCCCTTAGCTCCCGCCCACTTCACATTAATATACCCCTCGTCTGGTCTCACCCAACACCCATCACCCGAAGAAGAGGTCCCATCACCTGTTGCCGAAAACCAATTCTCGGTTCCTGGAGTAGAATTATGGGCAGGGTTAATAATAGTTATCCCATTGTGATTTGCCTTCGCCTCATCCGGTATCCAGTGGAATGGGCCACCCCCACCATCATTGAACTCATCAAAACCATGTACTAATGCCGTCTTTGTCGCAGGAGAATCACCTATTGGATACTCTAATAGCTTCTCAATAGTATCAAATGATACGTCCGGGACATGAAATATCTCATCACCAGAACGTGGGAATCGCAGTTGACCACTACTTATGTCGGCATGGAGAGGGGCTATCTGGCTCATGGCGTATCGGGTATCAGTTGAAGTTTAGAGTCGTCGGGCAAAAGCACTTTAAAGGAGTTACCTACCGAAATCCACCGGCCGGGATCGGCTCCAGCTATGTCTGTCGGCTTCACGACCGTTTCTCCGTCGTCAGCGTCGGTAGACGACGGATTCCACCAGTAGGTGAGGCCCATGTGATCGCCCGCAGAGTCATGGGCGAACGTAATGGCCAGCTGATTTTCAAAATCGCCTTCGGTGTCTCGCAAGCCCGCCACATCGTCGGCCAACACAATACTGCGTTGGAAGCGATTATCAGCCTCGGTTTTAGAATAGGTCTCACTTTGCGTGTACGGGTCCTGGTAGGAGCGCCAACGGCCAGAGCCGGTTACGTCGGTCGGCTTGATTACCGTGTCTCCATTGTCGGCAACCGAAGAATCTGGATCCCAAAACATGTTGCGCCCATCAAGGTCGCCTACATTGTTCTGACCAAGAAGAAAAACCACCTCATGCTTGTAGTACCCTTCCCGATCGCGAAGCGACGCCACCGTCTCCACGGCCGGGACGTCCGGCCCCACCACCTCATCGCCCTTGCGAAGGGCACGAAACTCGTGGGCGTCTTTATCCAGAAATATGCGAAATACCTTGCTCATGTTGGCAGGGTAAAGAGGTTCGTCGGTTCGTCGTAGTAGGGCACGCTGTAGATATCGCCGGCTTCATCTTCGACCTCCACGTATCCGAGCACGTCGGGGCCGTCGCCGTATTCGGTCTGAAAATGGGGAATGGCCAGATAAGAACCATCGGGCTGTAGAACACTGGCAAAGCCGAGTTGCTGCAAAATCACCTGGCCGGCTTCAAACCTGGTGAATATGATAAACCCGATGGCCTGCTCGTCGATAAAATTATCGGGATCGGTGCGATCTTCCACGACCAGCCGGCAGCGGGTCATATCGTAATCGAAATTATCGATCTCGATCTCCTGCGGATCCGAAGTGATCGGCACGCTGACCATCGTGTTGGCCGTATTCTCCTCGTAGATCGTCAGGTTGAAGCCGCCATTAATCCATTTCGAATGCTCGATAGGCACGTTCAGAATAACGTCATTCCCCTCAAAAACCCCGATTACGTTGTACTCGCGGTCCAGCGGATCCGACAGATGAATGTCGTGGTCGTGGCTCATATCCGGATTTTAATGCCTAACAGTTGAAAGCAATTAAAGGAATTACGGGGAATATTGCCAACACGCGTCGGCAAATCAGGTCTCGCGGTAGAACATTGTTACCGAAAGCGTCACCTGCTGGCCTCCCGTGGAGTTAATCCACTGGAAATCTTTGATCGCCTGATTCCCCTCCAGCCAGAACGTATCGCCTTCGGCGAATGGCACGCCGATCTCGGGGCTGCCGCTGGACGGGTCCGCGCCGTAAGCACGCAGGCCGGCATTGGTTTTTACGTGGACCTCAGCTTTTACCGGCTTTTCCCGGTTGTCCCGCCGCTCGGCCTCAGTAAAACTGTCAGCCGTGTCGGCGGCATTCTGAACGGTAAACGTTGTTCCGGGGCGCGTGTACTGCTCCTCGGTAATTTGGATATTGTCGCTGCGGCGTTTCGCATTGTTGGCACTCATGGCATAAAGGGTTAATTACATGGCGTTGCGGAAGCTCCCTTCGCTTTTTTGAGCATTCAGGTAGCGTTCCATTCGATTGTCGCGGGACCCGTAGTCGGCTTTCGGGTCCCTCTTCGGGGTTTTCTTGACCGGCACAAAATCCGGGGGATTCTCTGCCAGCAACAGAAGGTTCTTCGTTTCGTCGATGGCGTGGTCCTTCGAGTCTGGATGAATCAGCTCCGGGTCGTTCTCATTGCGCTTGGCGGCGCGCAGCTCCTCGATCGTCGCCCGGCACGCGCCGGCAAAAAATTGAAGCCGCGGCTCCACGTCCAGATCGGTATTGGTCTCGTTAAACTCGAAATGCAGCCCGGTGTGCAGGGCCATGATGGCCGTCACGCGGTTGTACTTGACCTGGAAGAGCGGCAGGCCCCGCTGGGCGAACAGGTCCTCCCAGGTGATATCTCCGCTCTCCAGGCCCATCGGGTTATGCACTTGAAAAGCGTAGGAGTCGGACACGATATACTCCGGCATGCGGCCGCCGGTCCACCGGCACGCCTCGATCTTGTCCATGATGGCGTCGACGTGCTCCGGGGCGTTGATTTTGGACTGCTCGCTGGCCGGCTCCCCGTAGTATTGCATGATCTTGTATTTCTTCCCCTGGGGCGTCAGCGCGTACAGCCCGAACGAGCAGGGAGAAAACACGCCGGCGTCCAGGCTGCCGATCAGCCGCCAGTGGTCGGGAATCACGTAGTCGGTCGGGTCCTGCTGGTGGTTGATCGGGAACTTTTCGAGCAGGCCGGCCGGATCCACCTCGTGGATTTCGTTGACGACGGTGAACATCTCGCCCACAAAAGCGTCCGGGTCGCCCTCCAGGTACGCCTCGCGCAGCTGGCGCGGCAGCTCCATGAGCGTCTGCACGTAGGTCGGATCCTTGTCGAGCAGCGCGCGGTTCTGGTGCAGGTCGGCAAAGATGAAATGATAATCGTCCGGATTCTCCCCCTCCCGGTAGATACCGTCCCAGAACCACTGCCGGAGGGCTTCGTGGCCCTGCCCGCCCCAGTTGAACGTAAACAGGCAGCGCGGCATGTACTCGGCGTTGCGGTTGATCGCGATATCCGACGGGCGGTTGTTCTTGTAGATCCCCTTCATCATCTCGCGGGTGAAATGGCCGGCCTCCTCGAAGATGAAAAGGTCGGCCGACACCCCGTCGAACTGCTCCACGTCAGACGAGCGGGCGCAGTGCATGAACATGACCATCCCGCCGCTGGGCATATGAAATACCTTATCCTGGGCGCTGTACTCGATGATATCGCGGTCCAGGAAGTCGCGCAGCTCGTTTTTGGCCGGGAAGATGTGATTTCGTTTAAGCGTCGTCAGGCGGGAGCGGATAAGGACGACGACGATGGGAATGCGGTAGGTGAGCCCGAATGCGACGGCGCGCGCCCCGTAGGACTTGCCACCACCCTTGGGGCCGCCGAACCCGATACGCCGGTACGGCGCGCCGGGGGCCATACATTTGCCCAGGATCTGCTGCGATGAGAGCTTGTCGGGATCGGTCGGGTGCGGCTGCATCTTATACGGCCACGTGAGTTCCGACCCCTGGCTCATGGGGCTGTCAATCTTCACGCCTGCGAGTTTTGTTACCAGTGCCTAACAGGCGCTAAGATTGGTAAAAAATATCGAACCTGCAATAATGCCCCCTGATCGGTCAGAACCAGGGGGCTAAGTCGGGATGGAATGTAGAGTGCTCTGCTCCTGCAGGTGCAACCTACGGGCGGCGAACAGAAAAATCAACTGCTGCCCGGGGAGGACTCGAACCTCCACGCGTCGGCCCCAAAAACCGATGTTCTGCCAGTTAAACTACCGGGCAAGGTGGGAGGGCCCCATGGACCATGCGACTGATACATCGGCGGCCCTCCCAGGGCGCACGAAATGAGAATGTGGGGGCTCTATCCACCTGGGAACCGGTGGTACGATGCCCACAAGGGTGCGCCCCGTGGGTGCTTGGCGTCGTCCCCCGGGCGGGACTCGAACCCGCAACCTCCCGGTCCGTAGCCGGGCGTTGCTTCCATTTGAACTTCCGGGGAATA
>CAYQXO010000134.1:0-1096 GCA_964421495.1 uncultured Balneolaceae bacterium | reverse complement strand
CATTCACGGTCGCTGCCGGCAGGTGTGATATATAACTACGGACTTTCCGCGCCGCCATTCCCTGGGCTGCACCTGCGGGATCCTCGATATTTAAAGCGGCATCTGTGAGCCGTCGAGCCCTATCCCGCGTGGGTTTCAGTCGGCCAGGCCGGCGTCAGCCTTCATAGCCTGGTCCTGAATATCGTACAATTTCGCTTTCAGTTTCGCTGCCATACGCTTCCGTTCGCGCAGCTTCTGCTGGTGCTGGCGTTCGCGCTCTTCGAGCTGGCGCTCAATCTCGCGCTGGGAATCTTTGTCGCTGGCCAGGTTCTTCATAATGCCGCCGATCATAACCTCGCCAATATTGCTCTCCGACTCCCACTTCTCGAGAGCCTCGATAAGCACATCGCATTCATCGTATGTGAGATCCATATCGTCCTCTATTTGTTAAAAAGTAGGGCAACCGGACGGATTCGAACCGACGACCTGCGCCCTCACGGCGCGCCGCTCTGCCAGCTGAGCTACGGCTACCATTCGTTAAAACGAGGCATCTAATTTAAGCGAAAAACGGGAGTGTTTATTATAACTGTCGGAGCACCATGCATTACTGTTCGTAGGTGAGAAATATCATATGCGGGGCAAAGATTCATCATGCATTCCCCCTCATGCAAAACCGTTTTAGGATATATCGTCACAGAGTCGGTTGTTTTTTTTACAATCACATCCGTGCCAAAACTCAGGAAATTTTGCAACCAGGGTGGATCCATTTTCTCTATATCACGAGGCACAAGGTCGCCGGCCTCAAATTCAGTAAATGATACTTCTTGTCGGGTCATAGCTTCACCCATTCCTGCTTCTTAACATTCCATTTATAACTGCCAGGACTGTGGTCGCCCATTATATCGCCGTCTTTCAACTCTCGCCCATAGACTATGCGCTCCCAGAGCTTTCGATCATCATATTTCGGCAGATTCTCTGGCTTGATGGCATTTCTCCCAAACAGAACTTCCCGCTCTTTATCCCTTGATCCAAAGTTAACGCGCTGCTCTTTCTCTGGGAGGGTGTTGTCAGCTTTTCGCAAGCCCAGCAGGCCGGCCAACATCGCGCCGCCTATGCC
>CAYQXO010000133.1:0-6852 GCA_964421495.1 uncultured Balneolaceae bacterium | reverse complement strand
TAACATCGACCATAAATCGTCCGAAAAACTGGTGTCGGCCAGCTCCTGTTTAAGATAGGAACGCACCTCATCATACTGTTGATCCAGGGTAATATGGGAGACTGCATCCTTCTGGTCGGTGGGACGTTCATAGGTCAGATCAAACAACTCGTCGGATTTCGGTACCGCCACTCGCTTGATTTCCTCATAGTCATGATCTTCATCGGCTAACCAGAATACGGGAATCACCGGTCGCCCGAGCTGCTCCTCCCAGTACTCCGCCAACTGTATAACGGTCAGCGTCTTATATACGGTATAGAGCGGACCGCCCATCAGGTTGACCTGTTGCCCGGTTACCAGCACTACGGCATCCTCCTGCTTCAGCCTCTCAATATTTTCAAGCGTTTTTTCCGATGCCTTATTCTTCCCGTTAAAAGAAGTCAACCAGTCAACCAGGCGATCGCGGTCAAATTGATAGGCATGATCCAGATGGCGGGCACGTTCCCGGAAGCTGTCGTCCCGGAAGGGGTCATAATGATAGAAGTCAGTTAGCTCCTCATATGATCCGACATACTTTCTAAATAATGGAGTAAACGGCAGTTCCCCATACGCTAGTGAATCGATCTGCAAGAAACTATCCTTTTAATTTTTTGATCTGGTCTCTGAGTTTGGCAGCCTTCTCATACTCCTCTTTTTCAATCGCTTTTTCCAGGTCCTGTTTTAACTCGTCAATTTTACTCATATCGCCCTGGGCCTCTTCAGCAGCTTCGTCCGACGGTTCCTGGTATATATTGGAATCCACCTCCCCCTCGTCCGACTCCGATGCGATGCCCGCTTCTTCCAGAACCGATTCCGCCACAAAAATCGGTGAATCAAACCGTATCGCCAGCGCTATAGCATCACTGGGACGGGCATCCTGCTCGAATTGATCCCCGTTACGATCATAAATAATCTGTGCATAGAAAGTGCCTTCGCTTAAATCATTAATATAAACCTGATCCAATTTTGACTCGAAGCTTTGAATCACATTCTTCAACAGGTCATGGGTCATGGGACGCGGAGGCTTGATATGCTCCAATTCCAGCGCAATCGCCTGGGCCTCAAAGGTCCCAATGATAATGGGCAATCTGCGATTCCCTTCCACTTCATTCAAAATTAGTGCATAGGCCCCACCACTGCTCGGGCTTGTAGACAGGCCGAGTATGTCCATCCTAATTTTATCCACTACAACTCCTGGTTACCTTTGTGTTATGGTTTTTTTATTTTATATACCGTATCGGTCAACGGAGAACCCTACCGGTAATTTAAAGATTTTCATCGTCTCAATAAATTAAACTGCATAATTTCCCAAATAGTAACTATCCACCTTGGTTTACGAAAGAATAACAGGGATTATTACGAAAAAAATACTGTTCACAGGATTATTAAGAACGTAACATTAAAGTCGGGATTGACATTTGGCGTCTTTGAACATAATTTCCCGCTCCATAACCCAATTAAACGGATAACATGATTACGCAGTACTTACCCCTTTTAGTGACGTTTGGCGTAGCGCTGATTCTTGCGCTACTTTTTATGGCACTATCCCGTTTTCTCGGTCCTTACCGACCCAATACCACCAAGTTAAGGCCTTATGAAAGCGGAATGGACCCGGTCGGTGAAGCACGCGAACGATTTACGGTGAATTTCTACCTCGTGGCCATGACCTTTATCGTGTTTGATATCGAGGTGGTTTTTATCTATCCGTGGGCCGTTAGATTTCTGGAATTGGGACAGACCCAGTTCTTTGTCATGATTATATTTATTGCAGTTCTGTTCATCGGCCTGGTTTATGAGCTGCGAAAAGGGGCACTGGACTGGGATTTCAAACGTGATATGAACTGACGTAACCCTTACATTTTTAAATTAACAGCTGGCAACAATCTATGGGTGTAGAAAGCGCACTTGGAGAAGGATACCTTACGACTCGCATTGACAACCTGGTGAACTGGGCGCGGTCAAACGCTGCCTGGCCGATGCCGATGGGACTGGCCTGTTGCGCTATCGAGATGATGGCGTTTGCAGGTCCGCGATATGACGTGTCCCGGTTCGGTTCCGAAGTACTTCGATTTTCGCCACGTCAAAGCGACGTCATGATCGTCGCCGGATGGTGTACCTATAAAATGTCGCACGCCATTCGCCGCATATGGGATCAAATGCCGGATCCCAAATGGTGCATCGCCATGGGAGCCTGCGCATCCACCGGCGGTATGCATCGCTGCTATGGAGTGGTACAGGGAGTCGACAATTTCCTGCCGGTCGACACCTACATTTCCGGATGCCCGCCGCGGCCTGATTCCGTGCTTCACGCCCTTATGAAAATCCAGGATAAAATTCGAACTGAACACTCCGTTTTACTCGATACCTAGTTATATGGAACTTTCTGACGCCCTTCAAAACGTGGTCGATGGACTCGAAGACTCATTTGAGTCATCGTTGATTGAAATAAATCAATATCGCGGCGATACCATCGTGCGGGTGCAGCCGGAGCCCATTGTCGATATTTGCTCCTATCTGAAGGAGGAACAACGATTTATTTACCTGGTTGATGTTTTTGGAACGGATCGCTTTACGCCGGACGATCGATTCGAAGTTGTGTATAACATGGTATCTCTGCGCGATCAGGAGCGGTTATTCCTGAAGGCACGGCTTTCGGAGAAAGAACCGGCCATTGACTCGGTTACGCCGATATGGAAGGGAGCCAACTGGTTTGAACGGGAAGTGTATGATATGTTCGGTATCCATTTTAATGGACATCCTGACCTGCGACGCATTTTCATGCCGGAAGATTTTCAGTATTATCCGCTCCGCAAAGAATTTCCGCTGCTGGGCGTCCCTGGTTCCATCGAATTGCCCAGCTCGACACCCGACCCTGAAGAATAAGTCATTTTATGGATCCTAAAGAACTAAAACAGAAAGTAGAGCCGAAGTTTTTTAAAAAGCACCAGGAATCCCTCTACAAAAGCCTGGAGGATAAACATACGACGATAGAGGAATATGACGAGCAGGATCCTCTGGGCAGTAAAATGGTGCTTAACATGGGACCCCAACACCCGGCCACCCACGGCGTTCTGCGCCTGGTGCTACAACTGCAGGGAGAAACCATCGAGAAGAACAAACTCGACATCGGATACCTGCATCGGGGCGTAGAAAAAATTGCAGAGAACAAGACCTACCAGGAGTTCATGCCCTATACCGATCGCATGGACTACCTGGCGCCGTACAACAATAACCTGGCGCTTTGTTCGGCCGTCGAAAAAATTGCCGATATCGACGTACCGGAACGCGCCACCTACATTCGGATGATCGGTGCTGAACTCTCACGGATCTCTTCCCACCTGCTGTTTCTGGGAACCCTGGTCATGGATATGGGAGCCGTATCCTACTTTATCTGGACTTTTCGGGAGCGAGAAAAGCTGTATGACATTTTTGACGAGCTGACCGGTCATCGCTTTACGGTCTCCCACGCCCGGATCGGCGGCGTTGCCAACGACATTACCGACGACTGCATGGCCCTGATCAAGGAATTTGTTGAAGAATTTCCCAAAGAGCTTGAAGACTGGCACAAACTGCTGGACCGCAACCGCATTTTCTACGATCGCATGCGCAATGTGGGGACGATCAGTTCCGATGAGGCTATTCAGATTGGCGCTACCGGTCCCACCCTGCGGGCCACGGGCATTCCCTACGACATCCGCAAATTCGAGCCTTACGAACGATATGATGAAGTGGACTTTGAAGTCCCGACGCGGCTGGAGGGAGACAATCTGGCCCGGTATTACTGCCGTATGGAGGAAATGCAGGAAAGCATCCGCATTATCAAGCAATGCCTCGACCAAATGCCGAAGGGATCGATTCGGGTCGACGACGCCAAACTGGCTTATCCCTCCAAGGACGAAGTCTATTACTCCATGGAAGGCATGATTCACGATTTCATGATGACCGATACCGGCATCTGTCCCCCCGAAGGCTATGAGTGTTATCACGCCGTGGAGGGACCCAAGGGAGAACTCGGGTATTATATTCAAAGCGACGGCACGGGACATCCCTGGAGATTAAAGATAAAGACTCCCTCTTACGCCAACCTGCAGGCCCTCGAAATGGCCCTGGATGGCGAAATGGTCGCCGATACCGTCGTTATCATCGGCGGATTCGACCCGGTTATGGGCGATTCCGACAAATAATATTTATTTGACAAGCATTATGGCAGAACTGACATTTACCGACGAAGAACTCGAACAAATAGAGCAGATAAAATCGAAGTATCCGACGAACAAATCGGCTACCCTGCCCGTATTGTGGCTGGCCCAGCAAAAATACGGCCACGTCAAACCCCCCGTACAGCAACTGGTGGCGCAGACACTGGAGCTGCCCGAGTCGCACGTCCACGGGGTGGCCACCTTTTACACCCAGTATTACAAAGAAGAGAAGGGAAAATTTGTGCTGGATGTTTGCACGTGCCTGAGCTGCCAGCTATGCGGGGCCTATGATATGCTCGATTACCTTGAAGAAAAACTGGATATCCATGCCGGCGAGACCACGGATGACGGCATGTTTTCCCTGCAGGAAGTCGAATGCCTCGGAGCCTGCGGGTACGCTCCCATGATGCAGGTAACCAATGATGTATATGTAAATCACCTGACCCGGGAAAAAATTGACGGGGTCCTCGAGGATATGAAACAGGGTAAGTGGCCCGAATACGAACAAATGAAACTGCCGCAACACGAATCAACCAACGAGTAAGCTTAATCTTATTTTTATGGCTGAATCACCTGACTGGAAAAATTACGACCCGGTTCTTCTACCTGATACCAGGGACCTGCACAAAATCGAGGTCTATGAGGAGAACGGGGGATATGATGCTATCAAGCAAGTATTGGACGGAGAAGACTGGACCCCTGATTCGGTTGTCGAGGAAGTCAAAGCGGCCAACCTGAAAGGCCGCGGCGGAGCCGGATTTAATGCCGGACTCAAGTGGTCATTCATGCCCGACCCGGACGGCGACCCGATGTACCTGGCGGCCAACGGCGATGAGTCGGAACCGGGTACGTTTAAAGATCGAAAAATATTCGAGTACAATCCCCACCTGTTTATTGAAGGGTGCCTGATCGCCTCCTATGCCATGCATATTGACGCCGTCCACCTGTATATCCGGGGAGAATACAAATCGTGGATCGACATGATGCAAAAAGCGATCGACGACGCCTATGACCACGGGTACCTCGGCTCGAACATTTGCGGCAGTGATTTTGATGTGGATATGTACATTACCTCGGGAGCCGGCGCCTATATATGCGGTGAGGAAACCGGTATGATCGAATCCCTCGAAGGCAAGCGCGGATATCCGAGAACCAAGCCCCCGTTTCCGGCTCAATACGGATTGTGGGGACGACCGACGACGGTAAATAATATCGAAACGCTGGCCAACGTCCCCCATATTATCAACAACGGCGCCGACTGGTTCCAGAATATCGGTGCTGAAGACCACCCCGGCCCTATTCTCTACGGCATTTCGGGTCATGTAAACAAGCCCGGCGTCTACGAACTTCCTTCCGGCATGCCGATTCGGACCCTGATTGACGAAGTGGCCGGCGGTATGCGGGACGACAAGGATCTCAAAGCTGTAATTCCGGGAGGAGCCTCCACACCGGTTATCCGGGCAGATCAGGTTAAAGGCACGACCATGAATGCCGAATCTCTGCGCGAAGTCGGCACTTTGATGGGTACCGCCGGACTGGTGGCGATGGACGAAGATACGGATATGGTTGAATTGCTCTGGCGTATTACGCACTTTTTCCATCATGAATCCTGCGGACAATGCACGCCCTGCCGGGAGGGAACCGGCTGGATCGAGAAACTGATGGAAAAGATTAAAGAGGGACGTGGCGAAGTCAAAGACCTGGACCTTCTGCTCGACTTAACCACCCAGATGGAAGGTCGCACTATCTGCGCCCTGGCCGATGCGGCTGCCTGGCCGGTACGCCACACCATCAACCGGTTCCGCGACGAATTCGAGGAGCGCTGCCGGCAAACGACGCACGCTATCGCTTAAACTATTTAAAACGGTTTCGATTCGTTATGCCTGAAGTTATTATAGACGGAAAATCATATGAATTCGAAGGGAAGCAGAAACTGCTCCAGTTCATGCTGGATCGCGGTTTGGAAGTTCCCTTCTTCTGTTATCATCCCTCTATGTCCATCCCCGCTAATTGCCGCCAATGTATGGTGAAGGTGGGCCAGTTCGTCAAAGATGAGGAATCGGGCGAATACGAACACGACGAAAACGGGGACCGTAAAGTTCGATGGTTCCCCAAGATGATGACCTCCTGCAGTACGGATCTGATGGAGGACATGGTGGTACGCACCCAGGAGACGGACGATGAGGTAGTCCGTGCTCAAAAAGATAATCTCGAATTCATCCTGATCAACCACCCCCTCGACTGCCCTATCTGCGACCAGGCCGGGGAATGTCCCCTTCAAATTCAAACCTATAAATACGGTCCCGAGGGAAGTCGATTCGAAGTCCAAAAAGCTCATAAACCCAAACGGGTCCAACTGGGTCCCCGTGTGGTACTGGACGCCGAACGCTGCATCAACTGCACCCGCTGCGTCCGTTTTACCGACGAAATCAGTGAATCGAATCAGCTTACGATTGTCTCCCGGGGCGACAAAAACTACCCGCTGACGGCACCGGGACAGGAATTTGACGATCCCTATTCGCTCAACACGGTTGATATCTGTCCGGTGGGAGCCCTGACCTCGGCCGATTTCCGCTTCCGGGCCCGCGTCTGGGAAATGAGTCAGACCCCAAGCATCGATATTACCAACGGCAAA
>CAYQXO010000132.1:0-7008 GCA_964421495.1 uncultured Balneolaceae bacterium | reverse complement strand
GGCGGAACTGTTGTATGTCCGGTCGGCAAAAAACAGCGGGTGGCTGGGACTGCGGCGATATGTGCATGAATTGATTGACCTGGGTTTTACGGAGGAATCCGTTCCCCTGGCCAAAGCCATCCTGATAGGTGAGAAAACGGAATTAACCGAAACAACGCGCACTTCGTTCGCCCGTACGGGACTTGCCCACGTAATGGCTGTTTCGGGCATGCACGTGGGATTTTTAGTCGCTCCTTTTTGGATAGTCATCCCGTGGTTTTGGCGTTTTAAAATGGGAAAGCTGGCCGGTTTGGTCAGTATCGGGATCATATTACTCACTTACGCAGGCATTACGGGATTTTCGGCCTCGGTGATTCGCGCATCGTTGACGGCGGTGCTGCTGGCTTACGGGAAGCTCTATCACCGGCGCCGCAACAGCATCAACCTGACGGCGACGGCGGCGTTAATTCTGCTGGCTCTCAATCCGGACCACCTGTTTCAGATTGGCTTTCAGCTTTCCTTCGGGGCGGTTTTTACGATATTGCTGGTGTGGCCGCTTATAGACGGAAAGCTGTTGAACCCTGTTAAAAAACGGTGGTGGCATCATCCCGTGCAGCTCTTCCTGCTGTCCCTGCTTGTACAAATCGGTTTACTTCCCCTCCTGGCTCGATATTTTGGTGAAATATCTCTCATCGGACCACTAATCAATATGGCCGTCGTCATTTTCATCGGTTTGATGGTACAGGTGGGTTTGCTGGGGCTCGCACTGTCAGCCCTGTTGCCGGTTGTCGGAGAATGGCTGCTGTTTCCGGTGGACCGGGGATTGCATTATCTGCAATATAGCGTGGAAACGGCGGCTGGCTGGTCCTGGAGCTGGATGACCATCTCCGGGGGACATCCGCTGTGGGAGGTCCTTTGGATAGTGATTCTGATATCGCTGGCCTCCATACATATGCCCCGGCATCGATGGAAATGGGGTATTGTAGCGCTGCTGCTGATTTGTAGCTGGCAGATGGAGCAGGTGTATAATAAATGGAAAAAAGCGAAGATTTTGCGTGTAACGGCACTGGACGTCGGGCAGGGGGACGCCCTGGTAGTTCAGACCCCGATGAATAAAACCATTTTGATTGACGCGGGACGTTGGTCGCCCGGCTACAACAGCGGCACCTCTGTCGTGCTGCCCTTTCTAAAGGCCGAAGGCGTTGATACGCTGGATGCCGTGTTTCTTTCGCATCCTCACGCTGACCATATCGGGGGGATGGAGGCTATCTTACAGCAAATGCCGATACGCCGTATTTACCATTCGGGAGAAAATCATACGTCAAACCTCTACCACCGCATGCATACCCTGGCCCGGGAAAGAGGAGTGGAGCAAGTGCAGGTTGAGGCAGGGCGGGAAATTTCGCTGGATCCCTCGGTGCGTATATTTGTGCTGTCTCCGACCGGTGCCATGAGAATGAGAAGCAGTGGGGTTAACGATGCTTCGCTGATTCTGCGTATTCAGTACGGTCGGCACGGGTTCCTGTTTATGGGGGATGCGGAGCATGGGCAAGAACAGCAGTTATTACAACATTACGGAGAAGATAGAAACGGGCTGGTTCGCTCGGAATATCTGAAAGTGGGTCACCACGGCAGCAAAACCAGCTCGACAAGGGAGCTGCTTGCACGGGTTCAGCCGAATATTTCGGTGGTCTCGGTGGCCCCGGAAAATCGCTACGGACATCCGCATCCGGAAGCCGTGCGGCGACTGCAGCGGGGGACGTCCGATACCCTTCATTTTACCGGCAGGGATCGCGCCGTTGTATATGAATCGGACGGACAGACGTTGCGCCCGGTGAATTGGGATAACTAACAATTTTAAATTACTTTAATTAAGTTTTGAAGATGTGTTTTTAAAGAGGGAAAGTGTTTTTATTTCTGAAATGTGAGCCGGTACGTGTCGACCATGAATTACGATCCTCAATCCTGGTTTAATCGTCGAGGTCAGCTTGTGCTAATGCTGGCTGGTGCCGGAGGCGTGCTTTTTTTGATGTACTTGCTCCACAATCTTTTTAATCCCCTGGGGTACGGGTTGATTATCGGAATACTTCTGTATCCGATACGCCGACAGCCGGTGGCGCGAGCCCTGTTGTATGCGACGGCCTTTGCGGTGGGGACCTGGCTGCTCTACGATTCAGGTCACCTGCTGATACCGTTTGCAATGGCCTATATTATAGCTTTCCTGCTGGATCCGCTGGTCGACCGGATGGAAAAACGTAATATTCCGCGGGGCCTTGTGGCTACCTTGTTTACGGTGGCGAGCTTGGGTGTGGTAACATTGATTGTTTTCTGGGCCACTCCCTTGTTGGTTGAACAGCTCAGCCGTTTTGCCGCCATGATGACAGAGGCCGGCAATAATACGGGACAATGGATGCGCGATATCGGGATTCTGGCCATGTTCGAAAGGCTCGGGTTTGAAAGCGAACAGTTTCAAGCACAGTTGATAGCGCAGACTGAAATGCTGATTGCCGGCATTTACGAAAGCGTGACTAATTTTTCCTCCGGCTTTTTTAATGGGTTCGGAAATCTGATGACCGTGCTCTTCCTGATTTTGCTGCTGCCGTTTCTTTGTTTCTTTATGATCCGGGATTATCACAAAATCGGTTTGTTTATCCGCGAAATGGTGACCCCGAATGGGGTGTCGGTCGAATATACCCGTGAAATTGCCCGCGTGGTGGGTTCGTATATTCGCGGACAGTTTATTGTGGTTTTGATCAGCGCCGTAAACCTGAGTATCGGGTTTTATCTGTTCGGCGTCCCCTATCCCCTGCTTCTGGGGGTGTTTGCGGGGCTGACCAATTTTGTGCCTACCTTTGGACTGTGGTTTAGTGTCACCGTATCTACCCTGGTGGGCATTACGCTGGGCAATCCCTGGTTCGAATATTTGCCCGGCATATACGTTGTATTCGCGGTGGAGCAAATTTTGGAAAGCGGATTTATCGTTCCCCGCGTCGTCGGATATCATGTGGGACTTCATCCGCTGTTGGTGATGGTATCGCTGCTGTTGTTCGGCTTCATGTTCGGAATTATAGGATTGCTGATTGCAGTGCCAACGGTGGCCCTTTTATCGGTATTCTATAAACAGTACCAGGAGACGAAAGAAATTTCCTTCTTGAGCGGCAGTGAACTCAACAGCTTTATACGTAAATTTGAGCGGGAACCTGCCAGATCAGAAAAGGGCAAAACAGAAGCGGATACCTCGACGTAAAGGGAAGATTAAGCGTTGCAACGGAAGAGAACTTTGCCAAACTGCGGCAGCCGGCCGTTCAGAGAACTAAAATTTTCGTCTTTGTTTGCCGTCAACTACTTTTAAGTAAGGGCGTATGCGTCGTAGAAAATGGCAGATGGACCGTGGAATTGGGTTATAAATTCTAAATATTGGAAAATGACTGACAGTAAGAGTGAATCGGAGCCGGAAAAAAAAGAGTTGAGTTTTGAAGATGCCCTGCAGCAACTGGAAGAAATCGTTCAGCGTCTTGAAAATGAGGAAGTGCCGCTGGAAGAGTCGGTAAATCTGTATGAACAGGGAATGGAATTGTCGAAGTATTGCGCCGATACCCTGGAAGAGGCCGAACAACGAATTGAAAAGGTGAATGAGAAATTGGAGGAGGATCCTCCTTCAAGTGCTAAGGAATAAACGGAGTTTTTATTATGAGTAACACCCAAGAGCCCGATATCAAACCCGGTCCGCTGCTGTCGAAGATTGACTCGCCGGACGACCTGAAGAAACTGGACCAGGAACAGCTCAGCGAGGTCTGCTACGAACTGCGCGATTATATCATAGATATGGTGTCGACCTACGGGGGACACTTCGGGGCCAGCCTCGGGGTGGTGGAGCTGACTACCGCCCTGCACTATGTATATGATACGCCCGAGGATTTACTGTTGTGGGATGTGGGACACCAGGCATACGGCCACAAAATTCTGACGGGACGACGCGATCAGTTTCATACGAATCGTAAATACAAGGGACTGTCGGGCTTTCCCAAACGAAGTGAAAGCGAGTATGACACATTCGGGGTGGGCCACTCCAGTACCTCGATATCGGCGGCCCTCGGCATGGCGGTCGCCCGTGACCTGAACCAGGAAGACAAGAACGTGGTAGCCGTCATAGGCGACGGAGCCATGACGGCGGGACTCGCCTTTGAGGGCATGAATAACGCGGGCGCCCTCGACCGCGATATGCTGATTATACTGAACGACAACTGCATGTCGATCGATCCCAACGTGGGAGCGTTGAAAGAGTATCTGACCGAAATTACGACCAGTCAGACGTTCAACCGCATGCGCGACGAGATTTATGACATGCTCGGTTATTTCAAGTCGGCCGGAGAGAAGATGCGAAAAGTCGCTTCCCGGCTGGAGCGGGCCATCACGGCGGCGGTGACGCCGGGTGCGTTGTTTCAGGCTTTGGGATTAAAGTACTACGGGCCGGTCGACGGACATAATGTCGACACGCTGGTACGTCACCTGGAAGACCTCAAAGACATTCCGGGTCCCAAGCTCCTGCACGCGGTAACGGTGAAAGGAAAGGGCTTTGCCCCGGCCGAACGCGAACAGACCAAGTGGCACGCCCAGAGCAGTCCCTTCGACAAGATTACAGGTCAGTCACTCGCCCCTCCCAAAAAAGGTCCCTCAATCCCCAAATACCAGCACATTTTCGGGGACGCCGTCGTGGAGCTGGCCCGGGAGGATGATCGTATTGTAACGATAACCCCGGCCATGCCGAGCGGGTCCAGCGTGTGGCCGATGATCAATACGTTCCCGGACCGGGCGTTTGACGTGGGGATCGCCGAGCAGCATTCGATCACTTTTGCCGCCGGCCTGGCCGCCGAAGGGAAAAAGCCGTTTGCGGCCATCTATTCCACGTTTTTACAGCGGGCCTACGACCAGGTGATCCATGATGTGGTGATCCAGAAGCTGCCGGTGGTTTTTTGCCTGGACCGGTCGGGGCTGGTCGGCAAGGACGGACCCACCCACCACGGGCTTTACGATATTGCCTACCTGCGGGCGCTGCCGAACATCGTGCTTTCCGCACCGCTGAACGAACAGGAGCAGCGCGATATGATGTTTACGGCCTCAAAATACGAGGAAGGGGCCTGGGCGATCCGCTATCCGCGGGGGAAAGCGACCGGCATGGATTTCCGCAAGGAGTTTCAGAAAATGGAGATTGGCAAGGGAGAATGCATACGCGAGGGAGACAAGATAGCCGTACTCAGTTACGGGGCAATCGGCAACCAGGTGATCCAGGCTGCCGCCGAGCTGTCAGATGAGGGTGTGGAAATTGGTCACTACAACATGCGATTTGCCAAGCCGCTGGATACCGAGCTGGTGGACGAGGCGGCTGAAAAGTACGATCACATCATTACCCTCGAAAATGGAACCAAAAACGGCGGATTCGGAAGCGCCGTGGCCGAATACATGGTCACCAGGCAAAATACGGTGCCGGTCACCATCATGGGCGTGCCCACCCGCGTCGTCGAGCACGGCACGCAGGAGGAACTCTATCACGAGGTAGGCATCGATGCCGAGGGCGTCAAACGGCAGGTTCGGGAGATCCTGGAAGATGAAAAAATGAAAGTGAAATAACAGCAGAAGAAATCTGCTGTTACAAACGGTAGAGAATCGGATAGCCTACAACCTCCCCGGGTTTTTCAACGGGTTCAATTTTAATCTTTTTGAACTTTTTCCAGCAATTCCGCATCCGATTGATCCTGGGTTCGGCCGCTTGCCCGTTTATTTTTGATAAGGTCTTGCGTAGAAAGATACGGCATAAGCTCCCACGATGAGATAATTAACCTGATGTGCGTTTAGTAAGCTTATAAAATCTTTGACAAACCGGTCCGAACGGTTGTTCTGAGTGCTAAAAATTTTTCGGACGAAACAGGTATAACGGGAGGATGTATGGAATTTGCCGACAACTAACGTTGAGAGCCCTTGAGCAAGCCGGGGATGGCTCTGAAGCACTTGGGTTGTTCGGCTTTAAGGCAAAAATGTATTTTAACTACATGCCGGTATTCTGGTTGTATTCTTGGTAAAACAACGATCAGCCGAATTTCCCTGGCTGAAGAGCCATCCCCGGCTTGCTCAAGGGCTCGTTGATCCGGCAATGCTGTTAGATAAAATTTCAATCGTAAGAACAACTGTTCTGACCGGTTTGTCAAAGATCGCTATAGGTAAAGTACAGTTTTTTCTACATAACGAAAATATTGGTAAGAAAAGAATATACTTGTTTGATGTCTTATACCTTGTCAAACTTCGATTACGACCTGCCGGATTCCTATATCGCCCAGGAGCCGGCTGAACCGAGGGATCATGCCCGCCTGCTGGTATATAACCGGGAAGATCAAAGTATTCAAGACGATTATTTCTATAATATCCTGGACTACCTGCCTTCCGATACGACCCTGGTGATGAACAACAGCAAGGTGGAGAAATGCCGGTTGCTGTTTGATAACAAGGAGGTATTCGTGCTGGAGTCGCTCGACTCGCACCGCGTAAGGGCGATGGTGCGGCCGGGGAAAAAGTTTAAGGAGGGACGGGAAGTTGTGCTGTGGGAACCCAACGAGGAAGAATCGCGTGATGCCGGGGATTCAGAACATTTGGTACGTGACTCAATGAAGCACACGAATCAAGACGAGTCCCCCTCACATCCCATTACAGCGCAGGTCGACGATATCGAGGAAGACGGCATCCGGCGGCTCACGTTAAGTCACCCGGTAGAAGATCCCGTCCTCGACGACTTTCGATATACGCCCTTTCCCCCTTATCTGCAACAGGACGAGAGCCTCTCCGACCAATATCAGACTGTCTTTGCCAAAGACCGCGGCAGTCGCGCCGCCCCCACGGCCGGACTCCATTTCACCGACGGCCTGCTCAAAAAGATCGATCAGGCGGGAATCACGAGGCAGGAGGTCACTTTGCACGTGGGACTTGGAACCTTCGCTCCCGTCAAAACCGAGCATATCGACGAGCACGAAATGCACAGCG
>CAYQXO010000131.1:0-7044 GCA_964421495.1 uncultured Balneolaceae bacterium | reverse complement strand
CGGCGACTTCTTGCTCCCAAAGCAAGAGCGCTACCGGACTGCGCTACGCCCCGATTAAGGAATGGACAAATATAGGACTCTTAAATAGCCAAATCAATATGTTTTGGTAATTTTTTAACCTTAAGGTATAAGGTTAAAAAATTGTCGGAAGCCGGAAGCCAGAAGGCGGAAGGCTATTCCGATCGGTACCGCTGCTGTGTATATACACCACCCGATAACTTGCAGGAATAGCCTTCCGGCCTCGAGCCTCCAGCTTCGAGCAGGGCTAGCGAAGCTAGCCCTTAAATCCTTGATCTCCGTCCGAACAGGCCGGCTATGAATCCCATCCCATAGGCGTAGAGCTGGATAAAGGAGGTGACGACGGAGAGTCCCGCGACGGGTAGTTTTTTGTTTTTAATCAGCGAGTCGCCGAAGATGAGTCCCATCCACAGAAGCAGCAGTGTCAATGGCCAGAGGGTGTAGGGGACGATCAGGACGGACCCGGTGGCATATACGGTGAAACAGGAGGGGAGGGTGTGGACGAGCTTGAGGGAGTCGGGAAAGTAGGTGGTGATGTTTACGCGGCCGACGCCGAAGTTGATCACCTGCTTGAAGAAAGCTTTGAGGTTGGTGCGTCGCTTGTGATAGACAAAGGCATCCTCGATCAGGCGCGCTTTGTATCCGTAGTCGTAGAGGCGAAGGCTGAAAATAATATCCTCGCCGAGCCGCGTGGCGGGAAAGCCGCCGATGTCCATAAAGGCCTCGCGGCGAACGCCCAGGTTGAAGCTGCGGGGGACATACTTGCTGAGGTTCTTTTCTTTGTCGCGAATCCCGCCGGTGGTCAAGAAGGAGGTCATCGAATAGCTGATCGCCTGCTGAAGCGTATTGAATTCTTTTTTGGCGCGATCGGGTCCCCCGTAAAAATCGACGTCGGGATGTTCTTCGAGAAACGACTCGACCTTGTCGAAGTAGTCTGGGGGGATAATGCAGTCGGAGTCGAAAAAGAGCAGGTATTCACCCTCCGCCCGTTCGGCCCCGTAATTCCGGGTCAGCCCGGCCCCGGTATTCTCCTTCCAGTAATATTTGATATCCAGACGGTCTTTAAATTTTTCCGCTACCGACTCACAGTCTTCTTCCGACCCGTCGTCAACCAATACTATCTCGAAGTTCTTGCGGTTCTGCTCGCTCAGGCTCTGCAGTAATTCCCGCACTTCGTTGGGTCGATTGTACACTGGTACAATAATGGAAAATAGCATGGATCGTCGTCACTTATTGAGGATTAATCCCGTATTCGTCTTAAACACGCGATGATACGATAGATAAAATAATACTGATCTTCAACAGCGAATCCTCAGCGGGGCGGTTGGAAGCGGCGGGGAGGTCTCTTCAGCGAGGGAAATTCGGCTGACTTTTGCTTTGCGTGGGGATGGATCCGAAATATCGGCTATTAGTGATTAACCATTGGAACCGTTATGCCGAACAACCCAAGTGCTTCAGAGACCTCCCCGCCGCTTCCAACCGCCCCGCTGAGGACCCCGCTTTTAGAAAAGGTATTTTCTGTTATTTTGTAGATCAATCGAAGTACAACAATCGCGTATATTTTGCTCTTTGTTGAGAGCAGCGGGCTTACCGGTTTGCACGGGTATAGCACAAAAAATAGTGTATCAGTTCCGGTGATGTTGTGAGTTATAGATTGAATGTTTGGTCCGGTTCCGGCCGAGCCGATATCTCGTTGTTCGATTTTAGCAAAATCTTGATTCCCGCATTGCAAAAGTATCCCAAAAGAATATATGTCCGCATGATCCACGTTAAACGTTGTTTTCTGTTCGTTGTCCTGTTTGCTTTTTCGTCAATTTTGCAGGCTCAATCGTTGGAGCTTGTCTCCACTTCGCAGACCGACGGGCATTCCTCGTCGATTTTCCGGCTCGGGGACAGTTCGGTGTTGTTGCAGGAAGAGGTGGTCCGGTACAGGGATAATGGCCGGCAGGTTTCGGGTTTTCTGGCGTATGGTATTTCGCCCGATCAGTCGATGCTCGGGTTTCTGCGGAATACGGCGGAGGGATCGCGTGCTTTGCTGCTGGACAGCCGGTCGGATACGCTGGTGACGTATGATCCGTCGGATCTTGAGTCGTCGGATCCCTCGCTGGCTATCTATCCGTTTGGCGGGGGACGGAGTGTCGTGCGGCAGAATATCGGCCGGTTTACACTCTACGATCCGCTGGGTACCCGGCAGGCCGAATTTTCCAGTGTGACCGGCAGTGAAGGCGGTGAATCGGTTTCAAGGCTGGCCTCGGGGGAGCGGGGACAGACGTTGGTTTTGTATAATCCGAAAGTAAAATCGAATGGAAAAATGGGCTCGCGCGCTCACCTGCCCCTGCCGGACGGTCGGCTCGAGACGTTTTATGCCGATGCATCCCGCACTATCGAGTCGTTGAAGGTTACGGGCGGCGGACAGTTTATCGGCTTGCTGACGGCCGAAGAGGGAACCGACCGGCAATTGCTCGTCTATGACCGATTCGGCAATGAACTCGCCTCGATGCGTTTTGAGGATGCGATTACCGGTTTTTCCCTCTCCGGGAGGGCCCGGTCGCTGGTGGTTTATTCCGATCGGCGAGCGCTGGTGTATGATCTGATTACCGGGGAGAAAAAAGGAAGTACCAGTTTCCGCTCCAACGTGGTCTACGCAAATTACTTTGACGCGGATAACCTGCTGCTTGCCCTTACGGGGAATCCTTCCCGGGACGGAAGAAAAATCAACGAGGTGGAAGTGCATGCAATCCACCTGGAACAACGCGCTATCACCTCTACGGAATGGTCGGGCTCCCTCGGCATGCATCCCCGCATCCCGCTGCGACTGGAACGAACCGATACTTACCACTACCTGCTGCAGGGAACCAGCAACGAATTGCGGATGAGGGCAAATTTTTGATTCGAGTCGCGCCCTTGAGCAACCCGGGGATATCTCTTCAGCCAGGGAAATTCGGCCGACTGCTGCTTTGCGAGGTTATGAATCTAATATAACGGCTTTCAGGAACTAACATATTTTTAGCCTTAATGCCGAACAACCCAAGTGCTTCAGAGACATCCCCGGGTTGCTCAAGGGCTATCAACGTTCGTTGCCGGCAAATTCACACTTACCCTGATTTAAGCAGATACGTTCGAAAATTTTTTAGTACTCGAAGCGGCTGCTCGACCCGGTTTTGATATACGTTTATAGGTTTAGGTAAGTGGAATCGCTGCTTTAGGAGGGCAAGTTCCTAGCCATTGATATCGTCAGGATGGCGCAGATGACACGTCCCGGCACGGAAAATTTTCTGAACCGGAAAGTCACAAATGCCCCCTGCGCACAGGGATGTTTAACAAGCGCGAAGACCCATGCGAAACGAGTTATGTTAAAATTTTCCGTGCCGGGGCGTGTCATCTGCAGCTCCCCACTGACATACGTATTCCACAGGCATTCTATACCAAGTGTTTTCGTTAGGTTAACCGCTGTATAGCGCAGCAGTGATTAGGCCTCTTTCGAAGCGGACGAGGTTTCCTGCTGATCCGCTTTGCCGGAGGTTGATCCGCCGCCGCCCGTTGATTTGTTGGCCTGGGAAGCGGTGGTGGAGGCTTCGGATTGGTCCGATGAGTCGTCGTCATCGCTGCTTGCCTCTTTCTGTTCGGATGGATCCGGTTCGTGCCAGTCGAACGTCAAGTCGTCGCGCGACTTGTTCATTTTGATGCGCACGGTGGATCCTTCCGGATGGTCGCCGTCCAGAAACTCCTCGGCAAGGGGATCTTCCACGTACTTTTGTATGGCTCGCTGCAGCGGGCGGGCTCCGTATTTCTGGTCGAAGCCTTTGTCGGTCAGGTATTCTTTCGCTCCGTCTGTAATCTCGACGTGGTATCCGCTCTCCTCGATTCGCTTGAACAGATCTTCCACCTGGAGATCGATAATCTTGAAGATGTCGTCTTTCTCGAGGGGACGGAATGTGATGACGTCGTCGATCCGGTTCAGGAATTCCGGGTTGAAGACCTTCTTGAGAGCGTCCTGTACCGTTGATTTCATCTTGGCGTAGTCGAATGTCTGCTCGCCGGATTCAAAACCGATGCCCTGTCCCATATTACGGATGTCGCGGGCACCGATGTTGGAGGTCATGATAATGATCGTGTTGCGGAAATCGACGCGGCGACCGAGGCTGTCGGTCAGAATTCCGTCGTCGAGTACCTGCAGCAGAATGTTGAATACGTCCTGGTGCGCCTTCTCGATTTCGTCGAGCAGCACCACGCTGTAAGGTTTGCGGCGGACTTTCTCGGTCAGTGTTCCGCCTTCTTCATATCCCACATAACCCGGGGGAGCCCCGACGAGTCGGGAGACGGAAAACTTCTCCATGTACTCGCTCATGTCGATTCGAATGAGCGACTCCTCGGTATCGAACAGGTACTGCGACAAGACCTTCGCCATTTCCGTCTTGCCGACGCCCGTGGGACCGAGGAAAATAAACGATCCGATCGGCCGCGACGGATCTTTCAGTCCCGCACGGGTCCGCTTGATCGCTTTCGAAAGCTTTTCGACGGCCTCGTTTTGACCGATAATGCGCTTGGAGAGTTCGTTCTGCATGTTTTTCAATTTCTTGCTCTCCGTCTGCGTGATCTTTTGCACCGGAACGCCGCTCATCATGGAAACGACGTTGGCGACATCCTCTTCCTCGACGTCATACACGATGTTCTGGCTTTCTTTTTCCCATTCCTCCTGGGCTTCCTCCAGGTCCTCGATCAACCGCTTTTCCTTGTCGCGCAGCCGGGCCGCTTCCTCGAAACGCTGTTTCTTGACCATCGAGTTCTTTTCGGCGCTGGTTTTCTCGATCTGTTCCTCCAGGTCGATGATGTGTTGGGGAACGTTGATGTTGGAAAGATGAACGCGCGCGCCGGCCTCGTCCATTGCATCGATCGCCTTGTCGGGCAAAAAGTGATCCGTGACGTAGCGGTCGGTCAATTTGACGCAGGCCTCGATGGCTTTGTCCGAATACTGTACGCTGTGGTGTTTCTCGTATTTGCTCTTAATGTGGGAAAGAATCTCGTTCGTTTCTTCGGGCGTGGTGGGATCCACCATCACCTTCTGGAAGCGCCGCTCGAGCGCCCCGTCTTTTTCAATATACTGTCGGTATTCGTTGAGGGTGGTGGCCCCGATGGCCTGAACGTCGCCCCGGGCAAGCGCCGGTTTGAGCATATTCGAGGCATCCAGCGATCCGCTGGCACCGCCGGCGCCGACGATGGTATGCAGCTCGTCGATAAACAGGATTACGTTTTCCGTTTTTTCGAGCTCCCCCATGACCGCCTTCATGCGTTCCTCAAACTGTCCCCGGTATTTGGTACCGGCAACCAGTGCGGCCAGGTCCAGGGCGACAATCCGCTTGTTATACAACACCCTGGAGACTTTTCTTGTTACAATGCGCATGGCAAGTCCCTCAGCAATCGCCGTCTTGCCGACTCCCGGCTCGCCGATCAGAACCGGATTGTTCTTTTTGCGTCGACTCAAAATCTGCGCGACGCGCTCGATTTCCTTGTCACGACCCACAATGGGGTCAAGCTTGTCTTCCTCGGCCAGGTTCGTCAAGTCGCGGCCGAAGTTATCCAGGACGGGGGTTTTTGATTTTTCCATTTTCTTTTCTCGTGAGCTGCCGGAACCGGAAGATTTGGAGGATCCTTTGGATGATGACATACTTGCTTGAGTTGATCTGGTGTCTTTTGAGGTGTCTTTTTTGTCGGATTTGCCTGAAATAATCATATCAAGTTCTTCGCGTACGGAGTCATAAGTTACATTGAATTGTTGTAGAATCTGTGCGGCAATATTTTCATCGTCACGCAACAGGGAGAGCAGCAGGTGTTCCGTACCGATGGTATCGCTTTTATAAAGCTTGGCCTCGAGGTAAGTGATGCGCAGCACTTTCTCGGCTTGCTTGGTCAGCGGAATATTCCCCACCGTCACCGAGCCACCGGTACCGCGAACGGTATCCTCTACCGTTTTTTTCAATTTGTATAGATCGCAGTCCAGGTTTTTCAATATTTTAATAGCGATACCGTCGCCCAGGCGCACAATACCGAGAATCAAATGTTCGGTTCCAATGTAATCGTGCCCCAGGCGCAGTGCTTCTTCGCGGCTGAACTGGATAACATCGCGTACCTTGCTGGAAAAGTTTCCCTCCATGCTGATAAATATGGCTTCAGTTAATTAGTGCGAAATTTTTTGATATAACGAGCGTGA
Source organism: uncultured Balneolaceae bacterium (assembly GCA_964421495.1). Lineage (GTDB taxonomy): Bacteria > Bacteroidota > Rhodothermia > Balneolales > Balneolaceae > CAJXOW01. Next base: position 818 of record CAYQXO010000131.1, on the reverse strand, counting down.
TATTGCTTTGTTTCATCATAATGAACGAATGGCGTACCTGCTTAGTGTGAAAGCAACCAAATCCCCAATTCAATCTCCGGTAAAAAATGTAAACCCGATGTTCTTCACCGCCGGTACAGCCAACTTCCTGTTGTAATGTATTAAAAAATAATGGGGGGTTTAAATAAAGATTCACAGATTCCATTGAAAGGGGCGGGGAGGTCTCTTCAGCCAGGGAAATTCGGCTGTCTTCCGCTTTACGGGGGTATGAATCCAAAATATCGGCTATTAGTGATTAACTTTTGTATTCATTATGCCGAACAACCCAAGTGCTTCAGAGACCTCCCCGCCCCTTTCAATGGAATCTGTGAATTTCGTGGAGATCGATGGTGTCAGGTGGTGGGTTTGAGGAGGGTTTTTTTGTGGCACATCAAAATAAGGGCTCTCCCGTCATCTCTTTTGGTTGAGCGATGTCCATGAGTTTTAGGAGGGTGGGGGAGATGTCGCCAAGTTTGCCGTCTTTTATTTCGCGCAGTCCCTCTTCGCCGAGGATAATGCAGGGTGCCGGGGCGGTGGTGTGGGCGGTGTGGGGACTCCCGTTTTCGTAGCGCATGCGGTCGGCGTTGCCGTGGTCGGCGATGATGACCATTTTGTATCCGTGTGCCTGACCCGCCTCAACCACGCGCCTGAGTTGTTCGTCGATCGTTTCGATCGCCTTGACGGTCGCGTCCATATCGCCGGTGTGACCTACCATGTCGGGATTGGCATAGTTGAGGACGACGAACTCGAATTTTTCCGTTTCGAGTTGTTCCACCAGCCGGTCGGTCACCTCGACGGCG
>CAYQXO010000130.1:0-7046 GCA_964421495.1 uncultured Balneolaceae bacterium | reverse complement strand
GCCCCATATGGTGTATGGAGGTATACTTTTTGTTACGACCGATCCTGCAGCAACTACAGCTCCCCGGCCGATGGTTACTCCTTTTAAAATGATACAGCGACAACCGATCCAGACCTCATCTTCGATTGTGACCGGCCTATTTACAAGGGTAGCCGAATTTATGGGGTGAAGATCCGTATCCATGATTACAACATCCCAGGCAATCTTGCAGTTTTCCCCGAGGGTAACCCTTTCCTCGCAAACTATTAGCGTATTCCGATTGATATACGTCCCATTCCCTATCTGAAGCCGGCCGTGTGCTCCCACCTCCAATCTTACCCCTGAATAGAACTGACAATTGCCGGCCGTCAAGCTACCGCCCCGGTGTATAACCCTCGGCCAGGGACGGCGTTCGGTAAGGATCAAAATACCGCATTTATCAAATTTTCTCGCAAACCACAGACCCGCCAGGTATTCAAGCAAGGTATACTTTTTTATTCGCGAGATAATTCTTTGATAAGTACTTATGCCAGACATCAAATCTATGGTTAGTTACATATTTCCTTGTTTCAATACCTTTTATACCATGCAAATTAAGTGCCTTTCCCATCTTCGACCGAAAAATCCAGCAGTTTATGTCTTCCCGGAATAAACAAAAGCACGTAGATGGATAAGGAATCGATGCCCGCCAAAGCACGTAACCCGCAATTCGCTACGCGGGAATCGCTATCGCTCGGACCACTTCGTGGGAATTGTTACGCCCGGTGCGCTACCGTGGATTAGCGTAGCGTCATTCCCGCCTCCAATATCGTATCGACCGAAAGGAAATCTCCGTCGACCTCACAACGTTCGATCAGAATCCAATTATCCGCCGTTGCAATGGAGGTTTTTCCGTTGATCGATGTCCCCACCGTCCCGGGAGCAATGTTTGATATTTTATCACTTACCTCGGTTTTCATAATGGAAATCTTCTTATCCCCCAGCAGGGTCGAGGGACGTCCCCAGGGTAAAGTGAAAGGAGCATAGTTGCAGGCGCGGACAAAGGCGTCTATTTTTCGAGCTGAATCGGTCCATTGTATCCTTCCTCCCCCCGGTATCCGACCCCGATTATAATAATGACGTTCCGCGAGATCCTGCGGCCGACCCGGAAGGTTCACCGGCGTTTGCTCCAGATCCTCCAGGAACTGCTCGACCAGGGACAAACCAAGTTGGATACACTTTGTACTGACGGTCAATCCCGTATCTTGATCGGAAATCGGAAACGCGGCTTCATAGATGATTTCCCCGGCATCAATCGTATCGGTTATGCGATGCAGCGTCACCGCATGCTGCGTATTCTGATGGTACACGGCCCAGCTTGGGGCATTCATTCCGGCGTATTGGGGCAGCGGACCGGGATGGAGGTTAAAGGCGCCGACCCGCGTCGCATCTATCACCTCGGGACAAATAACTTGCAATGAATGTACATTGAGTAATACGTCGATATTGTTTTCGGCAATCCAGGAAGCAAAGTGCGGATCTGTAATCAATTTCGCCGGTTTTACCGTATAACCCAGCTTTTGAGCAATACCTTCGATTCCCGCTCCCATACGTTTATTTCCGTTATCCGGATCGGTCAGTATGCCTTTCAACGTATGATTGCTGTTCTCTAAAAGGCGAAAAGTATGCAAACCTGCGGATTCCGCACCTATAAATAAAATATTCATGGTAGATTGGATTTATGCATAAGAATGTGTGTTTATTTTATACAGGTATTATTGAAAAGAGTGTATATTTGACCTCTTTCCCACCCAACTGCTTTTCCACTTTTATCCAACATGCCCTAAAGTACCGGCTCCTGCCTTTCTTCAAGGGATATATAAAGTTTGGCACATTAATTGAATTGTATTAGATGGTACGGCAATAGGTGAACTCGCACTTTCACTCTTTCCCGTTGGCGCTTAATCCGGCAACCAAAAGTTTAACACCTATTTAATATGCCATTATCATGCCGAATTTTTTGCAAAGCGGCTTCATTCAAAAAGCAATTCTTTAAACTGCACCTGTTATGAATATTGAACTTTTCACGACCACTCCTCAATCTGTTGACTTCAAAAGAGATGAATTTCTGAAGAAACTGAAAAACATCGCACATCAAACGGAAGCTCACGGGTATAAGGGGATCCTCATTTACAGCGACAACAGACTGGCCGACCCCTGGATGATTACGGGGATGATACTGGCGGAAACCGAACATTTGCTGCCCATGATAGCCCTTCAACCGATGTACATGCATCCCTACACGGTGGCCAAAAAGATTTCCACCATCGGATTGATGTACGATCGTCCCATTGCCCTGAATCTGGTAGCGGGCGGGTTTGTAAACGATCTGACAGCCCTCGGTGATCAAACGGCCCACGACGAACGATACGAGCGGCTGTGCGAATACACGGAAATCATTCAGCGACTGCTGACCTCTACGAAACCCGTCAGTTACGAGGGTAAGCATTACCAGGTCAAAAATCTCAAATTACAGCCCGCACTGCCCGAACCTCTTCAGCCAACGTATTATTTATCCGGATCATCGGATGCGGCGAAAAAGTCGGCGGAGCGTCTCGGAGCTCATCTTATTGAATATCCCGAACCCATAGAGAATTACACGAATACGGAAACTGATTCCCCTGACTCCCTGAAAGGTATGCGCATCGGAATTCTGGCCCGCAATACGCATGAGCAAGCCTGGAACGACGCACGAGTCCGATTCCCCGAAACCAGGGCCGGACAACTTGCCCATCAACTTGCAGAACGGACTTCGGATTCCGAATGGCACAAGAAATTATCCGGCCAGAACGGTAACGGACAAGCCGAAGAACCCGTTTACTGGCTGGGACCTTTCAATCACTATCACACCTTCTGCCCTTACCTGGTGGGAGACTACGGTGAAGTAGCCAATCTGCTCTCCACGTACCTCGAGGCCGGATGCACCACCTGTATACTGGATATTCCGGTTTCGGAACAGGAACTGCAGGATACCATGAATGTATTTCAACAGGCCGCTCAAAAGGTCCAAAAAACATGATGATCTACGACTGGTCCAGAAAACAAGCCCGGGTAAACGGCCAACAAACGGCCATTTCGCTGCATAACAAGCACATTACGTACGAGAAACTTGAATCGGAAAGTAACAAGTTGGCCGGCTCCTTGATCGAAAATGGCCTGAAACCGGGCGACCGCGTGGGCCTGCTCGTGGAGAAAAAGCCCGCAACCATCATCGCCATACTGGGAATCAGTAAGGCGGGAGGGGTTTATGTACCGCTGGATGGTCACAGTCCCCCGGAAAGAATGTTAAAAATACTGAAGTCATCCGACCTCTCCCTGTTATTTATTGATCAAGACTCACTCCATTTTTACCAGGCATTGCTGCAGCATGATTCCGATGTAAGTAATTTACCATGGGTATGGTGGTCCCCGGAACCCCAACAGGATGCAGACGGAACTCCCCGCTTCTGTTACGATGATATAAAAAACCGAAAAAACGTACCCCACCAGGTCATACGGGATCACAATGCCCCCGCTTATATACTGTTTACCTCCGGTACGACGGGACAACCAAAGGGAGTGATCATAACTCACAAAAATATCAGTACGTTTATCGATTGGGCGGTTCCCTTTTTTAATATGAAACCGGGGGAAAACACTTCCTGCCACTCTCCCCTGCATTTTGATCTTTCCACGTTCGATATATACGGGGCATTCGCTTCCGGCGCGCACCTTCACCTGGTACCTTCCGATATCAGCGTAAATCCTAAAAAGTTGTCCGATTTTATACTACATAACGAGATCAATCAGTGGTTTTCCGTCCCCTCCGCACTCAGTTATCTGGCGCGATTCAAGGCAATTCCCGAAGGCGGCTATCCCAGCTTGAAAAGGCTGCTATGGTGTGGAGAGGTTTTCCCTTTACCCGCTCTGCAATACTGGATGAAAAGTTTACCGGGGGTACAATTCACGAATCTCTATGGTCCCACCGAAGCGACCGTCGCCAGCAGTTATTACACGGTGCCAGACGTGCCGGAAGACCAAGATGAGGTCCCTATTGGCAGCGCTTGTGAAGGCGAAAAATTATTGATTTTGGACGATGAGATGCAAGAAGTCAAAAATGGGGTGACAGGTAATTTATATATAGGCGGAGAGGGACTGAGCCCAGGTTATTGGCGGGATCAGGCCAAAACAGAGGCGGCGTTCCTCTGGTATACCGACAAGGATGGGAAACGCGAACGAATTTATAAAACCGGCGACTTGGCATCCGTTAACGGCGGGGGACTAGTCTGCTTTCACGGAAGATCCGACTATCAAATCAAAAGCAGGGGATATCGTATTGAGCTGGGTGAAATAGAGGCCGCCCTCGGGCAAAGGGACGATCTTATCGAATACGCCGTAGTTCCCGTACAGAAGAACGGTTTTGAGGGCACCGCTATCGGATGTGCTTATGTCAGTACAGGTAAAAATAAAGGTAATTTGGCCCCTGCTATAAAAAAAGGACTTCAAGGAAAGCTTCCCTCCTATATGATGCCGCAATACTGGTTGGAATTTGACAAACTGCCTCGAAACGGCAACGGTAAAATAGATCGAAAAAAATTATCAGATCAATTTGAAAAATAGATGTATTCCTGCATGGTATCATTCAAAAAAATCAATTCCCTGCAACACCAAATTGGAACTATTATGAACAAAGAAATTTTCATGGATTCAAACGTGGACCGATTCGAGGCCATCGCTTCTGTCGTTTGCGAAACATTAACGATTGAAGAGGTTAAATCGGAACAGGATCTAATCGATTCGGGATACCTCGATTCACTGGCCCTGGTACAGTTAATGGTGGCTTTGGAGGAGCGTTTTAATATTACCATTTCCCCGGAGGAAATGGACATCGAGGATTACAGATCGGTTAAATCCATTTCCAGGATGATTACCCGGATCAATCAAGAATCACAGGAATTTGGCAATCATGGATAGAATTTCTATATCGGAAAAAATAAGTTGAAATTACAGAAAACAATACATAGCGACCCTGCTTCGAAAAAATCCGTCGCCGATCACATTGGCCCCCTGGCTTTCAGCGACATCGGTCAAGTCGCCGAAATGTCACAGAAATATTTCCCCACCAGTAAAGAGGTTTCCATCCCCTACCTCAAAGAAACGCTGGAAGAACTTTATTTTAAATCGACCGACCGGCCGCCTTCCATCACTCCCCTCGTCAGCAAAACGGAAGCCGGTGTTGTAAATGGATTCCTGGGGGTTACCGCGAACCTCTTCCTGTATAACGGTACCGAAATTACCGTAGCCAACTGCCATCATCTCATGGCTACCGAAGAGGCACGGTCACGATTGATTCCCATGAGAATGCTGCAGCGTCTCCTGGACGGACCCCAGGATATTTCGTTTGCCGACGGCTCGGTAGAATCCACCCGACACCTTTGGAAACGGCTCGGCGGATCTCCGTCTATTGTCGACAGTTTGTACTACAAAGTGCCGTTACGTCCCGTTTCGTTTGTCGTACGTCCCTTTCTGGGATCACTCAATAACTTTTTGGGTAGCATTACAAAAGGTTTAGCCAGAGGCGCTGATGTCATTGGGGGAGCTATTCGAGTACCGTTGTTTCACCGGAGTGCGACGGACCATCGACTGGTACCGCTAACTGCCGCTTTATTAGTGGAGTTGTTCAATAAAGTAAAGAAACGCTATACCATTTTCCCCCGATACGAGCAATCAAAATTAGAGCGCCTGTTTCGATTACTCAGCAAAGAAAAAAGATACGGTAAGCTCCATAAATTTGCCGTAATGGATAAAAAAGAGAACCTAATCGGCTGGTTTATCTATTATGCCCCGAAAGGGGGAGTCTGTGAGGTAATTCAGGCGGTCTGTATGTCCGGGGAGGAAACCGAACTATTTAACACGCTTAGCTGGCACGCGTATGAACAAGGCGGGATTGAACTTTCCGGTCGTCTTATGACGAACCACCTTCGCTCCCCGTTTACCAACAAATCAGTTTGCCTGCCGGCTAGAAAGTGGACCCTGATTCACAGTTCAAATTCTGAACTGAAACTTGAAATACAATCCGGTAATGCTTTCCTCACCCGATTGGAGGGGGATCTCGGGCTTATCTAATTAAGATTTTATCGAACCGATCACATGAAAAACGATGCAAAGGAATACGGAAACGGAACAATCTCCATGAAAATGGTAAACACAAAACAGCATATTGACGTTTTACCGGACGAGATCCCTATAAATGACCTGCTCTTTACGCCCTCTATTACCCGTACAGAACTGAATATCATATCCGACAACGAAGCGTTCGATGCACTCGAACACGAGTGGAACGAAATAGCATGGAACTCCGATACGAACATCTTTCAAACGTTCGAATGGAACCGAACCTGGTGGAAACACTTTGGAAAAGAGGGAGCGCTGCACATTCTAACCATACATGCAGATGATAAGTTGGCAGGAATAATTCCATTTTTCAAGGATAACGTATCCCTTTTTGGATTCAAGCCCTATTCCTGCCTGAGATTACTGGGATCTACCATCAGTCAACCCCAAAAAGAACCACTCCTGGGCCTCAATTCATACTCGGATTACCTGGATTTCATAATTCGTCCCGGCTATGAAGACCTTTGCAACTCATTATTGATCCGGTACCTGCAAGAAAACCTAACCATGTATGACGAAATTATTCTGGATGAAATTCCTGATAAAAGCTCCATATGGAAGTCTTTTATACCTGCAGTGGGTAAAAGCGAACTTAACTACTCTATAGAGCAGGCATCCGCCAGTCCGGTGATAACTCTGGAATCAACCTGGGAGAAGTATCTGGCTACTTTAAAACCCAAACAGAGACAAAAGGCTCGGCGTTACGTTAAACAAACGAAAGAGGAAAAAGTTATACAAATACGCAAAATCGAGCATTCCTCTGAACTTACCGAAGTATTAGCCGCTTTTATCCAAATGCACCAGAAACAATGGAACGAACGCGGATTCGCCGGTACCTTCGCCGAAACAAGAATGGCCTGTTTTTTCAAGGAAAT
>CAYQXO010000129.1:0-7246 GCA_964421495.1 uncultured Balneolaceae bacterium | reverse complement strand
ATCGATTGAAGGAGCTAAAATACCCGAATTAGAAATTACCGTTGCAACTGGCGGACATGGCAAAGCTCAGTTTGCTGCACAAACACAATACCTGATTTCCCATCTTCCCGCAGTCGAACTGGTTATCTGTGCCGGAGCCTCGGGATCATTAGTTAACTCATTATCAATAGGTGACGTCATTATCGGGACTAACACCATCGAGCATGACTACCAATTGCGTTTTACCGACAAGCCGTTACCTGTTCATGCCGGCCATTCGCAATCAATCGATCAATTACAGAATGTCGCAAGAACTACTCAATTTCCATTTGGAATTCATTTTGGCCGAATCGCCAGCGGGGATGAAGATATCATTGACCGGGAACGGGCCCGTGAATTGCATGCGAAAACGAATGCACTCTGTATTGCCTGGGAAGGTAGTGGCGGTGCCCGTGCAGCCGACCTCAGCAATCTGCCCTTCCTCGAAATTCGGGCAATAACGGACACCTCTGATGTTTCAGCGTCCGAAGATTTTCAAAAGAACCTGGAAGAGGCAATCCCCAACATAGACTCCCTATTAATACGATGGCTGCGGGACGAAACTGGATAGCCAGCACTTCTTACAGATAACCCCCCTGTTCTTTCCACACTCACTTTCTATATAGATTGCAAGCTATACTGCTGGCAATGCGAAGGACAGAAGGATTCCCATATAAAGCTGTCTTATTTAACCAACAGCATTTTCCTGGTTTTGCTTATTTCACCCGATTGGACTTTCATTTGATAAAAATAAATACCCGATGGGATTTCACTTCCATTAAATTTCACTGAATGCATACCGGCTCTCATCCGTTGATCCAGAAGGGTTTTTACATGTTGACCAAGAGTATTATAAACTGTTAACTGGACTTTACCAGATTTGGGAAGGCTAAATCTAATATTCGTTGTGGGGTTAAAAGGGTTGGGGTAGTTCTGTTCGAGCAAATAACGATCGGGGGTTTCTTTAGGATCAGAGAATGATGTGAGCGTATTAACATATCGATAAACACCCATATTTGTACCAAGATATACAATTTCCCGGTCAGACTGCTCTTGTACAGTTATTGCCGTTATATTTACTCCATCTATCGTATTCGACTGTATTGATTTCCAATGATCTCCCCCGTCATTACTTTTAAATAGTTTCAGAGTATCTTGTGTGTTGATACCGCCGGCGTATGTGAGCCCAATTCGCTCCGAACTAATTGCCACATCATGAAAATCGTAATCCTCCGTAGTCAAAACCGTTTGCCAATTTGCTCCTTTATCCACGGTCCGTTTAATTTTACCGCTACCAACTATAAAAGCAACTTTAGGCTGGGATGGACGAAATTTCAAGGCATTATAAGATAGAATATCGCTGGGAGATTCGCCTTGTCCTGTCCAATTTTCACCTGCATCTGTGGAGCGATATATGGCTCCATATCCTAAATTACCTTGACCTCCCGAAATCACCGTTTGATGATAGGCATAATTCGCAGTAATAAATTCTAGCCGGTTCGCCAATTCATAGATCATCTGCCAGCTTTGTCCAAGGTCAGCAGACCGGAAAATTTCAGCTCCATTAGTTGCATATAAGGTATCAGTAGTGCGGGTAGATTGACTCAGATCCACCACTCTTCGGGAAGTACTGTCAGTACCGAACCCGTTCTGATAGGATGTCCAGTTTTCGCCTCCATCCTCGGTTTTATACATATACACCGAGTCTTCTTCCTGTTCTTGCCAGGTTCCCGCCAATATTGTGTCGGGAGAAAACACCAGCAAGCTTTTCACATGCTTGCTCAACCCCAACAAATTCCATTGGGCATCCGCAGCAGATAGATCCCGGACGTATAATCCGCTGTCCGTAGCTGCATATAAATGATCATTATATATATTTAACTCCTCGACTTCCTGACCGTCAAGCCCTATGGATTCAAACTGTCCATAAGAAGGAAAGGCAAGAAAACAAGTAAAAAAGACAAACAAAGATAATTTGATTCGATGCATAAAAGCTTCTCTTTTTTAGTTTATGGAGTTTCTCCCTGTATTATAAGCAGGGGTATTGCCGTAAGATAATAACATTACTTCCATTTCTAACCTCAATCAGAGAGTCAATCCGGAAATAAATTAATGAATACTACTATATAACGATTATATCATTTTATTAATAACATACGTCGAGACTGGCTAAAGTCGTCCGCCTTCAATCGGTAAATATAGATACCGCTCGACAGTCCACCGGCATCAAATTTAACTTTATGCTCTCCTTTTCCGCGTTTACCATCCACGAGTGTCGCTATTCGCTTTCCCATTATATTGTAGACTTCCAATGTTACCTGTGAAACCTGAGGCAAACGATATGAAATTGTTGTTACCGGGTTAAACGGGTTGGGATAGTTTGGTTGAAGCGAGTAGTTGGAAGGTACTGAACGTACAATGGGTGGAATATCCACGCTCGTTGAATTACCTATGGAATAAAATGTACTATCTAATCCTGAAATATAGAGAGTCCCGTCGGAACTAATAGCTGCAGAAGAATGTCCGATGACGGGCACATCGTTATGCCAAATAATATCCCCTTTCGAGTTTAAAGCAGTTATTCCGAAATTAGCTCCGACGTAAACGTTACCATTTTTATCAACAGTAGGGGATGTAAATCCCGATATTCCTTCAATTTCTCTTTCCCATCTAAGGGTTCCATCTAACCGGAAAGAATGGACATATCCGCTATCTGCTGAATATGAATTGCGAGCGCTTACGACATATAATAAACTGTCACCGAGAATAGCAGGAGTTCCGCCAATTTTACCATCTTCATTTTGTGGGTCATTTAAATTCGTATCGCCCGCCTTATATTTCCAGTTTAAAGTACCATCAAGTGCCAGTGAATATACCATACCACCCACATTACCGATATAAATATTCCCTTGGCTATCAACAGCGGGAGTTCCCTTCTTTATCCAAGAATTGGTTGAAAAATTCCACAAGATATGTCCTTGAGAATTTGCAACATACACTGAACTGTCGCTTGCAAATATAACTGCCCCATTATCCATGATAGCAGGAGTCCCTGATATATAGTTTGGTCTATGAATTTTCCATTTCAGAGTACCGGAAGGAGCAATAGCATATAAATTTCCATCAATTGCTAATCCATCAGCAACGGAGCCTACATATATGGTTCCGTCTGATCCAATCGTGGGTGACTCAGTAATACGATAGCCATCTGTCTTGTATGTCCACAAGAGATCTCCATCCAAGGTAAAGGCAAATATTTTTTGATTATGTGCACCAAAATACAGCACACTATCCTTTGATATTGCGGGAGAGGTTACCCCATCCTCACCTTTCACAGTGTATTTCCATTTTAAACTCCCATCATTATGGAAAACTAAGAAGTTGTAACCTTCACTACCAATATAGATATTACCACTAGGTCCAATAACCGGTGAATTATTTGAAATTCGGGGAAAACCATAGGTCCACTTAATGCTGTCCTTTTGAGGACCTTCAAATGGACTGAAATTTGTATTAAGGGCATTTTGCCCCACTTTGGGCCAAGGCGATTCGGCTAATTGGGCGGTGCCTTTATTTACTCCAACAAACAATAGTAAACTTGCCATTAAAGAATAAATGCAAAGATTAAAAAACTTCATATCAGTATATCATTAATATATTACATCATTTAAACGGTTATCCTAATAATTAAATATACCCGGGAAATATATTCCCGGGTATATTTTTTAGATTAACCGTAAGTCTATTTAAGTAAAGTTACCTTACGGTTAAAGGAATAAAAAGTGTTGTTCTCCGTTTGTATTCGTGCTTTTATAATATATATACCACTTGCCATATCTTGGCCCTCAAAAACCACCTGATGGCGTCCCGTTTCATAAGAGTTATTTGTAAGAGTAGCCACATTCCGTCCCATCATATTAAACACCTCTATTTTAACTTGGGCTTTTTCCGCTAATGTAAAAGGGACAGTCGTAGTGGGATTGAACGGATTTGGATAAGCAGCTTCGAGACGGAATGAAGAAGGTGCATCTCCGGATTCCTTCAATTCACCGGAAGCTGTTGTTTGAGAATTTTGAGTTTGGCCCGCTTGCTCGGCCAGAATTTTCTCAAGGGTCGGGTATGCATTCTCGCTATCCGACAACTTTTGCACTTTCTCCAGTGTGTTCTGGGCCTCCGCGTAATTGCCTTGATAGGTTTGCAAGTCAATTTTCTGTACCAACAGGTCCTTCTCACTGCTTCTACCAGAAAATTCGGGTTCATATTGGCTGATGAGCTCACCGACTTGCTGATAATCGTTGGCATGTTTGGCTTTCACAATGCGCAATAACGCAGCTTGTCTTGACGCTTTTGCTTCCTTCGCACTTACATTCTCGGTTCCAAGCATATTGCTGTAATCTTTGATCACACCTGTTACGGTGTCTTGCAGGCCTGTCTGATTTTAGCTATAGAATCGGTTTTGTTGATGTTTGTCGCGCTCCCTCTCCCATATCGCTCAACCTTTAATAAATATTAACTTATTTAAATCTTCTACTTTATGATCTCAATTTATAACTATAAAGTCAAATTATTTAGGGTTTAATGGGTATTATCGAATATTTTTCAGTTTTAAATTTCATATGATTATTTATTATAAACCTATAAAGGGGATTAATATTAAATATATTCGTAGCTAATTGGACATATTCCATCTCGTGCTCTCCCTTATTAATCGAGTTTGTATGTAATTCCGCACATTTTCATATCCAATGGATGTAATTGAGGAACTAAGGGTATAATTAAAAAAGGGCAGCCCCGACGGCTGTCGAGACTGCCCTTATAAATTATGGAGATTATTACCCTCTAGCTCTGCGAGGTTCTACTCATAAATTCTTGGCGGAGGGCTGAAATCAGTCCAGATCGAACCGGTCAAGGTTCATGACCTTGTCCCAGGCTGATACGAAGTCTTTCACGAACTTTTCTTCCGCATCTTCGCCTGCATAAACCTCAGCAAGAGTTCGCAACTCGGAATTCGACCCGAAAATCAGGTCAGCCCGCGTTGCGGTCCACTTCACTTCATCGGTTTCCAGGTCACGGAGTTCAAACTCTTCCCTGTCATCCGACGTCGGCTCCCATTTGGTCCCGGGATCCAGCAGGTTGACAAAGAAGTCGTTCGTCAGGGTCTCCGGTTGGTCGGTGAAGACACCGCGACCGGACTGATCGTAGTTGGCGTTCAGCACCCGCATGCCGCCTACGAGAACCGTCATCTCGGGTGGCGTCAGCGTCAGCAGCTGAGCCTTGTCCACCAGCAATTCTTCCGGCGCAGCATTTTTGTCGGTGTTATAGTAATTGCGGAATCCGTCCGCTTCCGGCTCGAGCCATTCAAAGGATTCCACATCGGTTTGCTCCTGCGTGGCGTCGTTGCGTCCCGGCTCGAAGGGGACTTCTACGTCATAACCGGCGTCCTGCGCCGCTTTCTCGACGGCTGCGCAACCGCCCAGCACGATCAGATCGGCGAGCGAAACGCGCGTGTTGTCGGATTGCGAGCTGTTGAAGTCTTCCTGGATACCTTCCAGGGTTTCCAGTACGGATTCGAGTTCGTCCGGATTGTTGACTTCCCAATTCTTCTGCGGATCAAGGCGAATGCGTGCCCCATTTGCACCGCCGCGCTTGTCGCTGTCGCGGTACGTCGAAGCCGACGCCCAGGCGGTTCTGACCAGTTGGGAGACGGACAGATCCGAATCGAGGATCATATCCTTGAGCTCGGCGATTTCCTCATCCCCGATGACTTCATAATCAACTTCGGGAATCGGATCCTGCCACAGCAGTTCCTCGTCGGGTACTTCAGGACCGAGATAACGACCGATCGGTCCCATATCGCGGTGAATCAGTTTGTACCAGGCCTTCGCGAAGGCTTCCTGAAACTCGTCCGGATTCTCATGAAAATGTTTCGAAATCTCCCGATAGTCCGGATCCACCTTCAGGGCGAGGTCCGTCGTAAGCATCATCGGGGGATGTTTCTTGTCCGCATCGTGGGCGTCGCGTACGAGGTTCTGCGCTTCCTCGTCCTTCGGCTTCCACTGCCACTTGCCTCCGGGACCTTTTTGCTTCTCCCATTCGAAGTTGAACAGATTATCCAGGAAGCCCATATCCCACTCGGTCGGCTCCTCGGTCCATGCACCTTCAATTCCGCTGGTAATCGTGTCGGCGCCTTTGCCGGTGCCGTGGCTACTGTTCCAGCCGAGACCCTGCTCCTCAATGGGAGCGCCTTCGGGCTCCGCACCGAGATTAACGTCCGGTGCGGCGCCGTGGACTTTTCCGAATGTGTGTCCGCCGGCAATAAGCGCAACAGTCTCATAGTCATTCATCGCCATCCGGGCGAACGTCTGTCGAATAAAGTCGGCCGCCGCTTCCGGATCCGGTTCGCCGCTCGGTCCTTCCGGATTCACGTAAATCAGTCCCATGTGATCGGCGCCGAGCGGTTCCTCGAGGGTTCCTTCGTCATCGTGACGCTCATCTCCAAGCCACTCACGCTCAGGTCCCCAGTTAACGGACTTGTCGGGTTCGAAGGCATCCTCACGTCCCCCGCCAAAACCGTACGTCTCGAAGCCCATCGACTCCAGGGCGACGTTTCCGGCCAAGACAATCAAATCGGCCCACGATAACTTCCGACCGTACTTCTGCTTGACCGGCCACAGCAGTCGGCGCGCCTTGTCGAGATTCGCATTGTCGGGCCAGCTGTTGGTAGGTGCAAAGCGCTGCTGGCCGGTCGAGGCACCGCCGCGACCGTCAACGATACGATACGTACCGGCAGCGTGCCACGCCATTCGAATCATTAATCCCCCATAGTGGCCCCAATCAGCCGGCCACCAGTCCTGCGAAGTCGTTAACACTTCCTCGATGTCCGCCTTCACAGCGTCCAAGTCTAGCTTTTCAAACTCCTCGGCGTAGTCAAAATCCTCGTCCATCGGGTCCGACAGAGAGGAATGTTGACGAAGAATATCCAGGTTCAGCCGATTCGGCCACCAATAATCAATTTCATTGCCGCCGACGGCGTTTTGACTTGTAGTCCCGTTGTGAAAGGGACACTTACTCTCACTATTCGTATTGTTATTTTCTTTATTAGCCATACTGCGATTGATTTAAAATTTTTTATTTGATTTGGAGTCGGTCGGACTTTTACAAATCTACTGCAAAAAAGCCGGATTTGGGTACCTATTGACCGATTTATCGTTAAATAGATCCACTATTT
>CAYQXO010000128.1:0-7366 GCA_964421495.1 uncultured Balneolaceae bacterium | reverse complement strand
CGAAAGGGTCAGCAGAAAAACAAGGATAAATACAAGTTCGCCTTTCGCTGTCTTGGAAGTCGGTTCGTGCAATCTTCGTAAAGCTTTTTGGACAGTAATGGTATCCTCCTTTTGCATTAGGCCTCACCGTCGTGGGCACGGATGAATGAATGTAAACTTTATTTCACCAGGAGCATTTTCCGGACCTTTTGCTTGTTTTCCGTCTTGATGCGGTAGAAATAGACCCCGCTGGAAAGATCTTTAGCGTCGAACGTAACTGTATGGACTCCGGCACTCTGCTTTTGGTTCACCAGGGTGGCCACTTCCCGGCCCAGCATATTATACACCTTCAGGGTCACGTTTTGACTTGCAGGCAGCGAATACTTGATATTCGTAGTCGGGTTAAAGGGATTGGGATAATTTTGCTGCAATTCAAATTCATGGGCTATCGGGTCAGCTCCCTCTTCAGGCACATCGGTGGTCGGGCAGTCGCACAGGGTTACATACTCGTAACTCCACTGGTCAAACGTGGTAGCCTGGCTGCCGGAAGAGCCAACACCGGAATAGTCGGCAATCACGCCGATATCCTGCCCGGCTTCCAGGGTGAGACCCGCCTGTTCATTTTTGGGTATGGCCATCTCGATATCGTATCCCCCCTCCGAATTTCCGGACGTACTGAGATTTATATCGCCGGTACTGAAAATGGAACTTCCGAAAGCGGAGCGATAGTCGCCCGAATTATCCCACATCCCGTCACCGCTTGCCCTGTCGCGGTTATTTTCCAGCCACTCCTGAACCTTTTTATCGGCATCCCATGTTCGCAATCTACTGAAATTGCCGCCCTCGGCATCGATAATCATATTCGTATTTCCGGAACCGTACCATCTGCCGTCAGCGTCAAAATCCCACTTGACCGTAGGGGTCGCATCTTTGGGCATACTGATGGCAAAATAGAGAGAATCGCTGTCGTACGCCATATAAAGCTCCGGCGAAAAGCTGGTATTATTGGTCGTCACGCTCACCGTGTCGTTAAGCTTTGTGATCCCGGGCCATTCATCAATAGTTCCGTCGATGCGCGGGCTAAAGTTCTCAGCCTTTCGCTTGACGGAAAGGCGCATGGGATATCGGGGATTCGGATCTTGACCGTCCTCCAGACCGTCCCCGTCGGTATCCTTTTTATTGGGGTTCGAAAAGCTGTAGTGATAGATTCCGTCGATCGCTTCCTGCTTGTCCGTATAGCCGTCGCCGTCCGTATCCGCTTCCGTCGGGGAACTGCCGAAGGACTGTTCGTCGAAGGGCACCCGCGCATCATGATCCGGCATGCCGTCACCGTCCTGGTCCTCGGCCTGTATGATTTCTCCCCAATTGGACAACAGGTTTTTGTAGTTATAAAATTCACGGAACATGGTGGCTTGAAAATCAAAACGTTTCCCGAAACGAACGCCCCATCCCTCGGGATACCCCGATGGATAATCGCCCATGGGATATCCGGGCTCACTTCCTATATCCAGGTCGGGATTGCCATAGAGTTCCGGAAAGTCGCCGTGTCCCATCTCCGGAAACCCGTTATGGCGATAAATGCCGTCAACCGCATGCTGCGCCTCGTGGATGTAGAGCCAAATCAATCCATTGTCCACATTGTTATCGGGATATTCCCCCGGATAAGCATTAAATCCGCCACTACCCAGCGGCCACTGTAGCTGGGAAAAGCCCGTACGTCGATCCGGTCCGGGCAAGTTAAGCAGGTTAGTCGCTCCCCATGACCAAAATCCTCCCGTAGTGGCGGTAAGTCGAAATACAAAATCATACTGAGTGTTCACGACCCCGTAATCCTCCGCCAGGTGTTGTCCGGTTTGCCGCGTAGACTGCCCCGACTGATCGCTCATCTGCTTGTACTCATCCACGATGATATAATCAAATTCAAAATTCAGTTGCATCTCCGTGTTTCTCCAGTAGAACTCGCGGGCCGTTTCGAGGTGCTCTTTAATGTCTTCCACTTCGGAATCCGACATCTCGTAGTCGCCGCCGCTGCGATGGTTGGTATTTTTATAAATAACCACGGCGGTGTTCAAATTCGCGTAACTGGTATAATTGCCGGACGATTCGGTAGTCACTTGTACTTCCTGCGCCTCTCCGACCTCTTCCCTTTTCATATTTCGAGGCACCACCTTGTAGTAATAAGTCTGACCCGGTTCAAGCCTTGAATCTGTGTAATGGGTCTGCGGACCGGTATAATTCTCGGGTGAACCATAGGATCCACTTTCCGTACGCCGGTAGATATTATACCCCGCCGTTTCTCCGACCAACGGGGTGAACGCATCCCACGACAACGACACATTCTTCGTCGTTACCGAAGTATCCTGCAAGCCGGTAAGCGGTTTTGTTCGAACGACTTCCCGGGAATGAGAGCTGAGAACTCCGTTGTTGTTCTCGGCATACACCACATATCCATAAGCGGAATCGGCCGAATTACTCGGATCTATCCAGCTACCCGAGGTGATACCTTTTTCCTGCAGGACATACAGATTTCGCTGTATTCCATTAATCAGCGTATCGTGTCGGTTGCGCCGGTAAATTCGATAGGTAACGCCCACTTCGGTATCCCAGGTAACCCTGCGCTCAATATTTTCACTATTCGTCAATGCAACATCGCTAATCGTCAATTCCACATTTTGAGGACGGGTGGGTATTTCGTTGGACTGGTGAAGGGTTAGCGATTCAAACGGCTTGGGATCATTCCAGGGAATCGTGTCGATAACCTGGGTCATGGTTCCATGTTCACGCAGCACGGTATCGGTCACCCGAATATGGACCGTATCCATAGCTTCAAATTGAGGGAAAAGCTGCAATTCCACGCCAACCACCCCGTTGGTCGGGTCTATATTTCTAAAATCAGCCTGATCCAGCCGCGGTGCATTCTCCAGCAGAACGGAATCTTCCTCATTATTCAAAAACGCCGTAAAAGTAATCTCCGGTTCCCTCTTGTCAATCCGCTGTCCATTGACATTCTGAACAAATCGTTTAAAATAGACCGACGTTTCTGAAGACGGTTTCTCCTGGCTGAGCTCTTTGGAGTGAGAACTGAACGTCCCGTTGCTATTGACTGCATAGATAATATAGGCGAATTTTCTCTGGCTGCTCGTATTCGGATCGGTCCACTCACCGCCGGTCACTCCCTCTGCCTGGAGCGTATAAAGATTTCGGCGCTCGCCGTTAAAAATAACGTCGTCGCGCTCTTTTCTGTAAATCCGATATTCCATACCAGACTCGGCCTCCCAGTTCAGCGTACGTTCATAATCTGCACTGAGGTCAATGGACGCATTTTGTGGAGGGGCCGGAACGTCAATATCCTGCAGTTGAATTTGGCCGAAGGGCTTCGGGTCTGACCAGGGCACCGTATCTATCGGCTGACTGTAGATTCCCTGTTGTCCCAACACGCGATCCGTGACTCTGATATAGGCGGTATCTTCGGCTTCAAAATGATAGAAATTTTGCAATTCCACTCCCACTCTGCTGAAATCGGCTTCCCAATTTCCATCTCCCCCATCCCACCGGGGCGCGTTTTCAATAAGGACCGAATCCAGATCATTATTCAGAAAGGCGGTAAACGTAATATCCGGAATAGAGCGGCTGTCCGGAATATCATCACCATCGGCATCCACCACTTTCCTTTTTAAATATACCGGATCTTCCTCCTGGGCCATAATTGCCGAAGGGATTGATACCATTACACAGAGGATACAGACGAGGCCTGTCGTTAATTTTCTTGAAAGCATGTGGAAGTGCATTGAGTTTTATAAAATGAGATAAACTATCGTGAATTATTAAACCTATCTCCCTTATCTTTACACACGTCATTCATCGAGTATGTCACGAGCAATAAAGGATTAGGGATACCAGGCAATTGCCAACTATTTCAGAAGGAATTATACCCGGATATCATTCTCTGAGAAAAGGCAAGTCCGACCTTCAAATTAAGTAAAGAAGCGTTTAAAGTGGGGGGATTCCCGAAGAACCAATTTTTTAAAAACTCTGAAAAAAATGCCCTCATGTGAAAAAGCCGTAACCTGGAAGCCTGGATAATGGTAGGTACCAACTCATAAATAGAAATAAGGGCCTTCTCTATTTATCGGCAACCATCCATTGAAACACCACTTTCTATTACATACTAACTTCCACGCCAAACCGGTGAACCTTGCCGAGATCCCCAAAATTACTGAATCCGTAATTAAATCGCATTATATAGCCCGAAACATCCATATCCAATCCCATACCAGCCGTAAAGTCCTCGGTATCGTGTTCTATTTTGTAACCGCCTCTCAGAAACAGCAGGTCGTTAAAGTTGTATTCCAGCCCCGCCATACCTCTGGGATCTCCGTCATTCGGCTTGAAAGCGGATCCGCTGAATTTTAGTTGATGATTTTCCTTCTCGATGGCATTCATACTGGCACCGAACTCAAATTTAATCGGGAGGGGATACGACTCATTTACAAACTTAACTTCACTACCCAGGTTGGCAATCTTCATGGCAAACCTGAAGTCACGAAAATTGGCATGATAGTCAGCCGCGATGTCAAACCCGATGGATTGCTCGTCAATTCCATCAAACAATCGCATATGCATCACGCTGGCCTTGACCCCGAGGCTCACTTTCTGGGTCATTTTACGCGCATAACCAAAAGCACCCCTGTAGTTGGCAACATAGAATGTACGTCCCGTTCCGCCGGGTTGCTGGGGAGTAGTCTCCTCCATAAAATCGGTATACAATGCGGTTACGGCTGCGCCATACCCGTTGTTTCCGCTCTGACGGGTCACGGAAAAATATTCATGATTTATCTCGGCCAGATAAGACGTATGGTTAACGAAATAGTTTGTATTCTCGTCGGTCCATACCAGGGCAGCGGGATTGTAATACATGGCGTCCGCCCCGGAGGTTACCGCTATGTAAGCCCCGCCCATACCGGCAGCGCGGGCACTCACGGGTACACGTATGAATTCAGCGCCGACGCTTCCCGGACGATTCTGAGCATTACTTATCTGAATCGAACCGAGCAAAAGAATGATGATGAAACAAGCGAATATTGTAAGTTTCCTTCTAATCATGAGTAATTGTAAGCTAATTATTGGTGAATTTGTAGCTTTTAAGTTCTATAAAATGTCCTCGACTAATCCATATTCCGATTATGGGTTAGCATTCTGGCCCGGGCACCGGTTCAACCTGACGGGAACCGGTGCCTGTATAGGGCCCCACTATAGTTTCTGTAAACCTCCGGTGGATATAAGATACATATCCTGTAAATCTGATTGACTTCTTTTGGTTACCAGTTGACCTGTACGCCCAGTTGAATGCGCCGGCCGTTCGTAAACTGTCGTGGACTCAATCGCGTAAACATATCTCTCCAACTGACAATCTGGTTGGTTGCAGGATCTATATCGCCGAACTTCCAGGGCTCGCCGGTATAGTTGTTGAAATTGGATCTCCGCGGATTTCTAACATCAAAGATGTTGAATGCATCAATCTGAAATACGGTTTCCAGTCCTGCAATATTAAACCGTTTTCTGAACTTGATATCCGTATCGATGTGAAATGGATCTCTTTCCGAACCCGCCAACTGCATCGCCTCTACCGGATCCTGGGTATACGGCGTATAGGGCCGGCCGCTCTGGAACCTGGATAACACGTTGATGTTCCATTTGGTCGGCGTCTCCCATCCAAACAATTCCAGCGGATCCCGTTCGGGCGAGTTGATATTGAGCGAGAGTAAAACCTGGTGACGGATATCCTGATTCACCGGCGATTCGCGAATCGGGTCCGGAAAGTCGTTTCTCGACCGCACGTAGCCTTCAAAAGCCGAGGAGGAGAACCCGGTGGCCCACTGGAGCGTATAAGATAATTCGCCGTGGTAGTTATTCGAATAGTCCTTTTTAAGTTTGGTCTCGATACCACGAATTCTTGAAAATCCCCTATTCTCCCACAGGGTTACCGGCAATCCTTCAAAAGCATCCAAGCTTGTTTGCCCGACCTGGCCGGAAACATTTTGATTAAAACTCTTCACATCTATCGCCCAACGGGGAGTTAACTGGTGCGTAAAACCGAATTCATACTTAATCGTCCGGGTATAGGAAAGATGGGGATTACCCGTCAAGCCGCCGGAATAGGGATCCCGGTAATAGAACTGCAGCTCCGGAAGCTGGGAGAAATGACCGTAAGAGAAGAACATTACGGTTTGCTCCGAGATCGGGAAAGAAATTCCGAATCGCGGACTTATTTCATTTTTAATTTGTGACCAATCGCTTTCCAGTCCGGTGGCAGCTTCCCAAACGCGTTTATATTCATCCCCCAACACACTATTTCCAATCCAGTACCAGTCGTCTCGAACACCGTAGTTGATAATCAAGTCACTGAGCTCGAATTTATCCTGAATAAACATGGAGCCCTGTATCGGACTGGTATCAAATACCCATCGATTGTTACCGAAGAATTTGAAGGGACCCGGCGGCGGAGGAAGATCTTCTTGAAATTGGTGTCCCTCCAGCTCCTGTCGACCATAGGGAGAAAGCGATACGCCGCCTCCGGCAATCTGGGTATAATTAAGATCGAGATAATCCACCTGGAAACCGGCCTTCACCATATGGCTGGGATGAACCTGGGACGTTATATCACCGTTTATCGTAAAGGTTTCATTGAAATCATCCTGCCAATACGACTGCCAACTGTTCTGGTCAAAAAAGCCCGTCGCCGGATCAGTCTGCGGATTTTCAATAATAGAACTCATCGAGTCCGTACCCACATTTACCCAAAAATCAGTGGGCCTCATACGGCTACGATGCGGATTATCCGCCTGGTCGAGAAAATCGGCCTCAATACCGGACAAGTCAAGATACGAGCGATTCATCACGCCCAGATACTGCAACCCAACCCGGTAGAAGGTTTTATCATTCAAGGTATGACGCCATTGAAGCGACAACCGGTGATTCTGATTGTTATTTATCGTCGTGTGATCCGGATGATCTTTCCAGGCGTAACTGTATCCATGATTCTCACTCCATGAACCGTTGTAGAACAAACTTATTCGCTCTTTCTGCGTGATATCGTAATTCAGCTTCGCATTCAAGCTGGCACTGTTACTTCTCTTTCCCCGAATATTGAGGGGCGACAAGTAGTTTTTTCGCGTACGATTTAAATGGTTGGAGCCATTTGAGATTGAACCGCTTCCCGATACAAAGTAGTACATATTACCGGGTATGGGACCATTCTCGAGGGGACCTGAAACATTAAAATTCAACCAGTGGCGATCATGCGTATTGCCCAGCGACTCGAAGGTGTCATTCTTGTATTCGGCGGTCCCGCGAAACTGCTGGCTTCCCGACCGGGTGTTGATCTTGA
>CAYQXO010000127.1:0-7454 GCA_964421495.1 uncultured Balneolaceae bacterium | reverse complement strand
CCGTGATCCCCAGGTACCGAAACCCGCGATCCCGGGTTGCCTCGGACATTTGTTTAATACTTTTCTTTCCGTCGCTCCAGGTGCTGTGAGCGTGAAGTACGCCCTGAATATCTGATTCCTCGACCAGATCCATTTCCTCGTGTTCCTCATAAAAGCTAAATTCCCCGAAGTCTTCTCGATGCTCCGGCGGAATCCAGTGGAGATCGAGGTGATCGAAAATATCCGCCTCACTCTCATAGGGCAGCGGCTGATCCTCTTGCACCTTCCCCTCTTCATCCATCTTGAACAGCCCGTATTCATTCAGCGAGTAACCGCGTTCCCGGGCGCGTTGCCGCATTACCACATTGTGTTCCTTGCTGCCGGTAAAATACATCAGTGCCGCCGAAAATTGTTTCGGTTCCACGATACGTAAATCCACTTGCCGACCGTTTTCGGTGCGGATCGAGCTTTTGGTGGCCCCGTGTCCCAGCACCTCGACGGCGAAATCGTGTTCCACGAATGCTTCCATGATGGCGTCGGAATGCTTCTCGTCGGCTCCCACCAGCAAGTCGACATCCCCGATGGTTTCCATGGAGCGCCGGAGCGAGCCGGCCAGCTCAAGTTTCTGGACGCCTTCGAGGTTTTCTATAAAGCGGTAGAGGGGGCGGGCGACTTCCAGGGCTTCGCTCAGCAGGCAGCGTTCGGCGAACTGCTCCATCCACTCGATGGACCGCAGAATTTTTTCGGCCGATTTTTTTCCGAGTCCCTCGAGTTCCACCAGCGACCCGTCCTCACATTTTTCTTTTAGCTCGTCGATCGTGGTAATGCCCAGTTCATTATGAATTTTGTAGATTGTTTTGGGTCCCAGTCCCGAAATATTCAGCCATTCGGTAAGTTCAGGAGGAATGCGATTGCGAAGTTCGGATAATTCAGGCGTTGTACCCGATTCGGCGTAAGCGTATATTTCCCGTGCAATGCCTTCGCCGATTCCGCTCAGGTCGGTAAGTTTTTCTTCCGTGATATAAGAAGCAATCTCCTCTTCGAGGCTTTCGATTTTTTGGGCGGCACGGTCGAAAGCACGAGCGCGAAAAGGGTTCTGCCCGTCCAGTAATTTCAGCGTGTGAATTTCCCGGAGAATGTCAGCGATTTCTTTATTGGTAATAGCCATGAATTTGTAGTATTTGTGATTTCCAACGGGATGAAGAAACGGAAACTACCGAATTAAAGACAAAGTATGAAGCGATGATAGTTCCCGGCCGTTTTGCGTCCGGGAACTTGATATTGATAGAAAAATCTTGGTTTATTGAGTCAACGGCAGATATTTTATACTCATTAAAATCTCAGTAATGGCAGGTTTCTTCAGGAGCCTTTCGGAATTCCGGGGAACCCGATAAAATGAAGCGTTCTTTTTTATGGCTGACACTTACTTTAAAGGATTATATACGGCGATTGTAACACCTTTTGACGAACAGAAGAACATTGACAAGGAGGCGTATGTAAACCACCTGTCTTATCAGGAAGAAGGCGGGGTTGACGGGGTTGTGGTTTCCGGCACGACGGGGGAGAGTCCCTCGTTAACGGACGAGGAGTATGTCTACCTGCTGGAAACGGCCGTGGATGAGACGGGCGATGACTGTCTGGTAATTGCCGGATCCGGCACGAACAATACGAAAAAAGCGATCGACAAATCGCAGCGGTCTGAGGATCTGGGAGCGGACGGACTTTTGATTGTGGCTCCCTACTATAACAAGCCGGTCCAGCGGGGATTGGTCGAGCACTATACGCAGATCGCCGATTCGGTGGATATTCCCTTGATAATCTACAACGTGCCCGGCCGGACCGGCGTGAACGTGTCGCCCGATACGGTGACCGAGTTGTCGGCGCATCCCAATATCCATGCCGTCAAAGAGGCAAGCGGGGATATCGAGCAGGCGGCCGAGATAGTCAGCCGAACCCCCGAAGACTTTGCCGTGTTGTCGGGCGAGGATGCTATTATTCTGCAAATGATGGCGGCCGGGGGAGTCGGGGCGATCTCCGTGGCGTCCAATGTGGTTCCGTCCCGGATGAAATCGTTCATCGACTTTGCGCTCAACGACGAGATGGTCAGCGCCCGCCAGGCACACTACGAATTGCTGCCCCTGATGAATGCAGGCTTCTGGGAAACCAATCCCATACCGGTAAAAGCGGCCCTATCGATCATGGGTCGGATGAAAAACGAGCTCCGCCTTCCGCTGGTTCCGCTGAGTATCGAATACGAGGAAAAACTCCTCGAGCTGCTGGAAGACTACGGGCTGGTGGAAAAATAGAGAAGCCGTGTTACCGTTCAGAGCGAAGCCTCACCCGCGGAGTAATATCCGGGCTGGGATACCGATCGGAACAGTTTCCGGCCTCCAACCTCCGACTTTTCTATTGCTCAGCTTCCTCTTTCTTGCCCAGCAGAATTTCGTTGATGGCGCGCTGAAGGGCGGACTTGGGCATGGCACCCTGGGCCATTTGCGGTTCGTCGTCAAGGGGACAGAAAAGCAGCGAGGGGATACTCCGGATGCCGAACATCGAAGCCAGCTCTTGCTGCTGCTCCGTATCCACCTTGTAAATATTTATATCATTGCTGAATTCCTGTTCCAGCTCTTCGAGAATGGGATTGAGCTTCTTGCACGGCTGGCACCAATCCGCGTAAAAGTCGATCAGGCAGGGTTTATCGCCCTCGAATGACCATTCTTCGCCGTTTGTTTCAAAATCAAATACCTTTTCTTTAAAGGTCTCTTTGTCCAGATATTCCATAAGTAGTGCTGTTTATTTTATTTCTAATTACTATATAACCAAACGATAATATATTGATTTTATTTTAAATCCCATATAGAGCGGTCGGCAGGTATGTATAGAGGGTTAGTACCAGCCTGGCTGCTTCCTGTAAGATGCGGCAAGAGGGAAAAACTTACTCATTCAATGCTGTGCAGGTATCAAGCAGCTCACTAAGAGAGTTTCAGGTATTGGACCTTTATTGGAAGCAAGAAATAACGGCCGATACATCATAGAATGAAAATCCAAACTTCATTAACGATCGGTAACGCTGAAGAATATATACACAACCGGGCAACCGGCAGCGAATAGCCTTCCGCCTTCTGGCTTCCGGCTTCGAGCCCCTTAATTCCCATACTTGGCGCTCTTTACAGTTTCCGTTATCTTCCGTATTCTCGTTTAACAACCGGCAACTTAGCCTATTTGACATGCCAGAGCGTCCATTTCATTCTCCATATACGCATAATTTCGTGCGCACGGCGGTGGCGGTGCCCCAGCTTGAGGTGGCCACTCCTTATCGCAACGTGGAACGCATTCTCGAGTTGGCAGAGGAGACGTCCGATCGGCATGCGACGGTCACGCTCTTTCCGGAATTGACGCTCACCGGCTATACGTGTGACGATCTTTTCCACCAGGATACGCTTCTCCAGGAGGCGGAACAGGCTTTGCACCAGGTGGTAAATGAATCGAGGAACCTGAACACGGTACTGCTCGTGGGATTTCCCCTGCGCCGGGAGCAAAAGCTTTTCAATTGTGTAGCGGTGGTGTACCGGGGACAGTTACTGGGGATCGTGCCGAAAACGTATCTGCCGAATTATCGCGAGTTTTATGAAAAACGACAGTTTCGTTCGGGACGGGAACTGAGGGCGGAGCAAATTTCGATCATGGATCGCGACGTGCCCATCGGGTCCAATTTGATCTTCAGAGCGCAAAACCTGCGCGGATTTGCGCTGCATGTCGAAATTTGCGAAGATCTCTGGCCCCCGATTCCCCCGAGTACCTACGCAGCTATGGCGGGAGCCACGGTTATTGCTAATCCCTCGGCCAGCAACGTTACCGTGGGGAAGGCATCCTATCGTCGCAAACTGATTTCGATGCATGCGGCCCGCTCGATTTCGGGCTACCTGTTCGCCGCGGCCGGACTGGGCGAGTCGACGAACGACCTGGCATGGGACGGTCACGGCATTATCTGTGAAAATGGAGATATCCTGCAGGAAACCGAGCGTTTTGCCGACGAGGAACAGGCGGTTTCGGCCGACCTCGATATGGACCGGCTCGTTCAGGATCGCCTCCGGCACACCAGTTTTAACGACTGTGCGGACGAGCATCGGGAGCGGGTGGAGAACATGCGCTTTGTGGATTTTCACTACCAGGTGCCTTCTGAGGAATTATCCTTGAATCGCGAGGTGCAGCGATTTCCCTATGTTCCCTCGGAGAGCGGGGAGCGCGATCAGCGCTGCTATGAAGTGTATAACATCCAGGTCAACGGACTGCAAAAGCGCATGCAGGCGACCGGCATTGAGAAACTGGTGATCGGGGTGTCCGGCGGACTCGATTCAACCCAGGCGCTCATCGTCGCCGCAAAAACGATGGATCGCATGGATTTGCCCCGCTCGAATATTCTGGCCTATACCATGCCGGGATTCGCCACGAGCGACCGCACCCTGAAAAATGCGCGGCGATTGATGGAAGCGATGGGCGTGACGGCCGGGGAGATCGATATTCGTCCCTCGTCCGAACAAATGCTGGAGGATATCGACCATCCCTATATGGACGGCGAAGAGCAGTATGACGTTACGTTCGAGAACGTGCAGGCCGGCGACCGCACTTCTCACCTGTTCCGCCTGGCCAATCATCACGGGGCGATGGTGGTCGGAACAGGCGACCTGAGCGAAATGGCACTCGGATGGACGACGTATGGCGTTGGCGATCAAATGTCGCACTACGCCGTCAACGTTTCCGTCCCCAAAACCCTCATTCAATACCTGATCGGCTGGTCGATTAAAACCGATCAGTTTGAAGAGGATACCTGCGAAATTCTACAGTCGGTCC
Source organism: uncultured Balneolaceae bacterium (assembly GCA_964421495.1). Taxonomy (GTDB): domain Bacteria; phylum Bacteroidota; class Rhodothermia; order Balneolales; family Balneolaceae; genus CAJXOW01. The sequence goes on along the minus strand of CAYQXO010000127.1, from coordinate 2,624 downwards.
TCGATACGGAGATATCTCCCGAACTCGTGCCGGGCAAAAACAATAAAAAAGGAGAGAATGACGGGGCCCCCGCCCAGCGTACGGAAGAGCAAATCGGTCCCTACGAATTGCAGGATTTCCACCTGTACTATATATCGCGTTTTGGATATCGTCCCAGCAAGGTGGCCTACCTGGCCTACAACGCCTGGAGCGATATTAATCGGGGAAGCTGGCCCGACACGCTCTCCGAGGAAGATCGTAATGCCTATGATCTGCCGACCATCAAAAAATGGCTGGAGGTTTTTCTGCATCGGTTTATTCAATTCAGTCAGTTTAAGCGCACGGCCATTCCCAACGGACCCAAGGTCGGTTCCGGCGGTTCCCTGTCTCCGCGGGGCGACTGGCGGGCGCCGAGTGATGCTAAGGCCGAGGCCTGGCTGCGGGAATTGAAAGAGCAGGTCCCCGATGAGTAAGACTTTGCATCTATCACAACAAGTCTTTTGGAAATTCGCTAAATGCCTCCCGTCTTTTCTAAAGAGGGGCGTCTTGCTCGCCATGGGAGTCTTTGTTGTATGTATATCGGCCGGTTATGGGCAGCCCATTTATGAATGGTCCGAAAAGCAGATTACATTGGGATGGCAGAATCCCACCTTCGACCGTGATATAGAATACGATCCGAGTACCTCGTCAGCCTATATGAACGTCAGTTGGCCGATAGACAAAAATAATATTGTGCGGGGGAATCTGCCGTGGATTCATTACCGGCGACCGGATAACCGGGCGTCTTTAATCGGAAATCCATCGCTCGGATGGCAGCACAAGCCGGGCGGCTCGTTTGTCTACCGGATCGATGTGTCGTTTCCCCTCGTTCATGATACGACAGGTGAGGCGGTATATGTGAGATCCCGAATTCATTACCCGTCCCGTCAACAATATTTTCACAAAGCCTGGATATTGCGAGGTGGAGCAGGATACCAAAAAGAAATGTATGAGGATTGGTTTGTCCTACTTCACGGGAATCTGCAAACCGTGGGATATGAAAAGTTCAGGAGTGTCGATTTTTTCGCCGATTATACATTGAAGCTACGCCGCGAGCAGCGTCAGATTCACTATGATCTCAGCTGGCAGGGATTGTTGGCAGCCGCCGGGAGCAATGTTTCGTTGGGGGATGCATGGGGACATCTGATTCAGGTGGGATTCGGATTCAAGACGGCCCTGGTGGACCCGCGCCTGCATTTTGCCATCCCGTTGAATACGGCGCTGAACCGGGATGTGGATTACGTAATGGGCATCTCTATTACGGCGGATATGAATAAATTGCGGTGGCCGGGAGATTTTTAGAGGACGAATACAGGAATTATAGCAAAGCGAGTATACACGGAAGTCTGCCATACTTCTACAAATCTACTGCAAAACAATTCGGTCAGCGGTCGGGATATTATTTGACTGAATTTGCCTTACATAGTCCCCTCAACTTTACGTTAAAATCGCCCAAATGAGGTCAAGACAGTCTTTTTAAATATTCGAAAGCCCGCCAAATTCCCGGCACAGCTGATGAATATCATTTTCGCTTGCCGGTTAAATTGTTTGTGACTATAACTTACTATTATATTACGAGGGCGTGGTGGTACAAGTTTCTGTGGATTCGGCAATAAAAAACATCAGAATTAAGCCCGGTAGAACCGCGACGAATGGATAAATATGCAAGATAAAATCGAATGTCCCTCATGCGCGATGGAGATTGACGCGGAATCCGACGTTTGTCCCATCTGCGGCTACGACCTGCCCCGCCGGCGGACCAGCGTCCAGTGGGTGGCCCTGTTGATGATACTGCTCGCTATCTTCTACCTGGTATTATGGTGATATTACGCTCGAGGCCCCGACGGTGGTCGGGACAGGCTCTGGCTGGAGGCTCGACGCGTATTCCGACCGGTAACCAGATTGTATATATACACCCCATAGTAACTTGCTGGAATAGCTTTCCGTCATCCGGCTTCCGACCTCCGACGGGCGAGCAAAGCGAGCCCTATTAAAATTCCGCCCGGAGCTCCAGGAGAAAATGCCTTCCCGCCTGGGGATAGTAATAATTTTGATGGATTTCGTTGCCCCCACTTATAAATCCGAACGTATAGCCGTCGGTTTCGTACATGTGATCCAGTACGTTGTTAAGTTGCAGCGTGGCGGTAAGCCCGGGTAGGGGAGAAAGATCGGGCAGGGAGTACTGCAAGCGCAGGTCGTTGATTGCATAGGGGTCGATCGAACGGCTTTTGGTCTCCGTGTTGTCGAGGTACTGGCGGGAGACGTACTTGACGGTCCACGCGGCCTCGAGCGAACGATACTGATAACGGAGCGTCGAGTTGGCGATCAGATCGGGAGAGAAGGCGATGTCGGTGTTTTCGTAGTGGCGGCCGATTTGCTCGCCGGTGTCGTAGTTGGATATGTGCTGGGTGTACGCCTCGATTTTGTTGCGGCTGAGGGTGGCGTTGGCTTCCCAGGTGAACTGACGGGTGATTTGCACGCCCCCCTGCAGTTCAACGCCCGCCCGGTAGCTGCGGTCTACGTTTTGTCGCAGCGAGGCGCCGACGTCGTTGATTTCGCCGGTCTGAATAAGTTGGTCGCGGTAGTACATGTAGGACAGGTTGGCC
>CAYQXO010000126.1:0-7526 GCA_964421495.1 uncultured Balneolaceae bacterium | reverse complement strand
GGGGCAGCGGATCTTTACGCCCTCCGATATCAACCTTCAGGTCCAGAGTCACTCGACCGGCTATCACGTTGAAATGGCGATCCCCCGAAACGAGGCGGCCAATCTGAGCCTGAACGGCGGCGACGAAATCGGATTCTTCGTCGATTATCGCCGGATTTACGACCAGTCCGGTGAACATGCCACGACGTTCGACCAGAACAGCTACCAGTATGTACAGTTTACCAATTCGGAGCCCTATATGGCTTCGGTCACGGCGCCGGAGGAAGGGTCCCACATTGAAGTGGAAGGCAAGCCGGGAGAGGAGGTCACCGTTCAGTGGGACAATGCGGGCGATCCGGACGGTGACCCGGTGACGTACAACTGGCAGTTTTCGTCCGACGAGAGCTTCGGTTCCTCCGATATACTCCTGGATCTAACCCGGGAAGAGACCGGCAGCCTCACGGTCAACTATAACACCCTGGATCGCAAGCTGCGCAATCGCGGTGTGGGGCTCGGGGATACCCTCCAGGTTTATCACCGGGTGAATGCGAGCGACGCCCAGTATGAAACCCGGGGGGATATGGAATCTTTTTACCTGGTCCGCGGACAGGTGGGGCAGATGGTCAGGGCGCAATTTATCCATAATGCCCCCGACGCGGGAACGGTGGACCTGTATCTGGACGATCGGCAGGATCCGGTAGTTGACAGTCTGGGTCACGAAGAGGCGACTGCTTATATCGAGGTATTTGCAGGGGAGGATCGACAGCTCTATCTGCCGACGTCGGGCGAGGAACCGGGCGACGGGGAAACGGCCCTGCTGGATTTTGCCATCGACACCCATCACCAGATCGTGCTCCATCGCGACAGCAGTCTAACCGTACACAAGAGTACCGGGCGCCGGTTGCCCAGCGGGGATGTTACGGACGTCAGGGCCAGCGTGGTCCACGGTTTGCCGGACCTGCTTCCGGATGCGGATTTTCAAATAGTCGACAACCAGGACGATGCCTCGGTGATTTCCGCCTTTCAAAGCGATATGAATTATGGAGACTTTAGCGATTATGTGACCTTTGCACCCTCCGAAGTGGCTATCGAGGCTAAAGGACACCCGCGCCGGCTGGGCTTCAATCTGTCCCAATTCCAGCAGTCGGTGTTGACGTTCGTCACCTCGCCGCTCGAGGACTCGACCGACACGGGGACTCAGTCAACCTACACCGTTCGCGTGTATGATTCCGACGGGGAGGTTTATTATCCGACGTCGGTGACCTCGGTACCGGAAGAGGACCGGGAATTGCCGACCGAGCTCGCCCTGCACGGCAACTATCCGAATCCGTTCAACCCGACGACCACCATATCGTTTGACCTTCCGGAGTCGCAGCGGGTTTCATTGCGCGTGTTTAACCTGCTGGGACAGGAAGTGAGCACGCTGCTGAACGAAAAAATATCCGCCGGAAGTCACCGGGTTACCTTCGATGCGCAAAATCTTACCAGCGGCGTTTATATCTATCGCCTGCAAACCCGGTCAAAAACTCTGACGGAAAAAATGATGTTGATGAAGTAGGACGTGGGGGCTGGAATTCTTCCGCCGTGGTTAATTTCCAGCCGCCCGAATATCTGATAAATACAAAAAAAATGTAACGGATCAGATTAATAATCGTCTATATTGAAAATGCCCTCTATATGATTTATTGTAAGGGAAGGGTAATCAATGCAGGTGAACTATTAATAAAATTAAAATAGGTGTTCTATGGAAACCTCGAGCATGAAGCAATGGGTAACGGCGGCGTGTGGAATCTTGGTACTGTTGTTTATGAGTCAATCGGTATTGGCACAGGAACAGTCCCCACCCCGTAACTGGAGTATCGACATGCTGGGAGGCGTGCCTTATACGCAGTTTACGGTGGGTAGCGAGTTTTTAACGCCGACAGCAGCCTTTAATATACGCTATGCGGCTAATCCCCGCTTTGCTATCCGCGGAAGTTTTTCCGGGGGGACGTTCAAGGGAACGGGAGATAACTGGTTTGGACAGAATTATGAGAATCAATTTCTGCGCTTCTCCCTGCAGCCGGAGTTTACGGTAATCCGGAATGACAACGTCAACCTGTCACTGTACGGCGGAGTCGGAGTGCTGAAAAATTACGTTATGGTAAGCCTGGACAATCCACGGGGGACCGGCAATCGCTACGCAGGCGAGGAAAACGATGGCATCACTTCGAACTTGAGCCTCGGTTCGGAATTTCGCATTCGTCTTTCACCCCGCCTCGATTTTCTGTTGCAGGCGGAACAGAATTTCACCACCAGTGCACTGATGGATGGCTATGATTTTGAGATTGGTCGGAACGGTAATATGGTGGACCAATCACAAAACGATCGCTTTTTGACGGCGATGGCCGGGTTTACCATTAAATTCGGTTCGAGTGACTCGCGCCATGCCATGTGGGACAGGGAAACGTCGGTTGAAGAGGAAGTTCGTCCACTGGCCCGGAAAATAGAGAGCCTGGAGCGCAAAACAGAGGAGACCCGAAAACAGGTCGAGAAACAGGAAGAAAAGGTTGAACAAACGCAAAAGAAGGTTGACAAGAATGCCGATGATATTGAGCAGTTAAACCAGCGTAATGTGGTTGAGCGGGTGGATTCGGTACAAGCCCGCGTAAATGAACTCTCGAAGGATGTGGAGAAGAAGGAGAAAATGACGCGGTCGACCGGCAATTATTATATCATCGGCGGCTCTTTTGTCACGATGGATCGCGCGATGAGATACCTTCGCGAGCTTAAAAGCCAGGGATATGACCGGGCGCGCATCCTGCCTCCAAAAGGGAACCAGGAAAGGGGTCCCTATCGCGTGGCCTTTACCAACGGCATGAGCTACGGCAAGGCCAACAGCCTGCTCGAAAGCAAGTATAAATCCATCAATAGCGATGCCTGGCTCTTTGAGTACCACCAGGAGCCGGTCCTGAAAGAGCAGTAGAAAGACAGGCTTTTAAAAGTTTTCAATGCACGTGCCGGTGACCTCCTGGTTGCCGGCACTTTTTTATATCACGCTCCCCTCTTACGTTCTTAATAATATACTTGCGGGAAGATGAACTACTGGGCTGGCGGGATTTTTATTTCGTTGCGTATACATTGCGTTGAACGGGGCCCGGTTGTAAGCATGTTTTGGATATTGTATCCCGTGGATGTTGTTTTGTTTTCAGTACCGTCTTCGCTGTATATGGTATCAACCCGGCAAAATGCAAGTAATATTGTAAATTGGGCGTTAACGCGGATAGCGATTTGGGTTTTGCAAAATTCGGTCAGATTGGAATAGATTGGCAAAAGACTGAAAGAGTTCCTGGTTTCTGGCTGCCATTCTTGTAAGGATTGGCCTTCCCGGTGATCTATTGGTTGTATAATACGATCATCTTTCATCAAAAGGGAGGCCATATGCATTACTTTAATAAATCTTTTTTATCGTCGAGGGATCCGCAGCGAGGGAGGCGGTTTATTCAACCGGAGCGTTTATTGGATAGATGGGAGGGGTCGCGGTGGTTTCGGACGGCCTGGTATCTATTTTTGATCAGCCTGCTGACTTTGTTGATTCACAATGCGGCGAGCGCCCAGACCGGTCCGGCCGGGCTTTCGGCCATATCAAATGTGGACGTGGTCGGTCAGGGCGAGGAGTTCGAGGTGGTGGTTCGCCTCGACAGCGCCTCGGCCGCCTACTATTTTGAGTCGGAAATTACCGTCGAGCCGGCGATTCTGACGTTTCGGGCAACGCAGGCGGATAGCCTGCTCGGGGATTCCGACGGCATTTCGGTGGGCGATATGCTCAGCCACAATACGGTGGGCGTCAGCGCTTCGCGTACGTCGGGAGAGGCCGTGGGACCGGGGCGCCTGATGCGCATCCATTTCGGCGTCAAGGCGTCGGCGGATACCGGTCTGACCACGATTCAATTTCAGCAGAGTGTACTGAAGAATGCGGAGGGACAAGAGGTGCCGACGGCAGAGCCGCCGGCCCTGGAAATTAAGGTCAAACCCCGGCTTACAGGCGGGGGATTGGTGCAGCAGGCGGATACGATTCACGAGGCCCAGACGATTCCACTGCAGGCCTATGCGTTTGCCCGCGAGGTAACCGATGTCAGCACGCCTTCCGACTGTCTGAAGGTGTGGATCGCCCTCAGTAACGTGGATACGGATCCCGCTGCGTGGCCGGAGGAGCAGTGGAGACGGGCCGATCCGGGAGTGCAGACGGCTTCGGGAGCCAGGCAATACGGGGTGGAATTCGGTCCGGCGTTGGATGTCGGCCAGTGGTACTACGTCGCTCGGATGCAGTTGAATGACAGGGCCTATCGCTACGGCGGATTTGCCGCCGACACGGGGCGTTTCTGGCATGCGGACTCGGCCCCGTCGGGTCGGCTGACGGTCCAAGAGCGTCCCCCGTACGCACATATCCTGGCTCGCTGGGATTTTGACGATCGGGACCGGACCGTGGATCAGGCCCTGTCGATCAATCGTTTTGCGGCCGTGACCTTGTCCGGCTCGCGACTGGACGGCTTTGACGAGCGGAATCGCGGCTTTTCCATGGCTACGGCGAGCTGGCATGCGGAAGAGGGAACGGACAGCGTAAAATTCCTGAAAACGCGGCTTGCAACGAACGGCTTCCAGCAGATCCGGGTATCGTCGGCGTTCAAGGGGACCGGCAGTGCCGCCCGCGATTTTCAACTGGAGGTCAGCCTGGACGACTCGACGTGGACCGAGGTGCCGGGCGGGGCAGTGCAGGTCGGTGAGGACTGGACCACGGGACGCCTGCGGGAGGTGGAACTGCCCGTCACTGCCAACGACCGGGACTCGCTCTTTATTCGCTGGCAGCGAATAGGCGATACGCGGGTGGACGGGACTGCCGATATTTCCTCGCAGGGGAAGGTGCGGATCGATGATATAACCGTTACCGGGACGGCCCTCAACCCCAAAACGCCGACGGTCTGGCCGGGCGATGCCGACAACGACGGAACCGTAACGGCCGCGGATGTATTGCCGCTCGGTACGTGGTGGGGGCTGAAAGGTCCGGACCGTATCCTTCGCAATGTTTCCTGGAGCGGGCTGGAGGCGATCGGCTGGTTCCCCTTCGAGGCGACCTTTGCCGACACGGACGGCAGCGGGTATGTCAATCACTCGGATCTGGAGGCGGTCGGCCTGAATTACGGGCAGAGCCGGCAGCAAACCGCCGTGCAGTCCGCCGGATCCGCTCCCCCGGAGCTTATGCTGCCGGCCCTGAAAGAGGGGGAGGACCACTACATCGCGGTTCAGACAGACGAGCCGGTCGACTTGAGCGGGTTGTCGGTGAACCTGAAGGTGAAGGGAACAGACGGCGATTTTACGCCCGCAAAGGAGATCCTGGCTCCCGTTTTTGATGCCGGGGACTGGCTCTATGGCTGGGACCGGCAGGATAAGCTGTTGAGCTTTGCGAGAAAAGGAGAGGCCCGATGGTCGGGCGCATGGGTGCACAAGGGGTGGACGCAGCCGAAACGGGCTGAAAGGTTGATGCGATTTCGCGTCACGGCCGCTACCGACTGGCCCGGACCGGTAACCGTAAAGGCAACCGACGTCCGCATTTCCCGCCCGGATATGCCCGCGCGATCCCTGAATGATTTCAGTCTGATCCATTCTACAGCTACGGGCATCGACAAGGGAGAGGAAAATGGCCAGTTACCCCGGAAAACCCGGCTGATTCCCAACTTTCCGAATCCTTTCAATCCCTCGACCCGGCTCCGATACCAGCTTGCAAAGCCGGGAGAAATATCCCTGCACATCTATTCCCTGCTCGGGAAAAGGGTGGCCACGCTGGTGGACCGGCAGTACCAGAGGGCCGGAACCTACTCCCACACGTGGGATGCCACCGGATTTTCCAGCGGGGTGTATATGTACATCCTGGATACTGGGTCTAGTAAGTTATCCGGCAAAATGCTGTTGGTTAAATAAATAGGGCTAGCTTCGCTAGCCCTGCCGGAAGGCGGAAATAAGGCTCGCTGCGCTCGCTGTCGGAAGTCGGAATCCCGACAGCTGTCTGTTAGACTTACAATGGATTGCGAATGGCAATTTTAACTCTTTTTTAAAGTACCAGCCGACGGGAGACAGGCTAACCGACAGCGTGGAGTTTTAAATCCAGGTCGGGACGGAAGGTTATTCCAGCAGGAAACAGAGTTGTGTATATACACAACCCGGTAACTTGCCGGTATAGCCTTCCGTCTTCAGTCTTCCGGCTTCCGGCTGGCGAGCGAAGCGAGCCTATTTCTTCGATCGGGGTACCACAAACCACGCAATTACGAAAAAGAGTCCGATGCCGACGAGCCATTGGTACTGGTTTTTATAGTCGGCGTATTGCTGGCTGGCGAATTCTCCTTTTTGAAGTTCGTTGATGCGACCGAGGAACGGGGAGATGCCGCTGCCTCCGCCTGTTATTTCGTAGTAATCCCCGTTGCCCTCGCGGGCGATATCGCGGAGCGTTTGCGATTCCAGTCGGGTCCGGACCACCCCGCCCTGGCTGTTGCGTTTAAAGCCGCGTTGCTGTCCCTGGTCATTATAGAGCGGGATGCGCGCTCCGTCGACCGTCCCGATACCGATGGTGTAGACGGAGACATTGTTTTCAACGAGCTGGTTGAGTTCTTTCTCGTACGATTCGCCGTGATGTTCGCCGTCGGAGATGATTAGCAGAACTTTGGCCGCATCCGATTGCTCGATCTTCTCCGCCTGGAAGGATTCCAGGGCGGTGCTCATGGCGGCAGCAAAATCGGTGCTGGATGAGGGCATCTGGTCGGTGCCGGCAATGTCCAGGAACATGCGCAGGGCGGAGTAGTCGAGGGTCATGGGACTTTGAAGGAAGGCCTCGCCGGTGAAGATTATAAGTCCCACGCGATCTCCCTTCAGTTGGCGAAGCAAACGCTCAATCTCATACTTGGCTTTATCGAGGCGACTGGGATTCACGTCCTCGGCGTTCATGCTGTCCGATAAATCGAGGGCAACCATCAAGTCCACACCCTGCCGCTTCACTTCGCGGACTTCCGTACCGATTTTGGGTCCGGCCAGCCCCAGGATCAAAAAGGTAAGCCCCGTGTACAAGGCTATCTGCCGTATGCGCGCCCCGAGGGGCCAGTAATGGCGGCGGAGCGACTCAAACAGGCTGTCATCAAAATACTGCCGCCGCTTTGCCCGCAGCCGACGTCCCCACCACCATAAAAATCCAATCAAAACGGGGATCAAGAACAAAAGCCACAAATACGAAATATTATGCCAGGTCAAAGTTTCTGCGCCGTGAGTTTTTATTGAAATTTACTCGTGCTGCCTCAACGAAGCCACAATATAATAATTTTGAAAGCGGTCTCTATATGATTTATATATATCCTGAGTCTATTATAGTAAGGAGGGGGGATTTTACAAAGTGACTACAAAAGAGACAGTTTTGACTATCTTTTGACAAATTTTCCGTCAAATGAATCTCCTGTCGTACTTCAAAATCGGCCTATTTTAATTACGAATTTTGAAAGCGGTCTCTTACGGGTTGTCGAATCATAGTC
>CAYQXO010000125.1:0-7571 GCA_964421495.1 uncultured Balneolaceae bacterium | reverse complement strand
AACCGGTCGGCCCGCCTAGCCGGTAGTTTCGGATTGACCTGCTCGAACACCACGACCGCGTTGTCGATGATCATCCCCAGCGATACCGTCAACCCGGCCAGGGTAAGTATATTGAGCGTATATCCGATAAAATAGAGGATGCTCACGCTCATCAGCAGCGAAAACACGATACTGCCCAGAATAACAAACGGGGCTCGCAAGCGGCGGATAAACAGCAGCAGTACGGCGAAGACGACCAGAAAACTGATAATCGACTGGTAACGCAGATTCCCGTAGCGCTGCCGCAGCTCCTCGGTCGCATCCTGTTCGAGCTGCAGATGCAGATCGGAGGGCATACTTCCGATCAGCTTATCCATCCGACCACGAATCTGTTCGGCCAGCCCAATCGCATCCGCCCCGCTCTCTTTGTTGAAATATATCGTCAGCGCCGGATTGCCGTTAATCCGTCGAGTACTTTTGGCTGGATAATCTTGAATCTCAACCGTCGCAACCTGGGAAAGCTGAATGCGTCGCTCGGAGTTCTCCAACTGCAGCGGCATTTGTCGGATATGCTCCAAATCCTCAAACTGGGGCTCAGCAACCAGGCTGAACCGCAGATTAGCGGTTTTGATAAAGCCGGACGACCGAAAACCGAGCTGCTGCCGTATGCGCTGCAGCACCTGGCGGGGTTCTATTTGATAACGCTCCATCAGGTCCGTATCGAATTCGACCGTCAGCGCCGGATCCCGGGCCCCTTCCAACGTGACATCCGCCAATCCCTCCAATCCCAGCATATTGAACTTTATATTCTGGCGGGCATACTGCAGCAGCTCGCGCACGGGGCGATCGCCGCTCAGCGAATACGCGATAAACGTCTGCATATCTCGCAACTCCTGCGGCACCCGCCGACTGATATCCCCCTGTCGGGCATTGGCCGGCAGAGTTTCGTTGAGAGTGACCAGGTACTCCTGCAGCTCCACGATGCGATAATCCACCGGCGTCTGCTTGCTGAACGTGATGGTCACGCTGACCCGTCCCTCCCGGGATATCGACTCGACGTTGCGCACGCCCCGCAGTCGGTTGGCCACCTGCTCGACTTCCCTCGTGACCTCCTTCTCCATCACTTCCGGCGAGGTGCTCCCCCAGGTGTAGTTGACCGTCACCGACGGCAGACTCAGGTCGGGCGACATCTCCAGGGAGATATTTTTCCAGGCGATGATGCCTATAGCTACGACGAGGATGTAGCTGAGGGAGATTAGGTATCGCCGATGGAAGAGTCGGGTTAGCATGGAGTTATCGGTGCTGGGATTTTGTGTTTATTTGGTGGTTGTTGCTATTATTTAAAGATCTTGGTTGTTTTTTTGGCTCTTTCCTCCCCCTGAACCCGACGCAGTCGGGTTCTTCCCCCTCCGAAGGGGGACGTTTATTATGCCTATTGTTTTTGGTTTATTTGCAGTTGGGGGTCGACGATTTGTTTGTGGCTGAGGGCGAAGTGGCGGTCTATGGCGATGGTGTCGCCGGGGGCCAGCTCTTTATGATCGATGATGCTCCACTCGCTGTTTTGGGCGGTGGGATCCACATAGATCCACTGGACGTGGTTGTCATTCGGATGTAGTTTGAACAGCAGGGTACGGCCCTCGTCGCGCGATAGCACGGCTGACCGTGGTACCCGCGCTTTTCCGTCTTCCCGCATAATCTGAATGCGTCCGTTGACCGTCATTCCCGGCACTAAAACACGATTTTTATTATCCGCTTTCACGATGACCGCTCCCGTTTTGGTCTCGGTGTCGATCACCGGCAACACCCCTGTTACTTCTCCCATCAGTTGCTCTCCGCCGGGTGCGATAACCCGCACATTCATTCCTTTTTCAATCTTGCTCAACTCCGACTCCAGCACGTCAAATCGGATCCGGACCGTCCGGTCGTCCACAAGCTTCCCGACCTGCGTTCCGGCACTCAGATAGGCTCCGCTTGATATCTGTTCTTCGATTGACAAGATTCCGTCAAATGGGGCTTTCATAATCGTATGAGACAATTCAAGCTGGGCCTGCTCCAGGTTCACTTCCGCCTCGGCCAATCCGGTTGAGATGCGAACCATTTCCTTGCTCTTCGAACTTCCATTATTGCCTTCTTTCATACCATTGCCATTCCGCAACGCCATCTCCGTGCGGTAATTGCTGAGGGCTTGCTTATACTTGTTGCGGGCCTGACGTACAGCCAACTGCTGTTCTTGTCGGTCGAACATCAACAGGGTATCCCCCGTCTTCACGCGCTTGCCTTCCGTGATAGATGAACGCTTGACGTACCCGCTGATCTTTGGTTTCAGGGTGACCGACTGATTCGCCTGCACCACACCCTGCGTTTCGACGTATTGATGAATCGGTTTGTCATCGGCCACTGCAAAAATCACCTCAGGCCGCACTTCCGCCGATTCCTGTTCCTCCTCTGACAGCGGGTTATTTTCCTTTTCTTCGCTCTGGCAACTTACAAGCAGCACCAGTATGAATCCCCAGATGCCTATTTTGTGTATAAAGCGTTTCTGCATGATTGTATCCTGTATGTTAAATAGCGTGTTGGTCGTACTCTCTACTTTTGCGCCCTTCTCTGCTCAATAAACTCAAAAATGATCGGTACCAGATACAACGTCAGTATTGTACTCGTGACCATTCCCCCCATAAGCGCCACCGCCAGCGACTGACGAAACGCATAGCCGTCGCCAATCGGAAGTAGCATGGGAATCAAGCCAAATATGGTCGTCAAACTCGTCATGACGACGGGTCGAAAACGATGCAATCCGGCCTGCGTCACCGCTTTCCGCAAATCCCCGGTGTCTGCATAGTATCGACGCATAAAATCAACCTTTAAGATAGAATCGTTCACCGCAATACCGGTCAGAATTAATATCCCCATAAAAGATAGCGCGTTCAGGCTGATGCCGCTGCCCCAAAGGATAATCACCGATCCTACCCACGCAAACGGTACGGCCGTAAGAATGATAACCGGATGGCGCAGGCTTTCAAACTGAATTGCCAGAATGATATAAATAATCAGCACGCTAATCAGCAGCAGGATGCCCATATCAGACAACAAGGAGGCAATGTTGAGTGCAGACCCGCCGGTTTGCACCTCGATGCCGGTACTGCGGGCGAATTCGGTCAGGACGGTTTGAATCTTCTCCCCGTTCCACCACCAATCGGCAAAATCGAGATTCGCCGTGTAGCTGAGAACGGGCGACTGATTCACCCGCTCGAGCTGTTCGGGCTGGGAAGCTTGTTGAATATGAGCCAGGTTGGTCAGCGGTATCGTTGTTTTATTCATATTCAGGGCGATATTCGTCGGATCAAACACGCGCCGATCATATCCGACCAGCCGGATATCCACATTTTCATCCTGACGGTTCCAGTCGGTAATCGACTGACCCCGGGTGAGCGTCTCCAGGTAATCGATCACCTGATTTTGGCTGATATCATATTTCATGAGCCGATCGCTGCGAAACTTGAGACGGTACGTCTCCACCTCCTGCTCATACTGTTTGTCAAGCTGGACTGGCAGTCCGCGGTCGGCAAACGCCTGCTGCAGCTGCGTCGCCGCCTGCTCGCTCTTTGATCGGTCTCTGTTGACCAACCGAAACAATACCGGGGGTTGGTTGGAAGAGGGAAGGATATCCAGTCCCGTTCGGGAAGGCATCGAATGGGCCGTCCATCCGGGATGGGCGGCAAAATACTGATCAACCTTCTGTCGCACCGCATCCGCATGCCTAAAACCGTTTACCGGAACCGAGATCGTAAACTTGTTCAGCCCCTCCTCCGACAAGCTCGACAAATTGGTCTGATCCGTATACCCGCCCCGCGCCTGTATCGCGCGATCCTGGGCGGCCACCGGTTGCAGCCGTCGATGTAAGCTTTCAGCCGCCTGACGCGTGGAGGTCAGCGACGTATTTCCCGGCAGCCGCACCTGGTACCGGACCTCCTCGGGGTGGGTAACCGGCAGGACGCTTTTATTCACATACATAAACAGATACGCCGACAGGCCCAGCAGTCCGACCATGACCGACAGAAACAGCATACGATGCCGAAGCGCCCACTGCAGGCTTTGCTCATAACGCTCCCGCAGCCGGTTGAAAAAGTGGTTAAAACCGAGCACCGATCCCGATTCCTGCCGCTTCTGAAACTGGACCACCAGCACCGGCAGAATCAACAGGGCCACGCCGAGCGAAGCCAGCAAACTGATCGAAAGCGTCCACGCCTGATCCTGGAAAAACGCCCCTTCAAATCCGCCGAGAAAAATAAGCGGCAGAAACACCGATATGGTGGTCAGCGTAGAAGCCGTAACCGCCAGCGAGATCTCTTTGGTCCCCGCTCGAGCCGCCTCCAGAATCGAATCGGTCGTCGACCGGTGACGATTAATGTTTTCAAGGACAATGATGGCGTTATCCACCAGGAGTCCGATCGCCAGGGTAAGACCGCTGAGCGAGACAATATTCAGGTGGATATCCGAGATATACATCACGAAAAAGGTCAGGAAGATACTCACCGGAATCGCTATCCCGATCGTGAACGGAGTGCGCCAGTTATCCAGAAACAAAAACAACACGATAAACGCCAGAACGGCCCCATACAGCAGCGTTTGCAGCAAATTACTAATAGCATTGCGGATAAACGAAGCATTCTCGCTCAGGACCGTAATACCGACATTCGAATTCTGGCTTCGAAGTTGATCCAGCAGCGGACGCATCGTGTCGTAGCTGTCGACCGTATTCGCCCCATACTCCTTCTTCACCAGCACGCTCAGCATCTGTCGGCCATCGACCAGCGAAAACGAGGTAGGATCGGCCAGCCCCATCTTTACCTGCGCCAGATCGTTGAGCGTCAACACCTTCCCCGTCCCCAGCGTTTTGAGCGGCACCTGCTTGATATCGGCCAGCGACTCGATACGACTCTGTATTTTAAGCGAATAGCGATACCATCCGTCGCGCAGCTCGCCCGTCGCCGTAAACAGGTTCGCCTGCGAAACCGCATTCTCCACCTGACTTAGCGACAACTCATACCGATTCAGAGCTTTCGGCCGGTATTTGACCTGGACCTCCGGCTGAACTGCACCGACCAACACCGTCTGAGCAATACCCTCCGCCTGCTCCAGACGGCGCGTCAGCACCTGCTCCGCCCAACGTTTCAGATTCAGGCGTGTCTTGAAATCCGGATTCGGCTGATTCTTACTCGATATCCCCAGAATTGCGATAGGCTCATCCGACGCCGTATTATGCGCCAGTTGTGGCCGATCCGCTCCTTCCGGCAAGGACTGTCGAAGCTGCTCCAGTTTTTCCCGCACATTCAGAAACGCCAGATCCATATTTTGTCCCCACGCGAAGCGGAGCGATATGATACTCTGTCCCTGTCGGGCAAACCCATGCACCTGTTCCACACCCTGTACCGTACTAAGGACCGACTCCATCGACTCATTAATCCGTTGCTCCACCTCACGCGGTGCCGCCCCGCTCCAGTCCGTCCGCACCAGCAGGGTCGGCTCCTCCACCTCCGGCAGCAGATCCACCGACAACCCATTCAAGGCGATCCCGCCGAAAATGAGTGTGGCGAGAATCAGCATGAAAGCCGTTACGGGGCGCTTCAGTAGCATCTCTTGGAATTAGTGATGAATTATCCCTTATAGTGTTTTAAAGTACTTCTAGGTTAATTATTTAATTGGACAATCTAAAGTTTGATATACTTAGAAATCAATATCATATTGAATTAAGCGGGGATAAAATCATTAAAACGGGGTTGAAATCTTGAATCAACCGACCGATCAATAGCATTCATCTCAAGTGGGCTGTCTGTTGACATATACTTCAAAAAGAAAAGGGGAGCTACCAACTATGAAAAATATACTGATAATACTGGTTCTAATATTTCTCACATTGCCTCAATGGGCATATGGACAGCAGGAGGTAAATGTAACCCTTGAAAAAACGTTAGAAATTAAAGGGGGTGACGAATTTTTTCTTGTCGACGGCATTGATATGCAAGCAACTGATCAGTACATCTTTGTTGAACAACCGACCTTACGGAAAATCAAAGTATTTTCGAAACAAGGGGAATATTTCAGAAGCTTTGGTGGTCAGGGCAAAGGGCCGGGGGAGTTTTCACGTATGACTGCAATGTGGACGGACCAAAACGGGCACGTTTATGTCGCCGATTATATCAATGCACGAATCTCCCAATTCAATGCAGAGGGAAAAATGCTGAATGATTTTCTTATAAATAACAAAAAAATGCAATGGCCGCGGTCCTTTCATCAAGTCAATAAGGACGAATACTTAGTACTATATCTTCGGCTGAAAACCGAAAAAGAAGTTTTTCATCTTTGGGACGATAAATTTCAAGTACTAAAAAAATCGTTTGATTTGCCACCCGGATATATTAATGATGACCCAGTAAAAAAAGCCGATGTAGGTTTTCATGTCGGCTCCTGTGTGATAGAGGATAGCACCGTCATCTATGTCCCCCATTTTTATGAAGGAACTATTTATTCCAGAAATATTTTTACCGACGACTCATGGCAGTCTCATCAAGGTAAAAATATTGAATTAGCTCCTTTTGAGATACTTGAATCTGGTAATATTAGAAATGAAAAGATCAAAGAAATTTCTGATCAAAGGATGTTTACACCGGAAGGTAATTTTGCCTTACGTCTTAATAGTACAAGCAAGGGAATGTTTAAAACAAAAGAGGGCTATATTATTAACTTTATTGAAATACGCAATAGCAACTGGAAAGAGCAAGGTATGGAAGTCTATGATCAAGATCTGAATTTCATTACTTATAAGCGGTATGCCAGACGTAAAATTAAGCCCAACGATAAGACATTGATCCATCTATACCCCAATACAATTGACAAAAATAACAAATTATATAGGGCAAATTACCGAAAACAGAAACCTCACATTGAAATTTTTCAACTGAACATTGAAAAATAGTCCCCTTATGATGGCTAACCGAGTACATGTTACTTTATGCTTATTAGTATTGGCAGGCATTCTAATTGGGTGCAAGAACGGTAATACCCCAACATCTAAAAACCTTCCAGAAGCCACCAAACTAGACGACTATGAAACAATTATCGGCCTCGAGGAGACTCTGCTCGCCAACCCAAGGATTTTAGAATACAAAGGGGATCATCTATTCATTTATGATCAAGATAAAAAGACAATCTTGCAGGTGGACTCTATCGGTCATGTGGTTCAAAAGTACGGAGGCTCAGGCCGTGGCCCCGGCGAATTCTTAAGCGTTAACAATATTACAGTCACTGACAATTATCTCTATGCGGTGGACCCACTCCAATATCGAATTTCTCAATTTACTCTGAATGGGACATTAAACTCCTCTATAACCTATAAAACAGAAAGCGGATCTCCGCCTCCCCCCGTACCTTCTGTACCTGTGGCTACTAATATCAACAATAAAACCAGAGTGTCTCTTAATGGGGATATTTTAGTACCGGCCAACGAACCTGGAAGTCAGGGCAATCATCTGTATACCGTGAAGAAGTGGGATCAAAAATCTATTGCAACTATGGGGACCATTCCCGCTGACAGT
>CAYQXO010000124.1:0-7572 GCA_964421495.1 uncultured Balneolaceae bacterium | reverse complement strand
TCGTGGTGTTCGAGCAGGTCAATCCGAAACTACCGGCTAGGCGGGCCGACCGGTTCGCACACATTAAAGAGAATCTGCCCAAAGCGCTGGTGCCCGTCCTGGGCAGTACGTTGACGACCGTCGGCATTTTTATCCCCCTGTTCTATGCGATGGAGGAATTGCAGCTCTTTCTGGTTCCGCTGGCCGTGGCCCTGACGCTGACCCTGATTTCCTCCCTGTTTATCGCCCTGAGTTGGATCCCGTATGCCTTGATTTGGCTGGTGCCGGAAGGTAAGCAGCAGCAATCCGCAAAGCTGTCCGTCAAAGGGTTTTTCCGTCGGATCAGACCTTATTTGCTGTGGGGATTTGCATGGCGACACAAACTGCGCTGGGTGTTTTATGTGGCTCTCATTGCCGTGATCGGCATACCCATCTACGTCATCGATACGCCGGATTGGGAAGAGGGTACGGCGTGGCCGGAATTTACCCGCGTATATTTTGACAACCGCGGCGATATTGATCCCTATATCGGCGGACTCACCTATAAATTTGTCGAGGAAGCCTATTTTGGCACTCCCTGGGGCGGTCGGCAGGGATCGCGGATATATGTCAATATTGAAACGCCGCAGGGGACGCCGTTGGAAGAGATTAACAAGATGGCACTGAATTTCGAAAAAATTGCCGGGCCCTACGAAGAGGCTTTTAGTTTTTACGAGACGCGGGTGTCGGAGTACAGCGGAGCCCGGTTGGTGTTTCATATCAAGGATTCCTATATGAGTCGCCCTGCCCCTTACCGGTTTTACGGGGAAGCGATGTTTCTGGCGGCCCGGACCGGAAATGCGGGCATCTCGGTGAGGGGACTGGGCGATGGTGTATATACCGGATTGGGTGGATCCTCCTATAATCATCAGGTGACCCTGCGTGGTTATTCCTATGATGAGCTGCTTTCGTTGGCTAAAGAGCTTCGATCCCGGCTGAAACAAAACAAGCGGGTCCAGGAGGTTGACATCCACGGGACGCGTCGTTACAGGACCAGATCTCTGCATCAGTATTTTATGCAGTTGGATGAACGGGAATTGGCGATGCGCGGATTGGACCGGCGGGATGTGTTGTCAGCTATATCGATGGATGTGAATCCGTCAAACACCTTTGGCAAGGTCGAGATGGACGGGCGACAGCTCTATTTGATAGGCCGAAACAAAAAGCTGCAGAATTCGCGGGAAGAGCTGATGAACAAGAAGCGGACCGCCGGCAGTGACAGTATTACATTTGCATTGGGAGAGGTAGCACATATCGACCGACAAGAACGTCAGCCGAGGATTCGCCGACAGAATCAGTCGTATAAACGGGTGGTCAGTGTTAATTTTCTGGGTCCGTATCGACTGGGGCGAAATTTTGTTGAAAAGGTCGTCGATCAAGTGCCGGTACCGGTGGGAGCAGAGATGAATTTTGGTCGGGGAAGTTTGTTTGACCGTGGGGATGATGAAAAAACGCGAAACATTTTGATTGTGCTGGCTTTGACGATCCTCAGCGTTTGGATGATCGTATCCGGGTTGCTGGAATCGTGGGGTGATCCGCTGGTGGTGATTCTGGCCATTCCGCTCAGTATGATCGGCGTGATGGCGGGGACGCTTTTTCATGATGTTGCCTTCGACAACGGCGCTTTTGCCGGGACGCTGCTCTGTGTGGGCGTGGTGGTGAATAACTCGATCCTGTTGATGCACGAAAAAGAGCATCTGCGCCAGTCGGGAATACACGGATTTCGAAGCTGGCTCTATTTCTATAAACATAAGATGAGAGCCGTCCTCATTACGACCTTGACGACGATCGGCGGTCTGATTCCGCTGATCGTAATCGGCGGAAGCGAATTTTGGCAGCGGCTGGCTACGGTCGTCGTATGGGGCTTGGGGATGAGCACGTTGCTGTTGATTCTTTTGATGGGCATATGGGAGAAGCCGGGAAAGAGTGGTGAAGCAAATAAGGTAGCATAGTAAGATAACTTAATGCATCATTTTTTAATAAATCGACGGATTATGAGATACGTTATTCCAGGAATTTTGCTAGTGATTAGTGTTGGAGTTACGACAGGGTGGGCCCAGGAATCTCAACCAATAGGTCTAAGTGATGCTATTGATATCGCCCTGGAGAATAATTTTCAGTTGCAGGTCGCTAAAAACAATCAGCAACTGGAAAATTTAAATGTGAGGGGAGCGAAGGCCGGATTTTTACCGTCTATCAGTTCGGGTTTTGGGGCTTCCCGTAATATTGGTCGTCAGTTTAACGAACTGACCGGCGAGGTCGGTAATTTTACCAGTGATGGGATGAACGGTTCGATAAGTGCCGGACTCGATCTGTTTACCGGTTTCCAGCAGGTAAACGAACTAAAAAGCGCGCGAAGAAGTGCGCAGGCTCAGCAGAATAAGATGGATCGAGAGCGACAAACGATCATTTTTGAGACGGTCTCCCAGTACCTGGATCTTATGAGAAAACAGGAGCTGCTAAGAATAGACCGCCGCAATTTGGAGATCTCCCAACAACTACTTAATCGGACTAAACAGATGGTTGATGCCGGCACAAAATCAGTGGAAGATTTATATGACCAGCAGACGACCGTGGCCAATAACAAAATGGCCGTTACCGAAGCCGAAAATGCTGTCCGACTAAGCCGACTGAAACTGGTAAGAACGTTACAGCTAAATCCCGATAAACAATACACATTTAAAACACCTGATTTAACGGGGGATTCCGTACGTGTGGCTCCCAAAAAATATGATTTAGATCAGTTGATCGAGCAGGCCAAGCAACATCGCGGTGATATAAAGCAGCATCAGTTGACCGCAGAAGCCAGTAAATACCAAGTGGAAGCCATCAAGGGATCTCAATATCCATCCGTCAGCCTCTCTACTTATTTAGGCAGTGGCTATAACGATCGTCGCCGGGAGCCGATTATCGATCCCGAAACGAACCAGGTTATCGGTACTGAACCTGTCGGATTCAGTGAGCAGTTTTTCAATCGTAATATTCGACGCTCTATTGGACTAAACGTAAGTATCCCCATCTTCCGAAACTTGCAAAATGATATTCAACTGGCCCGTCAGAAAATAAATCGTAAGAACGCTCGCCTGCAGCTGCAAGATCAGCGCATGCAAGTGATTCAAGAGGTTACCGAGGCCTATAACGAATATGAGGCGATCATTCAGCGACTTGAAAACACCCGGCAGATTTTAAAAGTGGCACAGTTGGCTTATCAAACCCGTCGTGAAAGCTACCTTGGAGGTGGCACCAACTTCACAGAAATTAATCAAGCTAATCAGCGATATATATCTGCACTGGATAATCGGGTGCAGACCGTTTATGATTATCTGGTACAAATGAAAAGGCTGGACTATCAGGTGGGAAACTTAGAGTTCGAGATGACCTTGGAAGGTTTGATTAACTTTACAGGCAATTAAGAGGATCCGGCTTGCCGGCGTAAAGGTCTATGAGGGTCACGAAGCAAAGTTTACTATGAGCATCACATAGGAATAGCAGCAGTGGCTAAGTGATTGCATACATTTTCGACAAGCTCTTAGAAACGAACATTCATATAAATTCCGATATTTTTTTCATATAGGTCGCTCGGAACCAGGCCCATCGACAGTTTCTGTTGCTTTTCATATCGTTGAGGATGGAGCAGTCGGTAGATGCCCCAGGTTCCGGCGGCTATGGATGCTCCTCCTATAATCATATCTGCCTCCGAATAGTTGGCATATCGCGTGACACCAAGGGTAAACAGAGCTGCGCCGGAGGCAATTCCGCTGACAGCAGGCAAGGTGTGGGATGAATTAGTAAATCCCTGCACCATATTGATTGTGCTCAATCCCGTACTGGCTCCCAACCCGAGGATCTCCAGCGGACGATTCACTTTTTCCACCTGATGTGATTTCGGGTCTTCAAAATCGTAGGCCGGCTGAATCATGGCCAGCTCCCTTTGCGTAAACCCGTTTTGCTCCGCCCAATCCGTCAAATATTGGGAATCCATATCACGTACATAGGCATATTGGTATTTACTTTTTATGCGCTCTGCCGCTTTTAGTCCCTCGGATTGAGCAATTAAATATCCCACCGCGCAAATTCGGCCTTCACTGTCAATGAAATTGGGACGTCGCTGGCCGTGATACTCTTCATTAACTGGAAAAGCGCCTTGTTGTATATAATTCGACAACCGGTTTAGATTTTTCATCCGATTTTGGCGTTCTTCCGCAGTAAGATGAACAACACTTTTTTCGGCCAGCCGGTCTCGAACATATTTGAGGTGGGTTTTGATACGTTTCGTCTCACTTATTCCAGGTCCCGGCTTTTTACCATATTTATCGATAAAACTTTGATCCCCGATCACCGCATTGACCGTAGTATCCCGATAGTTCTGTGTTGACTTCGCCGGAGGTTCACCGGAATAATACCATATACCACCGGCAACCAGTGCACTCATCAACACCAAACTGATGATCTGTCCCTTCGATTTGAGTAGCTTCATAACTTTGTTCCTTTATGCGTCTGTACAAGCACGATGAAACCGCGACGCAAATGGTTGAATATTATTCCGTGTTCTCATTAATCCCTTATCTAAAAAACACTTCGAGTCCGGAATTAGTATATTCCAATTCCGGGTGTGTTTGAAGTTACCCGTATTTTATCCTGCCTTCATTTGAATGAATCGCCTGCATTAACCCGTCTAAAGTTGTCTCTTTGGCAGTGCGTGTTAATCCTGGATGACTGTATCTCTTTATAAAGTAATAGCCGTTTATCCTATCAGCTGACATCATTCTTAATATTCCGGTCCTGCCGTGAAAAGGCAAGTGCTTGAGGGGGCAGACGGTATATGATTAATATATTTGTCGGTTACTTGTACCCTTACTTCACCAACAGCATCTTCCGCGACTGGCTGTAGTTGCCCGCCTGCATTTTATACACATACACCCCGCTCGACAGCCCCGAGGCGTCGAAGGTTACCGAGTGGACTCCCGAGTTACGCTTCCCGTCGACGAGCGTCGCCACGCGGCGTCCCAGCATATCGAAGACGGCCAGTTGCACCTCCGTCGCCTGCGGAAGAGTGAAACGGATCTCCGTGGTGGGATTAAACGGATTCGGATAGTTCTTCTTCAATTCGAAGTTTTGAAGTTGATCATTACCTGCAGGCTCAATGCTATTCGTCCAGGGTCGATCTTCCGACAATCGCTTAAGGGCGTTCCGTTCGGTTTCGGCTCCTTGATCGCCTTGCTGTTCCATCCATTGATCGAGCTCGTTTTTAAGGCGTTTTCTAACATCCTGATAATGGGGATTCTCCGCAAGGTTATAGATTTCGTAGGGATCGGACCGGTTATCATACAGTTCGAATTCGGGTCGCTTTTTATACCACGCTACCCGCCATTGGGCGAACGCATCGCCTTCATCGGCTTTTCGTTGCCAGGAGTCATACGGACCGAGTCCTCCGGTCACCAGGTTGGAGAATTCATTCTCGTGGTTCAGGTTCCAGATCAGCCGATAGTTTTTGGATCGAACGGTGCGGATCCCATAGGCTTCGGGTCCGTTGTAGATCCCCTTGGAGGTTTGCTCGCTAAAGGCATACTCGTGGTGCGTGTTGCGCTCGTCGGTCAACACCGGAAGAAAGCTCTCTCCGTCAAAATCGTGTTCCGCGGGCGATCCCCCGGCCGCTTCGAGTATCGTGGGGACGACATCCACATACTGGATCATGGCATCGGTTTCGGTCCCGGATTCAACGACGCCCGGCCATCGTACTACGGCGGCCGACCGAACGCCCGTATCGTAGCAGGTCCATTTGCAGTGCGGCAGGTGGGAACCCTGTTCGCTCAGAAATATCACGAGGGTATTCCCGGCTTGCCCGGTTTCGTCCAGATGCTGCAGGACGGTTCCGAGTTGGTGATCCATATAGCTGATTTCGGCATAATAGCGAGACATCGCCCGGCGCGTTTCCGGCGTATCCACAAGATAGGGCGGCACCTTGATTTCGTCCGGGTTGTAGGAATAGGTGTCGGTTCCCCGGTTCCAGGGTCCATGCGGCTGATTCGAACTCACCACCAGGCACCAGGGATCCGAGGCATGCCCCTCCATAAATATACGCGCCTTATCCAGGTCCAAGTCCTCCCCTCTCCCGCCGTCATGATGCCGTCCGCCCAGGTCAATAAACGGGAAATTCTCGATCGGGGCTTCGTGGCGTTTGCCGAGGATGGCCACATCGTAGTCCAGCGGACGCAAGTAGTGGGGGATGCTCTGGATATCGGGATACACCTTGCTGTGATTCGGCCAGGCCCCGTTCCGGACCGGATGGATTCCCGTATAGAGGCTCATGCGCGTCGGGGCGCACATGGGGGCCGAATTGAACGCGTAGTTAAAATGCATTCCCTGACTCATCAAAAGATTGAGTTGGGGAGCGCGTATCTGTTCGTTCCCGTACCGCGGCGTGTCGTGATAGGTCATATCATCGGCCATGAAAATCAGAATATTGGGCTTTTCCGCTGCACTGCGCCCAAAAGTCCGCATACTGCTCAAACCGGCCAGTGCCAGTCCGCCTGCTCCGATAGCCGAATTTTTCAAAAACTTCCTGCGATCGATTCCCTTGTTCGGGGGATGTTGGTCGCTCATAAAGAAATATTTGGTGGATACCTTTATTCTGCCGCTCTGTATATGCTAAATATTATTTAGTCTTTTTCAAATTATATAATTACAAATCAGGGGGATGGATATGAGTTTGAATGTGCTGAGCGGGTGGTATGGGGGGGGAGGGATATTGGAGCTCTTCTTAAACGACTGTATGTTGAATTACATGCCTAGCCCGAATTTCGCTTCGCGGGAATCGCTGACGCTCGGTGCACTTCGTGGGTGACGCTTCGCTCTGAGCTCACAAGACGCTATGTCCATGAAATTCAATTACTTTACTTCAAATATAGAATTAATCGTAGATAAAAGTCCGACAGACTCTTGGACACAGATTATTTCACGAGTAACATTTTGCGACTTTTACTAAACCCGTCCGCCTTCAACCGGTAGATATACACGCCCGAAGGCAAGTTGGTAGCTTCAAACTGAACCGAATGCGAACCGGCGTTCATATCTTGGTCAACCAATGTTTTCACCTTCTGCCCGATCGTATTGTATACGGTTAATTGGACATTGGATGCTTCAGGCAAACTGAATTTTATAGTGGTGGCGGGATTGAAGGGATTGGGATAATTGTTTTTGAGACGGAATTTTGACGGAGTTTGCCGGGGAGAAATCGAGGTGATCTCATAACCAAAATCATTCCAAAATTTATCGACCGCTTTTGCGGCATCCTGATGCCGGAGGAAGGTCAGGGGGAATCCAAAGAAAGCGGATTTGAAGGGATGATCCTGATTGTAATGTGCGATCACTTCTCCCCTCCAGGTATTATTGCTGCAGTTTTCCCGGCAGCGCAGGGTGAAAATCGGCCGGGCGGCCTCCGTAGAGTCCTGGATCATTGTAACATCGATCATGTGATCGTAAAAGCTGACCGGGTAATCATTTATTCGGGATGAATCCACTGTTACATCCGGAAACTCGTTTACTCCATAGGCT
>CAYQXO010000123.1:0-7609 GCA_964421495.1 uncultured Balneolaceae bacterium | reverse complement strand
TTGGGGACTTTCCTGTTCAGTAAATTTTCCGCGGCAGGACGTGTCTGCTTGCTCCCACCTCCATAATTCCAGGTAAAAGCGTTCACCGCCCGTTTTGTCAGGACGTTTCACCATTGCCGTCTTTTTCGACGATTCCGATTTGCAGGTCCATGACGTTGTTTCCCGTGGGACCGGTCTTCAGCAGTTGTCCCAGGGATTCGAAAAAGTGATATGAATTGTTGTTTTGGAGGTATTCGTCGGGGGCGAGGGATTGCTGCCGGGCCTCCTCGATGGTAGCCCCGTTGCAGAGGGCCCCGGCGGCGTCGGTGGGTCCGTCGCGTCCGTCGGTCCCCCCGCTTAGCAGCGTGATATGGTGATGGCCGTCCAGAAGCAAGGCGGCACGTAGCGCCAGTTCCTGGTTTCGTCCCCCGACCCCGTTTCCCGTTACCTCCACGGTACTCTCGCCGTAAAATACAAGGATGGCGGGCGTGGAAACCGGATCATCCTCCCGCAGGACCGAATGCAGTCGATTGGCGATACGTTCGCTGACCGTACCCACATCCCCCGTGTAAACGTCGGAATCCGTCCACGTGTGGAATCCCCTTTCCTCGCCGAGTTGCGCGGCGGTTTCGGCGGCCTTCCGGGCGGATCCCAGGATATGCGTTTGATGTCGGATCAACAGGTCGGTTCCGGGTTTGGGAGTTTCCGGGATCTCGTGATGCATTCCTTTAGCCAGGTGCGTCCGAACGGTGTGCGGGATGTCCTCCCAGAGGCGGTATTTTTTCAGAATCTGAAAAGCTTGCTGGAAAGTGGACGAGTCGGTCGTGGTCGGTCCGCTGCCGATATCCTCGAGGGTATCCTCGGGCACGTCCGATATCACCAGGTCCACCAGCCGCGTGTCCTTCAGGTGACGAAGAAGCCGGCCGCCTTTGACGTCCGACAAATGCTTGCGTACGGTGTTGATTTCCTTGATGTTGGCGCCGGATCGTATCAGCAGTTGGTGCGTTTCACGCAGGTCCTCCAGTTCGAGTCCCCTCGACGGCATGCACAACAGGGAAGAGGTCCCGCCCGAAAGGCAGTAGATGACGAGATCGTCCTTCGGAATCTTTCGGGCAAGATTCAGCAGTTCATACGTGGCCGATTCGCTGTCGCGGCCGGGAAGGGGATGCGAAGCCTCAAATTGCTGGATCAGGCGAGTGGAGGTGCGCGTCGAGTGAGGCGTGATGACCATTCCGTCCTTGATGCGATCGCCGAGGATTTGCTCGACTGCCAGCGCCATCCGGGAAGAAGCTTTCCCCGTTCCGAAAACCCACACATTTTGATCATGCTGCAGCGGATAATGATTCCCGCAGATAGAAACTCCGTCCCCCGACATCGTAATCGCCTCCCGCACCAACCGCTCCGGCGCCGTTTCCCGCAGCGTTTGCTTAAATATCTGTTCTAAAATTTCGGCCTGTTTCCAGTATATTGCTTTATCTGCCATCAGATGTAAGCATTTACGTTATAGTAATCGTTGACTAAAAGAGCGTATTCGAAAACGCGGGGAGGGGTCTGAAGCACTTGGGTTGTTCGGCATTAAGATGAAATAGTATAGTCACTTCAAACCGGAATTTTGGACTCACACCCCGGTAAAGCAATAATCAGCCGAATTTCCCTGGCTGAAGACCCCTCCCCGCGTTTTTCTAAAGGCTCCTCCTATTTTTTTGCACGTTGGATGAGTTGGAAGGAACTTCCAGATTGATGGCTTGTCATTTTTTAATCATGTAATAAGAAATCTCTTGGCAAAAGGATGAAAACGATGGTGTCTCAGCTATTAGGGGTTCGAAAAACAATAGAGTGTCCGCATTGCAAGTCTGAAATGAAACGGATCAAGCGGGAGAAGTGGCATCGGTTGGTCAGCAGTATCAAGCCTGTGGTTCGGATGCGTTGCTGCGACGAGGAACACCTCGTGGAGCGCAGCATTTACAAAATGCGCCAGCGGCAGGGAAAGACGGATGCGCTATTGTCGGATGAATCCGGGATGGGTTCTCTGAGGTGATAAGGGAGCTGAAATTTATGCCTTTACCGAAATTAATATTGCCGGGCTGACAGAGGTAGGTGTATTATATCAAGCGTTTGAATTATGGTCAATCCTGTCCAAATCGAGCGAAGGTATCATGAACTCAAGGGAGAGGTACACCGCAATCCATCCAGTCGGGCAAGTTTGCAGTCGATTCATGAATTCCTGGAGTTGTTGTACGATGATGAAGTCGCTTTTGAGTCGTATTTTATCGAACTCGCAGCCTGGCTTCCTCCGCTCGAGGATCCGCTTTCGTTTACCGGAATCGATCCCGCCGTGTATGACCGCCTGTATCGCAGCCTGCGGTCGATGGAAACGCGGGTGCCGGCGATTGCGGAAATGAAGCGGTACCGGCAATTTATGAGAGATTTACAGCACCTGGTCGCCTTGCAATATGCGTTTGTGGGGGAACCGCTGGCGTCCCTGGACATACTGGGGTGCGAGTTGAGTGAGGCGCAGGAAAGGCACCTCGGTCGCTGGGAAAAAAGCGTGGATCAATCTCCGTGGGACAAACTGCGATCGTGTATTGAACAAGTCCGGGAGGTGAATCGCGAATGCGCTGAGATGCTGAAGCGGTTGGAAATCTCCTGGGAAAAATGCAGGAATCCCTCGGACCGTTCATCCCTTGTAAAACAGTCAGAATTTTCCGTTTTGATTCCGACGGTCGTCCAACAGGAGACCGAAATGCAGTATTCGGAGGGTCGGCTCCGCCGGTTGTCGATCGAGCTTTTTGATCTTGCTCGCGACGGTACCGATCGGATGACCGCCAGTTTTGATATAACCGATACCGAAAGCGGGGATGATAAATTAATCCGACAGGTAACCGACAGCGTAC
The DNA here is from genome assembly GCA_964421495.1 of uncultured Balneolaceae bacterium. Lineage (GTDB taxonomy): Bacteria > Bacteroidota > Rhodothermia > Balneolales > Balneolaceae > CAJXOW01. The sequence continues at coordinate 4,736 of CAYQXO010000123.1, read as the reverse complement.
GAACGCTGTTGCAGAAGACCCATCCGAGGTGGGCGGGTTGCGGCTTTCGGGGACGGTTTTCCTATGCCCGCAGGGGTTGGTCGCACCAGGGACGATCCATGCAGCTCGGGGCTGCGGGATTGTTGTATGGCAGCGTATTGGATCACGCGGGATTTCGCAAGCGATACAGCTTGAGACCGGCGGTAGCCCTCACCGGCCTTGTGGACGGGCAGGGAAATGTAAAGCGGGTGGAGGACGCGGGATTGAAGGCCAAGGTGAAGGCGGCTTTTTTCTCCTGGGCCGATATCCTGGTAGTGCCCGGGGAGCAGCGGGAGCGGGCGATGGAGTACCGGTCCGGGCTTACCACCCGGTATCCCGGTCGGTCGCTCGAAATTTTAGGGGTGGAACGCCTGCAGGACCTTTTTAATGACCGGCGCGTAACGAGGTATCAGGAGGATAGTGTAATCCGACATTACGGGAAGCGGCTCTGGCGGCATAAATGGAGTACGGCCGGGATTCTGTTGATACTCGTTTTGTCGGCAATCAGTTTCCGCCTATTATACGGTCCCCTGGATCGCAACCCGGTGTCGGCGGATGTGGCGGGCAACGAATTCCTGGTTAAAAACGCGAGTGGACAGATTATCGAGCGGCTGCCGGCGGGAGAGAACATGTATAGGCTGGTAAACAATTCCAAATATATCAGTAAGCGGGATGCGATTCTGTTGGAGGATGCGAACGGCGACGGAGTCAATGAAGTGTTCTGGTTGGAGATTAATGGTGTCGAGCAATCGGAGTTAACATGGCTGCACGCCAGGGATTTGAATAGTGACGAGAAGCTCTGGAGTCGCCCGCTGACGTATTCGTTCGATTTCCCGCATAAAAGGAATCCGCTGCCGAACCTGTATCGGGGGATGGCCATCCGGTTGATGCATAGGGGGGAGCAGGACTCCGCACATCTTGTGGTCGCATCCCACCATAAAACCTATTTTCCCTCCGTGGTGGAACGGATCCATGCGCTGAGCGGGAAACCGGGCGGAAAATATCTGCATCCGGGATACCTGAGATCGCTCAAGCTGATCGATTTCGACGGCAATGGGAGAAAGGAAATTGTGGTGGGGGGAGAAAACAATAGCTGGCATCAGGCTGTGGTATCCGTGTTGGATCCGCATGAACTGTCCGGCCATGCCCCCCGGGATTCATCCTACGACGCGAAAGGAATTGAAAAGGCCCATGAAATTGCCTACTGGCGCTTCCCGCCCACTCACCTGGAAAAAGCTTACGACAGGAGGATCGGTGATGCCCTGGTCAGTAAAATTGACTGGATCAGATCAGCCCGGCAGATACAGGTTGATATCCAGGTAAGAAATCGAGGTAAAGACCTGGAGAATGAGGGAAAACCGGGGTTCATCCAGGGTTTTTTCAATTATCATTTTAAATTGCTGGATGTGGGGACGCATAATTTTTACGACCGCATGGTCGAGCAATTGAAACAGCGGGATTCGAGATATCGGCACACCCATTTTTACGGGCGCTATTTCGAAGCCTACGCCGATTCCCTCCTTTACTGGAACGGCGCCGGCTGGCAGCACACGCCGGCCGTGAACCCGGACTACTTGAGGGTGCGGAGCTCGATTCGGAAGCCGTCCTTCGAAAGAAAACCGGGCCGCGCAAGCAAAAGGTCCACGAAGGTGAGGAATCCGGACTAGTAGAGCTCTTAGCATTTTTAGCCGTAATCAACTGAAGGCTGGAAAATTCAAGGTGAGACCATGCTAAAAACGATACGTTGCAATTAGAGAGGTCTCTTTAGGAGGAGGCATTCTTTGAGGTCGTTATTCCCCCGGGCGGGCGGCTCCAAACCCTGATTTAAGCAGAGGAAGTCTCCGCGGAATGACCGACGAGCGATTGGTACAGCTCCTCGAAGTGATCCACGCTGCGTTCCCAGGTTAGTTCGTTGCGAACGTATTCGGCGGCTTTTCGGCCCAGTTTTTCGGCGTAGTCGGGGTGGGTGAGCAGCGTTTCGAGGGCCGAGGCGAGTTTCGGAGGATCGGACGGCGGAACCAGCAAACCGTTTTCACCGTCGTCAATGATTTCGGGCGTGCCGCCCACCCGCGTGGCGATGGTCGGCGTGCCTACGCACATCGATCCCAGAACCGCCAGGCTGAAATTTTCCTCCCTGGAGGGCAAGGCCACCATCCGGGCGGTGGTCAGTAGTCGACCCAGCTCGGCATGGTTCATCCAGGGCTTGAAGGTTACCGTCTCCTCAAGTCCCCGCTCGCGAATCTCCCTTTGAAGATGCTCCTTTTCCCGTCCCTTGCCCACCAGAAAGACGGGCGGCAGGCGTACTCCCCGCTTATTGAGAAGATCTACAGCCTTGACAAGCGTGTCGATTCCCTTATCGGGGGTAAAGCGACCGAAAAAGACAAGGGGTCCGTCTTTGGCTTGTGCCGCATCCCGCCGGTGAGACAGGAATTCTCCGGGCACCCCGTTGTGGATCACCCGAAAGCGCTCCGCCGGAATCCCGAAACGCCGGTGCACGTCCGCGGCCCACCGGCTCGGGGGACTCAGTACGTCGGCGTTATGGACCGCTTTGAGATGCATCAGCGTTTTTCGCTCGTTGATCCAGTGCCAGAGCTTTTTGTGCAGCGGAACCGGATCTTCGAAAAAGGAGTCGGGATAGTAGGCGAACCGGGGCGTGAAGACGAACTTGAAATCGTGATCGTTCTTGAGCTGATGGATTAAACCGCCCTCCTCGCCGTTGCTGTGAACGATAGTCTGCCGGTTTGGATCGATCAGTTTTCCCACCTTGTTGCGAACCGAAAAAGCAACCAGGTCGCGCAAATGAGCGCGGCACTTGCTGCGGGTGGCATACAGATTGGCCCATTCGAGGCGGTAGGGCAACTCGTCGGGCACCGGGAACTCCTCCCACGGAGGTTTGGTATAAACCACACGGACGTCGTGTCCCCGGCGGGACAGGATCGTCGCAATGTTGTGAGTGGACTGCTGCGCCCCTCCCCGATACGGCGACCACGGCGAAAATACGATTGTAAGAATAACCTGCATGAAAAATTATTGAATGATAAATATGAGTCGGAGTCCCGACGGTAGTCGGGAGGATGTCTATTCCGACCGGTAACGCTGTGGTGTATATACACCGCCAGATTACTTGCTGGAATAGACATCCGTCATCCGACATCCGACATCCGACGGGCGAGCGAAGCGAGCCCACCTCAAATTTAACCAATTTGAAAAGATGTTACCAGGCAAGTACCGTAACTGCCTTCTATATCCGTTTGCTTCACTCGTCCCTGTCCAACAAATTTGAAAGTCCCTGGTCGGAGGTTTTCGAGGGTTCGCGGCGTGCATGGGAGGAGCTGGTGGCGTACTCTTCCTGCCGGGAGCGGTATTGCTGCAACAGTTCGCTGTCTTCGGCGACGCGGTAGTAGAGGGCGGAGTAGGAGAGGGTGACCCAGATCATACTGACCAACACTCCCACCCCGAATACTATAATGCCGAGCAGGTAAATGGGCAGGGCCAGCAGCCAGATGCGGAAAACCGTCCACGCATATCCCCGCGTAATTCTCCAGCTTATCCGGAGGGCCTCCAGGGCGTCGGTGCGTTCGTAGGTGACCAGGTAGGGGACAAAAGCCAGCTTGCACATGATGTATATGCCGGGGATGATGAGCATGGCGAGCCCGATGGCAATAAATGTGTAAACCAGCACCTGCGCGATGATGACGCTGATATAGTTGTTGAAAAATTCAAGAATGTCGCCCATATAGGGCTTTTCGGTCTGCACGGCCCGCAGAAAGGCAAAATATACCCCGTACTGCAGGGGAAGAAAAAACAGGAAAAAGTATCCGAGGACAAAATAGTTCGTCCCCGTCGGACCCGTATCCCCGATAGGAAAACTCATCGGAATCGCCGCCAGCACCGACAAAAGCACAATAACCAGCAGCTCAATAAAATACCGCCTCATCACTCCCCACCCATACCGGTAACAAGCCCACGCCCCCGCCTTGGGAGGTCCATGTGGCGGCATCTGTTGTGAGGTTTCAGCGTTCAATGTAAATGGGATTTAAAGCCGGAAGTCAGAAGCCGGAAGACGGAAGTATGTTCCGGCGAGTAACCTGATTGTGTATATACACAACATCGTTACGGGTCGGAATAGCCTTCCGTCTTCCGGCTTCTGACTTCCAGCTTTTTTCAAAATTTTTGTCAGGATTACCCTGCAGGATATACTTAAAATAAAACTTCATCAGAAGAGAACCACAACTAAATATAAAAAAGTATGAAATCATTCTATGTTTATGTCAGCAGTGATGCGTCAAGCAACCTGGAAGTGGGAATGACAACCGACTTGCTCGCCCCGCGGCCCGTCGGTCGGATCGAGGAGCCGGGTCACCGCGACCCGGGAGGAGACGACGGAAAATTGCTCTATTTCGAGTGCTTCCGAAACGAGGAGAATGCGCGTGTCCGTCAGCGGGATATCGGTATGTGGCAACCGGAGAAACTGCTGGAACTGGTCGAGTTCGTAAACCCGGAATGGTACGACCTGGCAAGCATCCCGGAAGACCTGCAAGCCACCCTCGACCGGCATGAAAAAAATATAATTGATTAAGTAGGTAAAAATAGTAATGTTAGGGCTCACTGTCGTTCGCCCGTCGGAAGTCAGACGTCGGATGACGGATGCCTGTTCCGGCAAGTTACCCGGTTGTGTATATACACCACTGCGTTACCGGTGGGAATAGACATCCGTC
>CAYQXO010000122.1:1079-7650 GCA_964421495.1 uncultured Balneolaceae bacterium | reverse complement strand
TTGGATTAATTCGTTTGATGCCTCCTCCACAGAGGGATGGCGATCCGTTTGAATCGTCAAATGCGCCTGCCGGTACCATTGCTGGCGCTGCTGATACCGCTCCCCCAGTTCCTCCTCGAGTTGGACCGGCGATTTCAACCGACCGTCGACATCCAGCAAAAGGGGTCGGTTACGATCCTGCTGAATACGCCTGATCAGATTCGTCAGGGAAGCCGACAGATAAATAAGCAGTCCACGGTCCTTGATCAAATCAACCAGCTCCTGATCCTGTAACGCTCCCCCGCCCAGCGCTATCACCCCGTCCATTTCTCTACAGGCGTGTTCCACCGTTTCCCGCTCAACGCGACGAAAATAGGATTCACCGTGCCGGTCAAAAATTTCCGTTATCGACTTTCCCTCCCGCTCAACAATTTGCGTATCCAGATCCGTAAACGACAGGCCGGCATACTCCGCCAGTGTTAAACCCAGGGTGGATTTACCGGATCCCATAAAACCACAGAGGAAGATACGAGAGGGCCATTTTGTATTGACTTTATTCATGGCAAGCGAGTGATTTACAGGTTGGTATGCTTGGGTTTATGAGGCGGCACCATGACCACGTTTTCAAACTTGACGGTAACCTGGCCCGGCGGCGCCCCCTTGGATTTACCGATATACTTGCGTTTCGTGTACATAACCGGCGCCGTTTCCGTCCCCCGGGCCTTGGAAAAATGGGCCGCATAACTTGCCGCCTTCAGTATCACTTCCTGCGGGGGATAATCTTTTCGGTTCCCCATGCGAATGAGGGCATGAGACCCCGGCACGCCGCGGGCATGCAGCCAAACATCCTCTTTATGGGCCCTGCTTAGCAACTCGTCGTTGCTTTTAGCGCTTTTGCCGATCCAGACTTCATGTTTCCCGACTTTATATTTGCGAAAGGGACTTCGAAACTGCTCCTCGGGATCTTCTCCCACCCCGATTTGCTCCAGATGATCTCCGTTATCCTTCATCCATTGCTCAAAATCCGGCAGATTGTCAACGGCCTCGAACTCTTTCTCGAGTTTTTTGGTCAGGTTCAGCTTTTTTTCAACTTCCACGAGTCGATTTTTGGGTTCTTTATAGGATTTCCTGGCATCCTTGGCTTTCTCATAGTATCGCTGCGCGTTATCCGCCAGGGATTTATTTTCCTTGAGCGGAATCGTAATCTCTTCATTCTCCCGGTAGGGATCCGGAAGCTCAATCTCGTCCGTACCTCCCGCTATCTTCTCGTGGGCATGGGCCATCAAAACATGCCCCATTTTTTCATACTTATCAGCTTGTTGCAGCCTGCGTTCAGCCTGCTCGAGCTGATCCCGGTGATCGGCCAGTTTGCGATGAACCCGGTCGAGCTCTTCGCGGAGTCCCTCTTTCTTTTGTGCGAGCCTGCGTCGGTGTACGGTATTTCTATAGGCATACAGTATCGCCTCGTTAACCGAATCAAAAGCTTTCTCCGTTTCAATGGACAGTACCTCCCGTGACCACAGGCACACCTCCCCCGTTTCCAATACCCGTGGATGAGGATTTTCCAGCAACTGGTCGGTAATATATTCAACAAATTCTTTAACTTCACGCGGGGACATCTCTTCCACTTTATACTCCCGGATCAGGGCAGGTACAAGATTTCGGGGAAGCAGGGGATTCAGACGCAGCACCTGGTTCTTCGGTTTAGCATCCGGATTGGGCCATTCCTCAACCTCCGGCTGAAAAGGCTCGAGGGGTTGCTCCCCGACATGTTTTTCCGGGTCTTTAAACGCGTCCTTGATCTCTCCCCTTTCATGATCCACTAAAAAAGCATTGGGTCGAGAGCTGAATAGCTTAAACTGCAACCAGTCGCCCGACGACAGATTAACGTGCAACAAACGATCCCCCTCCGCCATTTTTACATTCGTGATCTGCTGTTCCAGTACGGACTCAAAAAAATCAACCACATTGCGTTTTTTGGGAGGTCGGTGCGAATCCAGAAAGAGGGCAGTTTCGTCAGCACGGGAACTAAATACCAGCCGGTTTCCGTAGTCTTGTTCGCTTACATATACTTCCAATACATCCTTGTGGGGGGTAATAGCCCGCTCAAGGTTATAGCCGATAATAGTTTCTTTTAATTCCTGAGTTAAATATATTAACTCGTAGTAATTATTCATGCTATATTCATTATATGAATGCGCAAATATATTAAATCAAATAAACAAAACTAATGGAATACCCGCTTTTCAATTCGATCGTTCACTGCATCGAACAAGAGCTGGATAACCGGGATATTGACGTTACTTCATTCCGTACCTGGGATGAAACTAAAATTAATGCCTCCGGACTGGAAATCGTAATCAATTTGGGAAATACTTCGCAATATATCGATTCCCTTATGATCAATTTTGACTGGGATCGTTTTCGAGAATACTCCCTTGCTCAAAAGCTGGAAGGAATGGATCAACATCCTCTATTGAATAAGGATTCGCTGAAATCAGTAAACAGTATAGCCCCCATATTGGATGTTGAGGTCGTCTGGGTGTTTAATCCGGAGAAAACCCAGAACAAAGCCCGGCGCAAGGTGGGGAATCATCGCATTGAATCCGCCAGTAAATGGATGGATAAAATAAGCAGTAAAGTCAACGAGCTGCTACGGGCAGACGATATCATAACGCGCTGGCATCTCGAGGTGGAAGGAGACCAACAAGGCAAATATCTGTCAGCGATTCACCTGCTTTCCTATTTTCAATTCTCACTTTCCGATGGCAAAACCCTCGACCAGATCCATGCTTTTACAAACCGGAAGATCCAGCACCTGCTCTATAAAACCAACATGGTTACTTCGATCGCCGACGAGACGATCGACAAGCATGCAGCCTGACTTTTTCAAAATAAAAACCCCTCCCTGCAATCTGCCGGGAAGGGGGACGCCGGGATACTACCTGATCCGTAATACGGCCTATCCCGCATTTCTCACCAAAAAAGTTCTCTTGTGAAAAATGCGGGATAGGAGTCGTTTCAATAGTTTCACCTATTTCTTCTTGTGACGATTCTTTCGCAGTCGCTTTTTACGTTTATGCCGGGCAATTTTCTTCCTTTTTCGTTTCGCTCCACTGGGCATGATGGCACCTTTCTATTTTTGTAGTTTTAGAAATCATTTGAAAAACAGGGGCAACGTATCAACTTCGCGGGATAACGCTTGAAACCCTCTCCCTATTATCCGACCCTGGTAACAAAAACGAATTTTTTAACAAATTCCCCTTTTATTGATGCTACTTCTCTTGCATGGCTTCATCGACTTCTTCCATAAATTGCCGGGATATTTTCAAGGTCGGTTCAAATCGCTCGGGAATCGTTACTTCCTCGTTCGTTTGCGGATTTCGCGCTAACCGTTCCGCTCTTTTCACCACTTTAAAGCTCCCGAAACCTCGAAGTTCTATCTTTTCTCCACGTTTCATCGCCTCTTTAACCGTTTCCATAAAACCATTTACCACAGCTTCCGTTTCAACCTTTGTAAGTCCGGTAGACGATGCAATGGTATCGACGATGTCAGCTTTAGTCATAATTGTTCCCGCTGTTTGTTTTATCTATATTATTTTTCGATTCTTGATAATACGGTTTTTATACATAATAATTTATGCAAAGTTTTGATATCCTGCATATACAAACTTTACCATAAAACCGAAGAGCCTGTTAAAAAGCCGGGGAGGACTCTTCAGCCAGGGAAATTCAGCCAACTACTGCTTTACAAGGGTATGAATCCAAAATAACGACTTTAAGAAATTAACATATTTTGCCAATAAGCTGAACAACCCAAGTGCTTCAGAGTCCTCCCCGGCTTTTTAACAGGCTCTTGAAAGCATTACAACCAGCATTTCGGGGAATCATGCATAAACTTGTGATCCCGGGCAATTGGCAATTTCGATAAAAACTGTTTTATTGGCAACGAATATCAGACACTAAAATTTAAATTAAAACCTATCTTCGCACGGCATGGAACAGCTTGATCGTATTGTACATATTATCAATGACTACGTCTGGTCTAAACCGGACTTGCTTCCGTTGATGGTCGTCGTCTTATTAAGTTACGGGATATTCATCACTCTTCGGCTGGGATTTGTCCAACTGCGACGATTCGGTCACGGGGTAAAAGTCATAACCGGTTACTACGACAATCCGGATGATACGGGGGATATTAATCACTTTCAGGCATTGAGTACCGCTTTGTCGGCCACCGTAGGCATCGGAAATATTGCCGGCGTAGCTATTGCTATCCATTATGGCGGACCCGGCGCGCTGTTCTGGATGTGGGTGACTGCCTTCTTCGGTATGGCGATTAAATTTTCTGAATGTACCCTGTCACTCAAATTTCGAAAGAAAAATCCCGACGGGACCGTCTCCGGCGGTCCCATGTACTACATTGAACAGGGGCTTGGGGCCAACTGGAAGTGGCTCGCCGTGGCTTTTGCCGTTTTTGCGGTCATCTGTTCCATGTTCACCGGTAACGCCATCCAGGCCAATACCGTAGCGGACACGATGCAGAGTGCGTTTAACTTTCCCAAAGTATTAACCGGGATCGTCGTCGCAGGCATTATCTTTATCGTGATTATCGGCGGTATTAAGCGAATCGGACGTGTTACCGCCCGGCTGACTCCCTTTATGGCCGTGATATATGTACTCGCCGGTTTATTCATTCTATTGATCAACTACGAACAGGTCATTCCCGCTTTCGGTACCATCTTCACCTATGCGTTTAACCCGCAAGCCGGAGCTCTCGGCGTTGGGTCGGGTGCCTTTATGCTTACCCTGGTCTGGGGTATCAAACGGGGACTCTTCTCCAATGAAGCCGGACAGGGATCGGCCGCCATTGCTCATGCCGCGGCTAAAACCGAAGAGCCGGCCCGGGAGGGAGTGGTCGCCTCGCTCGGTCCGTTTATCGACACGCTGGTCGTCTGTACTATTACGGCCCTCGTAATTATTACCACCGGGGTGTGGGAGCAGAAACATCCCGAGCAGCTAAAACTGAATTCAGTAGGCATCAGCTATACATTTGACGAAACCAGTCAACAGCAAAACACCCTGATCGTTGAAAACGGCGTTGTTCAAAACGGCGAGATTATCCGGAATGACTTTCCGGTGGACACCCTCTATGCCAACTCGGCCCAGACTGAAACCTTTTCAGGTGAAATCGATGTCGGCGACCAGATACAAGTAGTCAATCAAAAGAAAGAGGAAGTGAACATCCTCTACGGCAATATTGTGGAAAATGGAGCTCCGCTCACCGCCAAAGGGTTCGAAGCGGGACTGGCTCCGCTCATGCCGGGCGGTCAACATATCGTGAACCTGGCCGTCTTGCTGTTCGCAATTTCCACAACCATCAGCTGGAGTTACTACGGAGACCGATCCATTCAATATCTTCTGGGCGATAAATCCATAATCTACTACAAATACTTTTACGTGTTACTCAATTTCATCGGGGCCACGTTACCCCTGGCCACCGTATGGATGATCGGTGACATCGCACTCGGTTTAATGACCTTCCCGAATATTATAGCCTTGTTTGCCCTTTCCGGCACGGTCTATACGGCCGCCCAGAAATACTTCGAGAAGATGGACCGGATTGAAGCTGAAATGGAAGAATAATACTGTTGTTGACCCACAACAGCATTGTTTACCATTTACAGCGGGGAGCATCGTCAGACCGATGCTCCCTTTATTATACCTTCTGTTTCCCGGAACATAGCGAGAACGGAGTGCCGGTAACACTTGTCGTTAACCTTTATCCGCTGCATTGTCCATGTTTACCTTAAGGCATTTATTGATTAGCGGGCTTATAGCCACACTATTTTTCTGTGGAAGCTGTTCGGATCTATCCCGGGAAGAGACGGCCCGCGTCGAAGAAGCTTTACGCGATACGCTTGTTTCAACCACCGAAAGCTGGGGCATGACCCTTAACATCATTGATGACGGACACAAAAAGCTCCGTCTCAAGGGTAAGCACGCCACTACCATCTCGCGGTCGGATACGCAGATGACCCGTATTCAGGGACCGGTAGATATCCAGGTGATTGACTCAAGTGGAACCGTCACCACCCGCGTGCGGAGCAACCGGGCCATTTACTACAGCCGGGAAGCTCTATTTGATCTGTATGGTGAAGTATTTGTAACAACGCACCAAAATCGAAAGCTTCGATCCGAATACCTGCGGTGGAATCAAAAGGAAAACAATGTAAATACCCCCCGTTACGTAACCATTACCACTCCTCAAGACAGCATTGCGGGTCACGGCTTCACCGGAACAGCGGATTTAACTGATTACAGCATACGTAAGGTGTCAGGCGATGTAACCATTGAACAGGAATCAGATTCGACCCAATGAGACGCCGGCTAATAACCTCCCTTATTGTAATTACCGTCGCTTATACGGCCGGCACTCCGCTTACCGTCATCGGTCAACAAAACGTGCGCATAAAAAATGCCGATAAAGTCATCGGTACGAAGCAAAACAACGAAAATATTCGAAAATTAACCGGTAACGTGCACCTGGTTTCGGGAGAAGTTGAAATGTTCAGTGACAGTACGTTTCATT
>CAYQXO010000122.1:0-1069 GCA_964421495.1 uncultured Balneolaceae bacterium | reverse complement strand
CAAGGGAGTACTCCAGTCATTCGGCAACATACAGATCAATACTCCCAATGAACGAATATGGTCGGATTCCCTTTATTACGATATGCAATCCGAGCTTAGCAGATTTCGGCAGCGAGTAGTCATAAAAACCGACGGCACCCAACTCTACGGTCATAAAATCAACTACAACTTCCTGACGCGCGTAGCTTACTTTTTAAGTCCGGTTCGGATGGTGGATGACCGGGGTATTCTTAAAGCCCAACAGGGTTATTATATTGAAAACCAGGATAGCGCCGTTTTCCAGCACCAGGTACAAATGGCCGATACGCTGCAATACGTTGAAGGCGACAGTCTGTATATGAATCGAGCCCACGGTACGTACCATATATATGGGCGAGTATTTGCCGACGACCCGGAAAACAATCTGAAAATTGGCGGCGACTACATGGAAGCCGATTCTAATAGCCGGAAAGTCAAGGGAAACGCCTACCTGCAGCGTTTCAGAAGCAGTGACGGACAGGTTGACACAACGCATATCAAGGCCCGGGAGATTACCTATTTTCAAACCGACTCCACAGACCGTTTCGAAGCCTACGGCAACGTTCGCATCTGGTCGCCGGAATTTTCGGCAGTGGCGGACTCCGCCCGTTATTTTAAAAGCTCGGAAACCTTTGAACTATGGTCAAACCCCCGAACCTGGCACCAAACTATTCAGCTTACCGGTCCCTATATTGAGATACAATCGGACAGCCAGCAGGTCGAGCAGCTTATTTCCTATCCCTCTCCTTTTGCCGTACAACAGGATACCTCATTAGACCGCTTTCATCAGATCAAGGGGGATACGCTCACCGCCCATTTTACCGGAGGCGACCTGTCGCAAATTCACGTACGTCCGAACAGTGAACTTTTGTACCATACGAAAGGCGACAACAATCAAGCGGATGGCGGGATACGCATGACTGCTCAATCTACGCGGATCATGTTTCAGAATGATACGCTTCAAAAAGTCCGTTCCAAAAAGTCGATCGACGCAACATATCTGCCGGAATCGCAAAAACCGGGAGAAAAACTGCTGGACGGCTTTACCTGG
>CAYQXO010000121.1:0-7655 GCA_964421495.1 uncultured Balneolaceae bacterium | reverse complement strand
TTTGGAAGCGTGGAGGAAATTGCCAGCACCAAAAGCTCACTCGTAGAGGAGATGAAAACGAACGGGATGGCCGTATTAAATGCCGACGACGAACGGGTAAGCGGCATGGGAGAGCTGCGGGAGGATATTGAGATCGTATATACCGGCGTGGAAAAGGGACAGATTCGAGCCTCGAAGATTCAATACGATGAGCAGGGCACCCGGTTTCACTTGATCGCCGGCAAGGAGGAGATTGACATAAATATGTCGCTGCTGGGAAAACATAACGTTTTGAATATGCTCCAGGCGATAGCGGTAGCGCGGAAATTTGAATTGCGCTGGGAGACTATACGGGTGGCGGCCCGAAAAATAAAACCGGTTGAGCACCGGTTGGAGCTGAAAAAAGAAGGCGATTTGTTTGTAATCGACGATGCCTTTAATTCAAACCCGACCGGCGCCCGGAATGCCGTGGAAACCCTGGCCCAGTTTAAAACCGGCCGAAAAATTATTGTAACACCAGGAATGATCGAGCTTGGCGAGCGAGAAGTCAGAGAGAATGCCAGATTTGGAGAGTTTATGGGAAAAATCGGTTTGGATCTTTACATACTGGTGGGGGAGAAGCGTACCCGTCCCATAGCGGAAGGTTTGCGACGGGCGGGAGTGGATGGAGAAAAAATTCGGACGTGCAACTCGCTGTTTGAGGCCAATCGCATTATCCGTTCCACGGCCGAATCGGGAGATGTGATCCTGTATGAAAACGACCTGCCGGATACCTATTAGAATAATCTTGCTGAAGATTCGCCCCTGTTAAAGCAGCAGACGTACGATTCCCACGCAGTGAAATCCGGGCTAGTTATGCAAGGCAACCAAACCCGGTAATAATTGAACAGCCCGCGTGACAGCTGATTTGCGAACCCCTTTAAAAAATCCGGGGGTGTCTCTGAAGCACTTGAGTTGTTCGGCTTTAAGGCTGAATATATATAATCTCTACATATTAAAAATTTTGGTAATATACGTAATAAAGCAACGCCCAGCTGAATTTCTCTGGCTGAAGAGACACCCCCGGATTTTTTATAGGGGCGGACCATCCTCGACGATCCTTTTATTCGTAGCGGACGGCGTCGGCGGGTTCGATACGGGAGGCCCGGAAGGCGGGATACCAGCTGGCGGCTAGCGACAGCAAAAGACTTCCCGCCAGTATGATAATGATATCGGTGGGACGAATGCTTACGGGATAGGCGTCAATTATAAATGAGGAGGAAAGTCCGATCAGTTCGTACGTTTTTTGCAACCAGCTCAAAAGCAGTCCAAGTCCACCCCCGATTAAACAGCCGATCGTCCCTACGTATAACCCCTGCTTGAGGAAGATGCGTTTGATGGCCCGGGGACCAAATCCCATGGTTCGCAATACCCCGATGTCCCGGTTTTTCTGAATCACAATCATGGTGAGGGAACCGACAATGTTTAAGACGGCTACCAAAACAATCAGCATCAGAATAAAGAAGGCTCCCCATTTTTCGAGGTACATGACATCATAAAGCGGTTTTTGCAGGTCGTACCAGGATTTGACCAAAAAGTCGGACCCGATACGCGACTGAATGGTTTTTTTGACCTCTTCCGCTTGAGATGGTGATTGTAGCGAAAGGTCAATACCGGTTATTTTATTTCGGTAGTTAAAGAGTCGTTGAGCGGCTTCCAGATCCGTGAAGACCACCGATTCGTCCATCATTTTATCGAGGGAGAAAGACCCGCGAATTTTAAAACGATACATGCGGGGTACGGAAAAATGGGTGAGTGATTTACGCATGCCGGCCGCACTGAGTATAGCCACGTTTTCGCCGACGTCGAGGCCCATTTGAGCGAGCAGCATACTCCCCGCCAACAAACCGGGCATACCATCTTTTATCCCCAACTCCTTCACTCCCTTGGTGATATCACTGTGTTGACGGGCCAGTTGAAAACGGGACTCTTTTTGAACCCCTTTTACTTCAATAATCTCTTTTTTTCCGTTTTCGCGGACTACGAGCCCTTTCCCTTTGGCAAAAGGGGATATATTTTGGATTTCGGGAATTCCTTTAAGCTGTTCATACTGCCGATCGTCAAAAGAGAAGGAGGTCCCGTGACGATATTCTATACGAATATCGGGATCGTAGGATAGTAAAATGTTTTTGATCACGTCAAAAAATCCGTTGAATACTGAAAGTACCACAATCAAGAGAGCCGTTCCGATGGTGATCCCGACAATACTGATAAGAGTCAGCGTGGAAATCAGGGATATATGTTTTCGGGAAAACAGATAGCGACGCGCTATAAATGAAGTTGGATTCATCGTGGCTCTGGAATCAATTCCAATTTCGTACTAAAAATTGTATATTAAATCACGTTTATAAAAAAATAAAACTATTCTATTGACTGACTCATTCCTGCTTGACAAGGAACAGGCTGAAGCTGTTTCCAAAGGATCTCACGGAGATCCTTTTTCAGTTTTAGGTATGCATCAAACTACCTTCAAGGAGAAAGATGCACTGGTAGTGCGTTTGATGCGTCCCGAGGCAGAGCGAGTATGGATTAAGTATAATGATGGACAAAGTAAAGAATTGCGGCGTATATCCGAAGAAGGATTGTTCGAATGCATTTTCACTGATCGAACGGATCCCTTTGATTATACGTATTATATAGAACCCTATCACGGGGATGCTTACGAGATCGTTGATCCATACGCATTTGGACCGTTGCTGGAATCCGATGACCTTCAACTCTGGGGAGAAGGCAACCATCAACAGGCCCATCGGTTTATGGGAGCCCATTGCAGGGAGATTGAAGGCGTTCAGGGGACTCATTTCGTGGTTACGGCACCCAGCGCAACGCGCGTAAGCGTAATCGGATCCTTTAACGATTGGGATGGCAGAATCCATCCCATGCGTAAATATCATGAGCTGGGACTCTGGGAGTTATTTATACCCCACGTGAAAGAGGGGGATCTCTACAAATATGAAATATTAACCCCTTATAATGAGGCTCCGCTGAAAAAGGCCGATCCCTTTGCATTTTATTCGGAAATGCGCCCGGGTACGGCATCGGTCGTGTATGATTTAAAGGGATATGATTGGGATGATGAGGAGTGGATGCAGTCGCGCGAAGAAGTTCAACAGCCGGATAATCCGTTGTCGATTTATGAAGTACACCTGGGATCCTGGATGAGAAGTCCGGACGACGATCCCGGCTTCCTGTCCTATCGAGAGCTGGCCGATAAGCTTGTCCCGTACGTGAAAGATCTTGGTTTTACTCATGTTGAGCTGCTTCCGATTGCCGAGTATCCCTATGACCCGTCATGGGGATATCAAATTACCGGTTATTACGCTCCCACCAGTCGTTTCGGCACTCCCGAGGACTTTATGTATCTGGTTAATAAATGCCACCGGCACGATATAGGCGTGCTGATGGACTGGGTGCCGGCTCATTTTACGAAAGACGAACACGGGTTGCGTCGATTTGACGGGACCGCGCTGTTTGAGCATGAAGATCCCCGGCGCGGGGAGCATAAAGACTGGGATACGCTGATATTTAATTATGGAAGGTCGGAAGTTCGAAATTTCCTCATATCCAATGCCGTCTATTGGTGCGATTACTTCCATATCGACGGGATGCGGGTTGACGCGGTGGCTTCCATGCTCTACCTGGATTATTCCAGGGAGGAGGGAGAATGGGTGACCAATCGCTACGGCGGAAGGGAAAACCTTGAGGCGATCCAGTTTCTCAAGGATGTCAATGGAATTTTACACGAACGATATCCCGGCTTTTTGACCATGGCGGAAGAGTCAACGTCGTGGCAGGGCGTGACGAGTCCCACGGAACATGGGGGACTGGGCTTTGACTATAAATGGAATATGGGGTGGATGAATGATACGCTGGAGTATTTCAAAAAAGATCCCATCTATCGTAAATATCATCATGACCAGCTTACGTTTTCCCTGATTTACGCCTTTTCGGAGAACTTCATACTTCCCCTTTCCCACGATGAAGTGGTCCACATGAAAAAGTCGCTGGTATCGAAGATGCCGGGAGACGATTGGCAAAAGTTTGCAAATCTGCGTTTATTATTTACTTACATGTACGGTCATCCCGGGAAAAAACTTCTGTTCATGGGGGGAGAATTCGGTCAGTGGTCTGAATGGTCCGAAGCCCAGTCAATCGATTGGCACCTGTTGGAATGGGATAATCATCGCGGCATTCAATCACTGATCAAGGATCTGAATCAGCTTTTCGGTCGGGAGTCGCCCCTTCATGAAGCCGATCACAGCTGGCAGGGGTTCGAGTGGATCGATATCTCTGATGCAGACAATTGCGTGCTTTCTTTTATCCGGAAATCCAGCAATAATGACGAGCACCTGCTTTTTCTGCTCAATTTTACGCCCGAGGTGCAGCACAATTATAAATTTGGAGTTCCCTGGGTTGGAACGTATGATGTGATTTTGAATAGTGACTCCTCTTATTATGGCGGAACTGACGTGGGTCAGCAGCAAGTTGCCTCGCAGGAGGGGCGATGGCATAACCGAGATGCGTACATAGAGCTCCCCCTTCCCCCGCTAGCCGGGATGGTGCTGAAACCGAACAGAAACAGATGATTATAATCTGAGATCAGACATGCGTTTCTCACGCTCTTGCGGAACATTGGTGCACCCCACTTCATTTCCCTCTGATTACGCTATTGGAGATTTCGGGGAGGAAGCACGCAAATTTATACGTTTTTTGACCCGGACGAATCAAACGGTATGGCAGGTTCTTCCGTTGGGTCCCACGGGTTATGGGGACTCTCCCTATGCCAGTTATTCAGCATTTGCCGGTAATCCATATCTGATAAGTCCGGATCTTCTGGTTGAAAAAGGACTGTTGACGCCGGAAGAAGCAGCTTCGGTTCGGCAACCTTCCCGGGTGGAGGCAGAGTATGAAAAGGCGTATGAAATCAAGCAAGAGTTGTTTCGGAAGGCCTCCAGGCGATTTTACGAACAGGCGGGCGAAGACCGACGCCGGCATATGGAGGCTTTCAAAAATGAACATCAACACTGGCTGGATGATTTTACGGTGTTCATGACCTTTCTGGAACACCATGACTATGTGCCCTGGAACGAGTGGGATCCTCCGCTGGCACAGCGGAATCCGGATGCAGTCCGGGAACTTGCCGATGAGTACCGCGATCGAATTGACTATCACTACTGGGTTCAATATGAATTTTTTAATCAATGGAATGATCTCCGAACCTACGCCAACGAGCGGGGTATTCGTGTGGTAGGCGACATTCCCATATTTGTAGATCATAACAGTGCCGACGTCTGGGCCAATCCCCGGTATTTTGAAGTCGACAAGCAGGGCAGGCGACAGAAAGTAGCCGGGGTGCCGCCGGATTATTTTAGTGAAACCGGCCAGCTCTGGGGAAATCCGCTCTACCGTTGGGAAAAGCTGAAGGAAGACGGTTTCTCCTGGTGGATTCGGCGGTTTGAACAGATGTTTAAGATGTTCGACGCCATTCGGGTCGACCATTTTCGGGGATTTGAGGCTTTTTGGGAAATTGACGCAGAAGCCAAGACGGCCGAATACGGGGAGTGGGTCAAGGCTCCCGGCGAAGCACTGTTCGATACGCTGTATGACCGCCTGGGAGAAATGCCGATTATTGCAGAGGATTTAGGGGTAATGACTCCCGAAGTAGAAGCGCTGCGCGACAAATATCGCTTGCCGGGTATGAAGATTTTACAATTTGCTTTCAGCAGCGATTCCGGCAACGACTTTCTGCCTCATAATTATCATCCCAATTCCGTGGTATACACCGGTACTCATGACAATGATACCACCCTGGGATGGTATAGAAGCGCTCCCGAAGAGGAAAAAGATTTTCTTCGGCGCTATACCCGCTCTTCGGGCGATGAAGTAAACTGGGAACTTATCAGGCTGGGTATGCTGTCGGTGGCGGACCAGGCCATATTTCCGCTACAGGATTTCATGAACTTGAATACGGAACATCGAATGAATTTGCCTGGAAAAGCGGAGGGAAATTGGCGTTGGAGATATACGCGCGATATGCTGGAGAACGTTGACCGGGAAAGAATTCGACATTTAGTTACATTAGGTAATAGACAAGAGCACGAAGAAACGAATCGTGGATAATAAATGGGTCTGTCGATGGAATAGGCAAACGCCTTTAATTAGAGGGATCCATTTAGTATCTTTGACCATTCAAATTTCGGAAAAAAACGATAATTATGGCTTTTAAATTGAATAATCTACCTGATCGAACAGAAAAACCGCGTGAAAAAGGTATAACTCTGGCTTTGGACAAAGGGTTTAGTGTTCGACAAGCAGAGGATTTTTGTGAATCCAGCTCTCATTATGTAGACATTGTAAAGCTGGGTTGGGGCACCTCCTATGTTACCCAGAATCTGGAAGATAAGTTGGCGGTCTATGATAATGCCGACATCCCGGTATATTTTGGTGGTACGCTGTTCGAGGCGTATGTTTTACGGGATCAGCTGGATGCATATAAAAAGTTATTGAAGCGATTTAGTATTGAGTACGTCGAAGTATCGAACGGAACTATCTGGCTGTCGGAAGAACGCAAGCGAAATATAATAGCTGACTTGAGCCAGGATTTTACCGTCCTTTCAGAAGTCGGAAGTAAAAATCCGAATGATATCATTCCGCCCTATAAATGGGTGAGCATGATAAATAAAGAACTCGAGGCAGGAGCCTGGAAAATTATTGCTGAAGCCCGGGAAAGTGGTACGGTCGGCGTTTTTCGACCCAATGGAGAAGTGCGGTCGGGCTTGATTGATGAAATTGTTGACCAGATTCCGGTAGAGAAAATGATTTTTGAGGCTCCCAAAAAGCAACAACAGGTGTGGTTTATTCGAAAATTCGGCAGTAATGTAAATTTGGGTAATATTGCTCCTGCTGAAGTTATACCGGTCGAAACGCTGCGATTAGGTCTGCGTGGCGATACCTTGTTTGATTTCTATTCATTGGAGGACGAGATGGATCAGTTTTACGTCGACGATGAAGAGAGTAATGCCAAGAAAGAAGAGTAATAGTCAAAAAGCCCATCACCGTTATTACACATCCTAATCGCCAAATAAAAACAATATGAAAGTACTGTACGCTGCTGCTGAGATTTCACCTTTTGCCCGCATGACCAATACCGCTGACCTGTTAAGATTTCTCCCGGCCTCTTTGCAGGATAAGGGATACGAGATACGTATTCTGCTTCCTAAATACGGGACGATCAGTGACCGCCGTAATCGTTTGCATGAAGTCATACGATTGTCGGGTATTGAAGTGGAAGTGGGGGATAACGTAGAGAGTATGCGGATTAAAGTGGCCAGCATCCCGAATGCCAAGCTGCAGGTTTATTTTCTGGATAATGATACGTATTTCGAGCGGAACGGCCTGTTTAATGATCCGGATTCCGGAGATTTTTACGACGATAATGACGAACGGCTGGTTTTTTATAACAAAGGCGTACTTGAAACCGTTAAGAAACTCGGTTGGCAGCCAGACATCATCCATTGCCACGATTGGCCCGCCGGCTTGATTCCCTTGTTGGTGAAAACCCTTTACAAGGATGAGGATGTTTTCCAGAATACGCGCTTGATCTATAATCTCCACCATCCCGAAAATGATGGTGTATT
>CAYQXO010000120.1:0-7693 GCA_964421495.1 uncultured Balneolaceae bacterium | reverse complement strand
TATTCTGGTCGGTAACGCCGTGGTGTATATACACAACAAGATAACTCGCAGGAATATCCTTCCAGCTTCGAGCTTCGAGCTTCGAGCTCAAATACTGCTACTGCTCGAGACCAATAACGAAACCCTCATTCTTCAGGCTTTTCTTGTTATACGTCAGCGGTGAGTGTCGTTCGCCGTTTTTGCCGGAGTAGCGGAAGACGGCGTCGCCGGCGGCGACGTCCCACTCCATCGTGGGACCCATGCGCACGTACAGGTCGGCTTTGCCCTCGGCTACCAGTCCGAATTTCAGGCTGCTGCCGGCCCGTATGCGGTCTTTAAGGGTGATGCCCTGTTCCTCAATCCAGTTTTCGAGCTCGTCGGAGCTGTGAGAGCGGCTCTGGGCGAGTACGAGCGGCCTGGAGCGGTCGGCGGGGACGGACCGCAGGCGCTCGGCCGCTCCGTCGCCCTTCTGCTTGAAAGATCCTTTTCCGCGAGAGGCATAATAGAGCAGCTCCTCGGCCGGGGCGTACACCACGCCCATGATCGGCTTGCCGTCCTCGATCAGGGCGATATTGACCGTAAACTCGCCGTTCTTCTTGATAAACTCCTTGGTTCCGTCCAGGGGATCCACAATCCAGAATCGCTCCCAGTCCTTCCGAATTTCGTAGGACGGGATGTCGGGATCGGCGGTGGACGACTGACCCACTTCCGAGGAAGCCGGCTCATCCTCGCGATCGGGTAGGTAGGATCCCTCTTCCGAAACAATCGGAATTTCCGGCGTCAACGTACTCAGTTCCCCGAGAATCACATTATGTGCAGCCAGGTCGGCCCGGGTGACGGGAGAATCATCATCTTTCATCTCCACCTCCACCTCATCCTCATAAAAGGTCAGCGTTTCCTTCCCCGCACGACGCGTAATCTCGATTAGCTCCTTTAACATATGCTCCAATTTATTTTTTCAATTTCAAAGATTTGGAATAACAAATTTGAATTATACAAGATAATCCTTCTCGGGTTATGAACAAAGAAGAAAAAGGGTTCGCTTCGCTCACCCGTCGGATGGCGGATGTCAGACGTCGGAGGCCTATTCAAGCAAGTAACCGCGTGGTGTGTATACACAACATCGATACCAATCGGAATAGACATCCGTCATCCGCCATCCGGCGGGCTCACTGCGCGAGCCCTGTAAATAAAAAAAGCCCGGCGATCAACCGGGCTTTTGAGTTTTGATGCTCTCTCGAAATATTTTTTCAGGGAGAATTACACATTGCAGGATAAGAGGTTGGGATGAATCAAATATCCTGTTGTGGGATTGTTATTTTTCTTGATGATTATTGGACATGGGAGAGAAAAGATCGCGGGAGTGAGGTCTGAAATACGACCGCGTCCGGTGGACGAAAAACGGGAATGGCTTGCCCCGTAAATCGTGGAAAATCGGCCGCCTCCCGGGCTGGTGAGACGTAATGCGGCGGCTCTTGATAGTTGTTTTATTAGCTTATAAATACACATAGGGTCCCCGTAATATAGGTGTAAATTTTTATTTGAAATAATTCAGGGGAGTGATCGATTGTTTCGATAATTGCCGCGCTCACTGCAGCGTTGCCAGCGTCCCTCTCAGAATTTTCAGCAGGCGTTGTGCTTTATAAACCTGCCGTTGTATGCCCCTCAAGGCATGGGTGAAAGCGTTTCCCGTCAAGGGTTGCTTTCATTGATTGTTAAACTACGTGAAATAAAAATCTGGCGCAAGTAAAAAATGAAAAATTTAAAAGATTTTTTGAAAATATTCTTTTTTGTTAACAAAATTATATGACTCCGGGGCGTCCGGTATTGATTAACTAAAAAAACAGCCAGGTAATTCATCATGGAATTCGGCAGGAGAAGTTTGATTCTTATCGGGTTGGTGCTGTTGCTGCAGATTGTGTTGGTGGCTACGCACCGGGGTGAATTCTGGCCTTTCAGTATATATCCCATGTTTTCGCAGGCGGGGAACTCGTGGACGCGAAGTCTGGTGATGAAGGTGGATACCGATCGGCCGGGGGAGTGGTCGGTGGCGAATCGACGGGAAGAGTTGCCCGGCGAGGTGCTGGCCCTGAAAGAGGTGGAGATCAGTCAGAACGACCTGGCCGGATTTCTGCAGAAAAATGAAACGTGGGACGAGGATCGGATCGGGGGACTTCGCAAGCTGTTCGAGTCCGTGGTGGACGAGCAGCCGTTGATGATATACAGGGTCACCGGCCGGCTTCAGTCGGATCCCGATACGGTGGTGGTCACGTATCGCCCCTATATCTATCTGAACCGCGATACGACCATCTTCAGCGAACGAGTCAACATGACAAACACGGAAGTGAAATGATGAAAGAACGGCTTGCCCGCGTTTATCACTAAGCAATTTTGCAGCGGCGGCAGACTGTTGTTTAAGAAAGAAACATATGTTAAAGATAGGTAGTTGAATTTCATGGACATAGCGTCATACATAAATTTCTCTCGTGAGAAATGCAGGCTTGCCCGCAACCTGTTCCACACCGACCAGTCGGATTCGACCGGCGCCAGGTGGCACTATAAGCTGCTGGAGATCATGGTGCTCTATCAGACGCTCCGGTTGTGTTGGAGCTGGGTATCCGAGATCAGGCAACTGGGGACGGTGGTACGTCCGGTGGGGCTCGCCCACTATTTTGACGTCTCCTTCATGTTCGACGGACCCTTTGCGTTGATCACCGCAGGGCTGGTTACGTTTTTTGTCCTCCGTGGCTTGTTCGTAAAAGGGCGATCCAAGGGATATTCCTACCTTGCGGCGCTCCTGCTGTTTCACCTGCAATACGCGGCCCGGTTTTCCCAGGGCAAGATCGAGCACGGATCCACCTTCACCGGCATAGCCCTGCTGGCGTTGGGACTGGCCGCCGCCGCTCACCCGTGCGTGGAGGAATACCGACGCAAGTTGGCCTTCGGGATGACGACATTCTTCATCGGACTGGGATACATCTCCTCCGCCATCTGCAAGCTGGTAGCCACCGGCTTCAACTGGGTGGACGGGAGGCATCTGTGGCTGTGGATCGACGAAAAGAGTATCGACATGCTCTCCCGATTCGGCGCGTTCGAGCTGAACTCCCTCCAGGAGCTTGTCACGGCCTCTCAACCAGCCGCCACCCTTATTCTCACAACAGGATTATTGGTCGAACTGTTCGGATTCACCCTCTGGTACCGCCCAACCCGCCCCTACATTGCAAGCCTCCTCATCGCCATGCACCTCGGCATCACCCTGACCATGCATATAGACTTCACCTATTTCATTTATCTTTTGATCATCATTGGCTTCCCCTGGTATAAGGTGTTTGATTGGGCAACAAGTCGGATGACGGAGGACGGATGACGGATGTCTATACCAGCAGGTATTAGTGTAGTGTATATACACAACAGTGCTACCGATCGGAATATGACATCCTCCCGACAGCTGTCGGGGATCCGACTTGTTATTATTATCAAATTAATTCCAGTTAGCTACGTTGACGTTGTATGAAAACAGGCCATATCGTTCTATCATAGACAATTGAAGGGCATGCGAACCGACAGAGTTAAATTTCACAATGTATTTCACAAATACGCCTCGTTTTTTGTCATATACGGGGGTCTTGCGACCGTTGCGATGCTGGCATTGATAATGTTGGATGCTGCGGAGGTCCGGGGACAATCGGGGGAAGGCGAAGCGGAAACCTATCTCATTGACGATTTTGAGGACGAAGAGGTCGGCGAGCTTCCGGCCGGGTGGTATAACAGGGACGGCAGCAGCAAATTGCGGTCGATGTCAGCCAGGAGCCGGCAAACCTATCTCTATCGGATCCAGCGGGAAGCCGGCGGCAATCACTATTTGCATTACGAAGGCACGGGGGCCAAGCATATCAATTACCCGTTGGTCAACAAGCAGGACGTCAATATTCATGAGACGCCCATTCTGAGCTGGCGGTGGCGGGTACACGATCTGCCGGAGGGGGCCAATGAAAGAAGTTCGGACCGCAACGACGCCGCCGCCAGCATTTACGTGGTCTTCGAAATGGCGAACTACGTCGTCAAAAAACTGCCCGTCAGCATCCGCTACACGTGGAGCACCAGTCTCCCCGTCGGCACCAACGCCTCCAAGCTGCTCAACAAGCAGCAGATCGAGGTCGTCGAGTCGGGAAGCGACGAGCTGGGCCAGTGGATCACCGTAGAGCGAAACCTGCTCAAAGACTACAAGCGTCTGCACGGTGGCACCCCGCCCAAAAAACCGATCGCCCTCCTCATCCTCAGCGACGGCGACAGTGTCGGCGACTCGGCAAGTGCCGATTATGATGATATTAAACTAATGCCGGAAGCCGGAAGCCGGAAGGCGGAAGGCGATGCCGGCGAGTAACCGGGTTGGGTATATTCACCACAACGCTACCGCTCGGAATATGCTTCCGGCTTCAGACTTTATGCTTTCACCTTTTTTAATGAATTGATCAGCCCTTTGATCATGGAGGCTATTTCAAACGCCTCAGCTTGCAAGTCATCCAGTTGCTTTTCGGTTATCCAGTTTCTTTTATGGAATATTACGGCCATCGTAATAGTCTCGTAAAGAGACCCTCTTGCTATATACAGGAATCGGGTAAATTCCTTGTCTGAGTATCGTCCTTTTCCTTCAGCAATGTTAAGCGCGACCGAAGTGGAAGCCGATTCAATTTGTTCGACCAGTCGAAAATGATTTGCGGGAGAGTTCAGGATTTCACCCAGGGAAATTGCATAATCAGCAAACGAAACTGCTCGCTGCCAGACCTCCAATTCTTTAAAACCGAATGATTTTTTTAGTTTTTCCATGTTATTATGTTGTTACATGTTATTAAGTTTATGAATGACTTTGAGGGTATTAGATCGAGTCACGAACAAAAACTTGCAAAAAAATAGCCGGAAGTCGGAAGACAGAAGCCAGAAGTCTATTCCGATCGGTAACCCTATAGTGTATATACACCACCAGGTTACCTGCAGGAATATACCTTTTGTCTTCCGGCTTCCGTCTTCCGACTTGTTGCTATGCAACAACATATCGACATCACCTTACCACTCCACAATAACATGCCGATATGGCCCGGAAGCCTGGGCATTCGGGTGACGCAGACCGGCTACCGCAGCAGGGGCGACGGGGCGAATTTTTCGCGGCTGGATACCGATGTGCACGTGGGGACGCACGTGGATGCGCCCTATCATTATTTTGACGAGGGGAAAACGGTCGAGGAGCTGGACCTGTCGGTGCTGATGGGCCCGTGTTATGTGGCCGCAGTCGAGGGCGTCGATAAAATCACCGCCGCGGACCTGGAAAACAGGGACCTGCCGGCGGATATCACGCGTCTGCTGCTAAAGACCGACAACTCCCGGCTCTGGGCCGAAAACCATACTGAATTCAAGAAAGACTACGTAGCCCCGACCCCCGACGCCGCCGGGTGGATCGTCGACCGCGGCATCGAGCTTATCGGCATCGATTACTGTTCCATCCAGCGATTCGGCGGCAGCGACCGGACCCACGAGGTCCTGCTAAAAAACGAGGTTATTATCCTGGAAACCGTGAATCTAAACAACGTGGAAGAGGGGCGGTACGATCTCTACTGTCTTCCGCTGAAAATCGAGGGCGCCGACGGGGCCCCGGCGCGGGCGGTGTTGGTGAAATAAAGCTGGAGTTAGGGCTCACTTTGTTCGCCCGTCGGAAGTCGGAGGTTGGATGTCTGATGCCATATTCCGACCGGTAACACTTTGGTGTATATACTCGCCCCCGTTACTTGCAGGAATAGACATCCGTCATCCGACCTCCGACTTCCGACTTAATTACCAACAAAACAGCAATGAACCAATTACCACTAATAAGCCCGGCCCTGGCACTCATCAGTGCTTTAGCCGTCACCCCCTTGGTAATTAAACTCGCTCATACATACGATTTCCTGGAGTATCCAAAGCAACAACGCTGGCATAAACGCCCGGTGGCCTTGATGGGGGGCATTGCCATTTATATCGCCTGGGTTCTGGGGACGGCAATCTACGGATTTGATAAGTTGTACGGGATCCTGGCGGGGGGTACGTTGATGTTGATGGTTGGATGGGCGGATGACCGGTATGAAATCGGTCCGATGGCCAAGGTCGCCGCCCAGTTGGCGGCCGGGGGCATGCTGCTGGCCGACGGATTGGAACTCGGCTACGGGATGTTTTCCGGCTACACCATTCCGCTGACCCTGGGATGGGTGGTGCTCGTCACCAATGCGTTCAATCTGCTCGACAACATGGACGGGCTGGCTCCGGGGGTCGCCGTGGTATCGTCGGCGGCCATGGGATTCATGGCGTGGTCGCTCGGAGCCCTGCCTGCTGCCGTCGCCGCCTGGACGCTGTCGGCCGCGGCGGGGGGTTTCCTGGTGTTCAACTTCCATCCGGCGCGAATTTTCATGGGGGATACGGGAAGTCAATTCGCGGGATTCCTGCTGGCGGCCCTGTCGCTGGCCGTTCCCCTGCACGTCGTCACCGCCTCGCCGGAAGTCTACATAAGCCTTGCGGCCGCCCTAATGTTCGTACCGCTGTATGATACGCTCCTGGTAATCATCAGCCGGCTGGTCAGCGGACGATCTCCCGTCCTCGGCGGACGCGATCACACCTCCCACCGCCTGGTAAGATCCGGCTGGACCCAGCGGCAGGCCATCCTCATCCTGTACGGACTCAACTGCTGGTTCGCCCTCCTCGCGATCGCCTATTTCTATCTATCCTACCGTTTCTACGCCATTACCCTCGTAGTATCCGCCCTTTTGCTGGCCGCCTTCACCCGCTACCTCACTCGAAAACAAAACAAAGACGGCGACAAAAAAATGCATATAGGCTTCATGGTTTAATGATCGATCAGTGACAATTCTTTGACGGGTTTAAAATCAGCGGTATTAAACGTTGCCAGGTCACGAATTTTATGAGCAAGTCCAATACTGATAATTTCAAAATCATGTATTTTAAGCCCCGATGGTTTGTAGCGTTCGACCAACTCAAGTAATACTGCAAATGATTCATTATTGGGATATAGAATCGTTACCCCCTCGATAATCTCGTCCAGAATTTCTAATGCCAGAGCAGTATCCAGGTCATATCCAGATGAGCGAGTTACAACGGTTAGAAACTCGCTCAGATTTTTTGATGTGGTAAATAACTCAATATTTGAAGATTCTAAAACACTCCGAGCCCTGGAAAAGAAGGCAGAATCCTGATCAATGCCGTATACCAGGATATTTGTGTCAACGAGTACCTTACTCATATACTAAAGACCGAATATCCCGGGAGTCCAGCTTTCCGTTGAGTTTAAGGGAGCGAATTTCAGGAGTAGACTTTTTGGCCTTTTTCAGAGAAGTGAGATACTGGTACACTTTTTCCAACTCTGCGTCAGATAGTCCGTCTATTTCTTTTTTTACTTGTTCTTTGGAAATCATGGTCGAAAAGTTTGCCCAATTTGTTTGCAACTTACTTAACGTAAAGTAAAGTTCATAATGTATATAGGTTTTCAGTCTGTTTGGCTTACGACTATGCATGAAACATGCAGATGCCGGAGTATAGAGAATTAATTTCCGGTAAAAAGAGTAAGATTATTATAAAACTGAAGTCTGCATTGGCAACTGAGTTATAGAGGTCTTTGAAAAACCGGGGCAAACGGCCGCTCTTTCGATTGAAAATTTTTTCTTGCGGTTTTGCC
>CAYQXO010000119.1:0-7729 GCA_964421495.1 uncultured Balneolaceae bacterium | reverse complement strand
GTGCGGGTCTTGTCTTGTGAGACCTCCGATGATTGTGCGTGAATCAGCGGCTGTCCGGTAAGTAGAAAAGAAAATATGAACAAAGGGATGGCAAAACGTCGTACGCTCAAACAACCTGCTTGCTTCATAATAGTCTGAAAATTCTTCGTCACCTCTCGTGACTGAAAATGATTTCCTTAAATTTAATTTAGACTGAATTTAAATAACTTACATGATTGTTTCAATACCGGATTGGGAGGGCGTCCCGCTTCCCGCCGGTCGCATTCGTTATTTTGCGCTGACTTTTATAGATTGCATTTCGTTTTGGTTTCTGAACAGCTCTATGTAGGTATGAGTGGCAATTTCACAAGGAAATATATTGAACCATTATGGCTGAGCATGATTTTTCGATTTCAGGCAACATCGTTGATCCGGTGAATGAGGAGATCTATCCGGGAACTATTCAAGTGAATGGTGGACGTATAGATCAGGTGACCCGGGAGCATGACGCGGATTATGATACTTATCTGCTGCCGGGATTGATCGACGCCCACATTCATATCGAGAGCTCGATGTTGACGCCGTCGGAGTTTGCGCGGGTGGCGACCATTCATGGGACGGTGGCGACGGTCTCGGATCCCCATGAAATTGCCAATGTGCTCGGCGTTGAGGGGGTCGAATATATGATAGCAGATGGCAGGCGGGTACCGTTTAAATTCAATTTCAGTGCCCCCTCCTGCGTGCCGGCAACTCCGTTCGAGACCAGCGGTGCGCGTCTGGGTCCGGAACAAGTGGAGCGGCTGCTGGATAAAGATGAGATTCGCTACCTCGGAGAAGTGATGAACTTTCCGGACGTTATCGCTCGCGAAGACCAGACGATGCAGAAGATAAAAGCGGCCCGCGAGCGCGGTAAGCCGTGCGACGGACATGCGCCGGGCGTACGGGGTAAGGATGCGCAGGCGTATGCGGAAGCCGGGATCTCGACCGATCATGAGAGTTTTCAGCTTGAGGAAGCACGAGAAAAGCTGGAAGCGGGCCTCAAGCTGATCATCCGGGAAGGATCGGCGGCCCGTAATTTTGATGAATTGATACCTTTGCTGGAAGAGCACTACGAAAATACGATGTTTTGCAGCGACGATCTGCACCCGGATGCGCTGGCCGAGGGACATATCGACCGGCTGGTCCGCCGTGCCCTCGATCAAGGCTGCGATCTGATGAAAATACTGAAGGCCGCCTGCGTGAATCCGGTGGAGCATTACGGGCTGGACGTCGGCTTGCTGCGGGACGGCGATCCGGCCGACTTTATCGAGATTGATGCCCCGGAGGCGGATGCGTTTAACGTGCTGCGGACTTTTATCGACGGGGAAAGGGTGGCCGAAGAGGGACAGCCGCTGATTGATCGCCGGGAGTCGCGGGTGGTTAACAAGTTTGACACGGGGCCGAAACGGGCCGAAGATTTTGAGGTGGACTATGAAGGGGGGAGGCTGCGCGTAATCGAGGCCCGGGAAGGTCAACTGGTAACCGAGGAGCTGCATTATCAGCCCAAGACCGATAATGGTAATGTCGTGGCGGATCCTTCCCGGGATCTGTTGAAACTGGCGGTGGTAAATCGATATCGGGACGAGGATCCGTCGGTGGCATTTATCAAGAATTTTGGTCTGCAGACGGGAGCCCTGGCCTCCAGCGTTGCCCACGACTCCCATAATATTGTCGTAGTCGGTGCGGAGGATCATGCAATTGCCGAGGCCGCAAACTTGGTTATCGACAAACAGGGAGGTATAAGTGCGGTACAGGGGCAGAAAAACAAAATGCTTCCACTGCCCATAGCAGGCATCATAAGCAACCTGTCGTACGAGGAGGTGGCCCGGGAATATGAAAAGATCCGTTCATTTGCCGGAAGCATGGGATGCGACTTGCAGGCTCCGTTCATTACCCTCTCTTTTATGGCACTGCTGGTTATCCCCAAGTTAAAGCTCAGCGATAAAGGCCTGTTTAACGGCGAGGATTTCGAGTTCGTTTCGTTGTTTGAGGAGGATATGGGGTAACCGGACTACTTCTCATAAAAAAAGACCACTGGGGTATTTGCTTGCTCCAGTCTACCTGGTGTTTCTTTCCATACTAATGATCGCTCTAACCGCAAAAGTAATTGCAATGGGGCTCCTGGGACAAAGTATACTGCCAGCTATTATTATAATCCCGCTGTTTGGAGGGGTTTCGATTGCTTTTAGTATTTTCATCTTTAAGCATATAAAATAGCGCTGACAAACTGTTATCTAGGATGAAATCTGCATTTAAAGTAAGTACTTTATACCATTTTTAAATGAGTCTTCGGTAAACTTCGTAACTGAATGAGAAAAAATATTTCAGGCAATCATAAAAATAAAAAAGGGATGCCGCTATCAACGGCATCCCTGTGTGATTGGACGGGCTCAAAAGTGTAATCGGAGATAAACACGTCCAATCGGAGAAATGTAGCTTCTATTTGAAAGTTCAAAGCTGAACGATACGCTTGTTCTTCGTCAAAGGGAGAGGTGAGTACCGCTTTACAAGAAGCTATTGGAAACTTTGAGCTTTCAGTTTCCGGTCCGGCTCTTACTCTGCCGGCTTCTTCATCTTTTGGCGCATCTGTTCGGCGGCATCCACCATATTTTTGAGCGACGGCTTGGTTTCTTCCCATCCGCGGGTTTTCAGTCCGCAGTCGGGATTGACCCATATTTGCCGGGGTTCGAGGACCTCGGTGGCTTTTTCGAGTAAGTCGACCATTTCCTCGGTCGGCGGAATACGGGGACTGTGGATATCGTAGACGCCGGGACCGATTTCGTTGGGATAGTTGTAATCGACGAATGCCTCGAGCAGTTCCATGTCGGACCGGGAGGTCTCCACCGAGATGACGTCGGCGTCGAGGGCTGCGATGGATTCAATTATATCGTTGAACTCGGCATAGCACATGTGCGTGTGAATCTGGGTCTCGTCGTTAACGACGGACGAGGCCGCGCGAAAGGCGTTAACAGCCCATTCCAGGTAATCGTCCCAGTCCTCTTTGCGCAGCGGAAGTCCCTCGCGCAAGGCCGGTTCGTCGATCTGAATAGCTTGAATACCGGCCTCTTCGAGGTCGGACACTTCGTCCCGGATGGCCAGGGCAAGCTGCAGAGTGGTCTCGGACCGCGGCTGGTCATTGCGGATAAACGACCACTGCTGCATGGTAACGGGTCCCGTGAGCATCCCCTTTACGGGCCGGTCGGTCAGCGAGCTGGCGAACGAGGACCAGTCGACCGAGATCGGATCGGGACGTTCTACATCTCCATAAATAATGGGGGGCTTTACGCAGCGGCTGCCGTAGCTTTGCACCCATCCGTTACGGGTAAAGACGAAGCCCGACAGATGCTGGCCGAAGTATTCCACCATGTCGTTACGTTCAAACTCGCCGTGGACCAGCAGGTCGATTCCTATGTCCTCCTGCAGCAGTACCGCTTCCTCGATTTCGGACTGCAGCTTTTGATAATAGGTTTCCCGGTCCATGTCGCCTTTGCGATAGTCGGCTCGCCAGCGGCGCACTTTTTTCGTCTGCGGAAACGAGCCGATAGTGGTGGTGGGAAACAGCGGAAGATCAAGATGTTTTTGCTGCTGTGGAGCACGCTGCGGATAGGGATGGTCACGTTCGAGATCCTCCTCGCCAATTTGCTTCACCCGTTGTTTAACCTCGGAATTGTGTACCAGCTCGGATTCCGCTTTACTGTTCACCTCCTGCTGGTGGCTTTTGTATTGTTCTTCCTCCTCTGCCGAAAGGTTCTCCGTCCACTTGTTTCTGAGGAGGTTGATTTCCTGCAATTTTTGCCGGGCAAAAGCCATCCATCGCTTTATATCAGCTGGAAGGGCCGTTTCGTCGCCTTCCTGCTCCAGGTCGTGCGGTACATGCAGCAGCGAGCAGGAGGGGGCCAGCATCAGCCGATCTTCTCCCAGTTGATCGGCCGCCTGCCGGATTTGCTCCATACCGTGATCCAGGTCTTTTTTCCAGATATTCCGGCCGTTAACCAGTCCGAGCGAGATCATGTGATCGGTATCGCCGAAGGTGTCCTTCAGGCGGTCCAGTTGATCGTTACCGCGAACGAGGTCGAGGTGGATGGCGGTAACGGGCA
Organism: uncultured Balneolaceae bacterium; assembly: GCA_964421495.1. GTDB lineage: Bacteria > Bacteroidota > Rhodothermia > Balneolales > Balneolaceae > CAJXOW01. Next base: position 3,614 of record CAYQXO010000119.1, on the reverse strand, counting down.
GATCGGCGGCCAGCTTCGCATTGTCCCGGAGTCCGTCAAAATAGGTGGCAACCATCAAGCGGGATTGATCGAGGGAATCGGTCAAGGTATTATACGCCTTCCGGTAGGCTTCGCGGGCTTTGCTGTCAAGATCCATTACCAGGAAGGGTTCGTCCAGTTGGATCCAGTCGGCACCAGCGTCCTGCAGCGTATGAAGAATTTGTTGATACACCGGGAGCAATTTATCCAGCAGATCCAGCCGATGAAAGTCGTCATCCGTCTCTTTTCCGAGCAGCAGAAAGGAAACCGGACCCAGTAGCACCGGCTTGGCGTCTATATTCAGTTCCCGGGCCTCTTTGAATTCATCAAGTACTTTGGAAGAACTGACTTGAAAGCTCTGATTCTGACTCAGTTCGGGGACGATGTAATGGTAGTTGGTGTCAAACCATTTGGTCATCTCCATAGCTGACAGATCATAGTCGCCTTCCTGCAAACCACGGGCCATAGCGAAATACGTATCGATCGGGTAGCTGGCCTCCGGATCGACTTCCTCCTCGTACAGCGATCGGTATCGCTCGGGAACGGCCCCGACCATCAAAGCGGTATCCAGGACCTGGTCATAGAAGGAGAAGTCGTTGACAGGTACCAGGTCGATGCCCGCCTCCTTCTGGCGTTTCCAGTGTCGTTGTCGTAGTTCCCTGGCATGGTCTAGCAGGGTCGTCTGATTTATCTCGTTTTTCCAGTACGACTCCACCCATCGCTTGAGTTCGCGTTCAGCGCCGATGCGGGGATATCCCAGATTGTGTGTAAGCATGAATTTCCTTCCTCATTTCAATTTGATATTCCCATGAACATGAGGCCTGGGACAGTAAGGGGAGCGTACGATCGGACACGATAAGCATTTGACTACAAGATGCCTGCATCACGGCGGTGACAATGATACTTTTCCTGCAAACTCGCCACCGCGGCATGTGTCCAAACGCGGCCCTAACTCCCGAAGGCCTCGTTAATTCTGTATTTGCAGGCAGGTCTCCTGACTCGTTTCTTGGATCCTGTCCCTTCCCGCCACTCAATTTTGGTGACAGTGGTTGTATTAAAAAACAGGATAACGAAACTTACAGTTGCGGGTACAGTGCCGGATTCACACCGGCTTCCCTTTTCATTTCGATCTTGACGATCAAAACACCTGCAATTCATCTAAAAGATATAAAAAAAGAGCACGTTCATCCAAAAAATGTATGAGATCGCGGAGAGGGCTGCCGTGAAAATTAAGGGAAGGAGCGTAAAGAAGATTCATGGGGCAAATAAAAAAACCGGTCGGTTGAGTTACCGACCGGTCTATGGGGAAAGTAAAAAGAGTTACTATTGTACAATCAGTTTGCCCTTCATGCCGGCAGAAAAGTGACCGGGAAAACTGCAGACGTAATCATATCGGCCTTCCTGGTCCGGCACGGAGAGGGAAACGGTATCCGTTTCGTCGCCGCCCAGCATCTCGGTGGTGGCGATGACCCTGTCTTCCATATCAGGAGCTATATACTCGTTGTCTTTTGCTTTGGCCGAGGCGTTCGCAAAGGCCTGCGCATCGGTGCCCAGCTCCAGAACTGCGAAATTGTGGGACATCGCGTTGGCCGGCAGGCTGGAAACGTTTTCCAACTTCACCTTGAGCTCCTCGCCCGGGGTTGCGGCGATGCTGTCAACTACAAAATAAGTAGTTCCGCCGGAAGAGAGGGAGTCACTTGTGAATACACCTTCCTGGGATTCTGCCACGACAAACTTCATCTGGTCAATTCCGATGAGCTCAATTGTTCGGACGTCATCCGTCATTTCTGCCGGTTGCGTACTCGAGGCACTTTCTGCCTGTTGGGGTTGTCTCTCTTCGCCACCCCCGCCACAGGCGAATAAAAAAGATAGAGCCAGCGTTAAAATACCATTAAAAGATTTCATAGAATGTTGTCTGTTTTTGGGTTGTAAAATTACTCTTGCAGATATAAGATAACTGCTGAATACGGTTCAATGTTGCTTTAAAAGGTAAGGAATTTATGAATAACTGAAAAAAGGACTTGTTTACCAGGAGGGGAAAGAGGTCAATTGTATACAGGCAAGCAATTTCTGATTTTTATACACATCGACATGCTGTTCTCAATATACTATATAATGCCTGCAAGTATGGGGTTATAACGACCCTGTGAAAATGAGTTATTAATTTTCCCATTGTTTTCCCAGTTATTAAAACTCTCTTCGGGTTGCGGACGTGGAGTTTCCGCCTTTTTCTTTTATTGCCAGCTTTCCTCGATCGGCGAGAGCCGTAATATTTGCGCCGGGGCGTTCAATACAACGTAGATGGCTCCGTCCGGACCCGTAACGGCTTCTCGCACACGACCGGCGTCTTTCAGGATCACTTCCTGGTGAAGGACGCGGTTTTCCTTGATATTCAGCAGACGGACTTCCTGGTATTTCAGGGCACTTACCATCAGGTAGTTCTTCCAGGTGTCGAATTGCTCGCCGGTGTAAAAATCCGTGCCGCTTACGGCGGTGGAGGGGCGCCAGTACAGGATTGGTTGCTCCATTCCCTCTTTGGTACGGTGATCCGTCAGCCTCGACCCGTCGTAGTTAATGCAGTAGCATATTTCGGGCCAACCGTAATTATTGCCGGATTTGATCAGGTTCAGCTCGTCACCTCCGCGCGGGCCGTGTTCGGCTGCCCATAGTTCATCCGTTTCCGGATGGATGGCGAGGCCCTGCGGGTTGCGATTGCCGTAGGAGAAGATCGATTTGATGGCATTCGCCTGATCGACAAAGGGATTATCCTGCGGGATGGATCCGTCGCGGTGAATCCGGTGAATTTTTCCGTTGGGCCGATCCAGTTGCTGGGCCTGTTTTTTGCCGCCTCGATCTCCGATCGAAAAGTACAGCAATCCCTCCTCGTCAAATACGATACGGCTGCCGTAGTGATGACGCGTCGTGCGGTAGGTGTCGTGAGGCGCTTCAAAAACGACTTCCTGGTCGACCCACTCATTGTTGTCAAGGCGTCCCCGGACCACGCGGGTCATCGCCGGCGCGCGTCCGCCGCCTTCGTGGTCCAATGCATGGCTGTAGGAAAGATAAATCCAGCCATTTTCGTTATATTCGGGATCAACGGCAACATCCAGCAATCCCCCTTGTCCGGCAAAAACAACCTCGGGTATTCCCGAAACAGGTTCGCTTCGAAGCTGACCATTCTCAATCACCCGCAATTGCCCCGAAAGCTCTGTCACCAGGGCGGTTTGATCGTCGATGAAATCGATGGCCCAGGGCTGGGATAGATCCTGGACGAATACCTCGCTTTTAACTTTATAATCGAGGGTTTCCAGGGTATCGCCACCCCCTTGGGCACACGCCGTATAGAGGGGCAACATGGCTGTAATCATTCCGATTAACAAAAAACGAATACATTTTGAGCGCTTTGGATTGTTGAAGGTATGCATAACGTTAGTTAATGGTTGATCGGATTGTTTTCGGGCACCCAACATTTTACTCAACTCTCGAATCACTTGAGTGATAACATCGTTTAATATATGGTCTTACAGATTGTTTAGTACCGATTTGCCAAGGTACCACTGATAAATCAGTAGATTGTAAAATGATTTTCGACCAGC
>CAYQXO010000118.1:0-7995 GCA_964421495.1 uncultured Balneolaceae bacterium | reverse complement strand
TTCCCGTCAAAACCACTATATTGGGTCAGGTCTCGCTTTGCTCGCCCGTCGGAATCCCGACAGCTGTCGGGACGGAAGGTTATTCCGACCGGTAATACTGTGGTGTATATACACAACAAAGTAACTTGCTGGTATAACCTTCCGTCTTCGGGCTTCCTCCTTCCGACTTTCATAAATACTCAACCCAATCGGCGTTCGTTAAATTAGATGCGGGAAATATGAAATCCTTGCAAAAAATTTTCTCAATATTTTTGCTATCAACCTGAAAAACCGCACCGGCGTGCTGCATAGATACTTCACGTCCAGTGTCCTTTCAATTTGTCTTTTAATGATGGGCACGTAGACGGCTGCCGCGCAGGAGCTGGATGTCAATGTGTCGCTGGACAACTCCAGTATCAGCGGTTCGTCGATAGATTATGTGGATGACCTTTCAGGCCAGATCGAGCGGTACATTAATAAATACGAGTGGACCGACGACGATTTTCACGAGAGGGAGCGGATCAAGGCGAATTTTGACATCACGTTGCGGGATTATGAGTCGTCGAATTCGAAATTTACGGCGACGCTCATAATAACGCTCAGCCGTCCCATCTATAACACCATGCAGAGTACCCGGTTGTTTCAGATCAAGGACAACGAATGGGAGTTTACGTATAAAGACGGTACCAATCTGACGCATGACTTATTGCAGTACGACAGTATTGAATCGGTTATCGACTATTATGTGTTTGTGATTCTGGGCTTCGATTATGACAGTTTCGGTTCGACGGACGGTTCGGATTACTTCAAGGAGGCCCAGTCAATCGTCGATCGCGCCCAGACGGCGAGTGGCTCCGGGTGGTCGCGCAGCTCGGGGGATAGTTACAGCCGCTATTCCCTGGTGGACGACCTGCAGAGCACGGGGTACCAGCGGCTTCGCGAGGCCATATACCGGTACCACCGCCACGGACTCGACCGATTTATCAACGACCAGGAATCAGCCCGCAAGGAAGTGCTGAAAGCCATCCGGCTGATCCGGGAAGCCAAACGCAATACCACCCGAAACTATCTCTTCGATTTATTCTTCTCGTCCAAATACGAGGAGCTGGTGGCCATATTTGAAGACGCCGAAACCGATATCCGACTCCAGGCGTATAATCTGCTCACCGAAATAGATCCCGGTCATTCATCGAATTATGGGGACTTGCAATAGGGGAGCAGGCAATAACTTTAGTTGCCTGAACAATGTTACTGGCAATGGATGAATTGGTACCAGCTTAAGATGCAAGTGTCGGAAGGCGGAAGCCGGAAGACGGAAGGTTATACTAGCACGTTACGCTGCAGTGTATATACACCACTACGTTACCGATCGGAATAGCCTTCTGCCTTCCGGCTTCCGCCTTCCGACGGGCGAGCTTTGCTCGCCCTTACCATTTGCTCATTCAGATGATAGATACTACATTATTAATCCATGAAAGCGGTTCCAGGAGTCTGTCGGACTTTCCGGTTCGAAACGAAAAAAAGTCCGGTTTGAGGTAGGTTTCGGCCGATTTTGACGTAGAATAGCGGGGCTATTTAAGGAAAAATCGGCCGAAAGATATCCCGACAGCTGTCGGGATTGTTTGCAGTAGAATTGTGAAAGTTCGACAGACTCCTAGGACAAGTCATTCAAAAAAATATTAGAGATGAAAATAGCCGTATGCATCAAGCAGGTACCGGATGTTAATGCACCGATACAGATTAAAGAAGGGGAGCTGATCCAGGATGCCAGTCGCGCCGTGTTGAATGCCTATGACGCATCGGCCGTCGAGGCGGCCCTGGTATTGGCTGAAGCAGAGGGGGGAGAAGTGGACCTGGTGTCGGTCGGACCCGAGAATGCGCGCGAGAAGATTCGCAAGGCGCTGGCGATGGGGGCCGACCGGGCCACTCATATTGTGACGGCAGACGAGGTAGCGTACGATTCGGCCGTGTATGCCGATATCCTCGCCCATCATTTCCGGCAGTCGGATGCCTCGTATGATATTATCGCCTGCGGGAAGCAGTCGCAGGACACTGATGCGGGACTGGCCGGGGGAATGCTGGCCCGCAAGCTGGATTGCCCGTTTACGACGAATGCGGTGGATCTGGAGTATGCCGACGGGGAGTTGACGGTGACGCGGCAGGCCGACAGCGGACAGGAGGTCATCGGACTGCCGGACGGCTGCCTGGTGACCTGCTCGAACGATATGAACGAACCGCGCATTCCCTCGCTGAAGGGCATCATGCAGTCCAAGAAGAAGCCGCTGGATGCGATACAACTGGGCGAACTGGGGATAGACGAGCAAAAACTTCAACCCCGAACGTCCATCGAAAGCTACGAGGAAAAACCGCCCAGGGAACCGGGTCCCAAGTTGGAAGACGCCGACCCCGGGGAGATGGCAGCCAAACTGGCAGACTACATTGAAAACAAGGCGGGGATATAGGGCGAGCGCAGCTCGCCCTGCCGGAATCCCGACAGTTGTCGGGAGGAAGGCTATTCCGATTGGTAACGAAGTTGTGTATATACACAACAAGGTAACTTGCAGGAATAGCCTTCCGTCTTCCGCCTTCGGGCTTCCGGCCGTATAGTGCTTCAAGCTTTTAAAAATAAAACTATTAATGGACATGATATTAGCACACATCACGATTACCGACGCCACCATCAAACGAGCCTCCCTCGAAATCCTTTCGCGGTGCCGGGAACTGGCTGAAAAGCATGGCCAGGAATTGGGGGTCTCGATCTTGCATCCGAATGCGTCGGATTATGTCGACCGGGTGGCCGAGTATGGGGCTTCGAGGGTATTTACCGTGGCGAGCGAAGAGCTGGATGCGCCGGTCAACGAGCCGCTGATTCAGGCGTTGCAGGCGGTGATGGAGGAGGTGGAGCCGGAGATTGCGGTCTTTGCCTCGACCGAGCAGACCAAGGAGATCCTGGGCGCGCTGGGCGCCGAGCGGGATGCGGCGGTGCTGCCGGATGTGTCGGACTTTGAATTGACGGGATCGGGGGGCGTCACGGCGAAGCGACCCGTGATGGCGGCCAAGATTTTATCCAACACCACGGCCTCGCAACCGCCGGTGCTGGTATCGGTGCGGTCAGGCGTATACGATGCGGAACCCTCGCCGGTTGAGGCGGAGGTCCGGCCGATTGAGTTTACCTACGAGCCCCCGCAGCAAGTGCCCGCATTGAAGAAGCAGATCGGAAGCGGCGGGGAGATCGATCTCTCGGAGGCCGAAGTGATTGTGGCCGCCGGACGGGGAGCGAAGGACGAGGACGGAAAAGGCAGGGAGCTGATCGAGCAGCTGGCGGACAAGCTGGGCGCGGCCATCGGCGCCTCGCGAGCGCTGACCGAGTCGGGCGTCTATGATCCCAGCCTGCAAATCGGACAGACAGGCAAGGTCGTCTCGCCCCAGCTCTACATCGCCGTCGGCATCAGCGGAGCTATCCAGCACGTGGCGGGAATGGCCAACAGCAAACACATCCTCGCCATCAACAAAGACCCCGACGCCCCGATTTTCGATATTGCCGACTACGGCGTGGTGGGTGACCTCTACGAAGTCGTGCCGGAACTGATTAAAAAGCTGGAGTGAGGGCTCACTGCATTCGCCCGGCTGATAGCTATACCGTTCCGTCGCACTTATGATGATAGTCACAAATAACGATCAATTTCCATAGCTCCGTGAAAAACTCCGAGGATATAAATCAAATTCCCGTTGGCGGTAAGATATACAATCCGGTAATGTACGAATAAAATGATTCGAATTTCTCCCTCTTGAGTTGTCTTATAATGGTAGCCGATAAGTGGATTATTTCTCAGCAGCTGGACTTTTTCATAAATTGTGCGTATTACTTCATCGGCATTTTTCTCACTATCCTGTGCAATAAATTCATGAATCTCATATAGCCATGACTCGGCTTCCCGGGTCCATATTATGTTTGCCATTTACGAATACGCCGCTTCATTTCATCGTTTGTTATAACGTTTTCCTCTCGAACATCCTTCAATCCTTGTTCAATCATTTGTTCAAAAGCCAATTCGCGCAATATTTCGCTGAACGTGGCATTTTCAGGCATCGAATCGATGACTTCTTTCATTTTTTCTTTCACAGTACTCATCGTAAGTGGCATATAAAATTGAGAAGATATGGATTTTTACATTTTACATAAGACAAGATCCAAAACTTAATTCAGTCATACAAATGCAAAGGCGCTGCCCGACCCGCAATTCTTTAAATCCGCATGTGGACCTTCTGACGTCAAATAAAGTGTGTTGACAATGTCATTTGGTATATAGATCATAAAAAGGACTCACTTTGTTCGTCCTGTCGGAAGTCGGAAGACGGAAGCCGGAAGGCTATTCCAGCAAGTTACGTTGTTGTGTATATACACCACGGCGCTACCGTTCGGAATAGCCTTCCGGCTTCCGTCTTCCGACTTCCGACCTTTCCAAAAAAGCAAAAAACACAGTATCCACTAACGAATAGCTCATAAACCCGTAACCCGAATACCAGCACCAATCATGGAAGACAAATTCGATGCCATAATCGTCGGCGGCGGCATTGCCGGACTTTCGGCGGCCATGATCCTTGCTCGCAACGACATGAAATTTCTGCTGATCGAGCGGGGGGAGTTCGCCGGGGCGAAGAATGTGTCGGGGGGCGTGTTGTGGGGGACCGACCTCGCCCGGCTGGTGCCGGAGTATTGGACGGAGGATTCCGACGAGGCGGGATGGGAGCGCTTTGTGAATCACCGGCGACTCACGTTTATGGACGATCAGTCGTCGTTTTCGGTCGATTTCAAGTCGGATCATTTCGACGAGCAGCCGTACAAGGGACTCGTGGTGCTGCGGTCGAAGTTTGACCGCTGGCTGGCGGACAAGGTCCAGCAGGCCATCGACGAATCGGAGGCGGCAATGGAGTCGTTTCTGGCGACGAATATCCTGGTCGAGGAAATCCTGACCGACGACCATGGCAAGGTGAACGGGATCCGGGCCGGGGAGGAGGAGTTTTTTGCCGACAGCGTGATTATTGCCGAGGGCGTGAATAACCTGCTGACGCGGCAGGTTGGACTGCAGGATGAGTACGTGCCGGCCGATCACGTGATGACGGGCGTCAAGGAGGTGATCCGGCTGGACCGGGAGACGATCGATGAGCGATTTCAGTTGAACGGGCTTTCGGGCATGTCGAATGAATTCCTGGGATACGCGACCGACGGGGTGGAGGGCGGCGGATTTCTGTATACGAACCGGGATTCGCTATCCGTGGGACTCGTTCTCGGACTCAAGGATCTGCGTGATAAAGTGAAAAAGCCCCACGAAATCCTTAACATGTTTAAAGAGCACCCGGCCATTCGCGATATGATCTGCGGCGGAGAGATCGTCGAGTATTCGGCCCATGTGGTCTCTTCCGGGGATATGCGCGTGATGCCGGAGGAAATTTACGACGACGGGGTCATGATTGCCGGGGAGGCGGCGAATCTGCTGATGAACGCCGGCAAGGCGATCCAGGGCATGGACTACGCGATGCGATCCGGCATCCTGGCCGCCGAAACGGTGATGGAGGCCAAAGAGGCCGGGGATTTCAGTAAAAGTCGGCTTAAGACGTATCGCGACAAGCTGGAGGAGTCATACGTTATGAAAGACATGCGCGGATTCCAGGGCGCCGTCCGCACGCTCCATCAGCCGGAGATGGTCGAACAGGTGCCCGATCTGATCTGCGACTTCGGACGAAAATTCTTTACCGTGGACGACTCCCCGACTCCGAAAGCAAGAAAAATGATGTCCGACGCCGTAAAAGAACACAGCAGCTGGTGGCAGTTGGTCAAACTGGGTCTGCAAGCCGCGAAGAATTTGTAAAGGCGAGCGAAGCTCGCCTGTCGGAAGGTGGAAGGCGGAAGTTTATACTAGCAAGTTACGACGTTGTGTATATACACAACCACGTTACCGATCGGAATATCCTTCCGTCTTCGGGCTTCCGGCTTCCGACTCGTCAGTCCAGGACGAGAAACTGGAAAACCATCTGTAAAACACGATTCACGCAACTAATACGATTACAGGCAACCACGATATGACTGACAACAAAAAATCCATCGCAGAAAAACTCGGCACGGTCAACTACCGCAACCAGGCGAAGTCCGATATCAAGGCGCATATCTCGGTCGACACCGACATCTGCAACAGTACGTGTCCGCATCTGTGCACCACGTACGTGTGTCCGGCCGACTGCTACAAGATCGACGAAAACGGGGAGGTATATTTCCAGGTCGAGGACTGCATCGAATGCGGGACGTGCCTCTATGCGTGCGACCAGGGAGCCGTTTCATGGGAATTTCCCGATCCCGAGGAGGGCCGCGGCGTGGAATGGAACTACGGATAGAAGGGGAGAAGATTAAATTATGACCCGGAAGATATAAAGTTTTTTGACAGTTGCCCGTTTTTTGGCTTGATCCTGTGCCCGTTATCGAAAGTTTGCCACGTAAAGAAGCGTTTAAAGCAAATAAATCCGTCAGACACGTCCCGCCCCGGCAAATTTTCTGAAAACGAAAGTACCCAAAGCCAGCCGTACAAATGGCTGTTTATATAACACGAATGCGTTCAGGAAACGAGTTATGTTAAAATTTCCGGGGCGGGACGTGTCTGACGGATTTCAAGCTGCCTACCTTTTGAAACCCAGCAGGATTTTCAGATCCTTCCAGAGATTCGGCTTTTTGACGTACTTGAGGTCGTCGTCGATCATCTTGAGTTGATATTCTTTCGAATCGGGGGGGTACAGGCCGTTGTGATAGCGGGAGGGAGATATCAGGCCGGGCTTGACGGCATACCGTTTGTAGAACTGGGTATAGGTCATATTAATTTCGGTCGTTTCCTCTTCCGGATAGGTATGGGGACCTACAACGCTCATCTTCCCGGTTAAAACCAGCGGAAACAAGGGCAGGCGGTCGAGGCGGGTGGTTCTCAGAAAACGTCCAATGCCCGTAGGCTCCGGCAAATGAATTCGGGCGTCACCGACCTGTTCGGGCTCGGAGGGCCAGTGATAGACGTTAAAAACACGCCGCATAAAATGCATTCCCCGGTAACCCGTACATTCTTCCTTTGCAAACACTTTTCCACTGGTGGTTAGCTTCACTAACAGCGCCAGAAAAGGCAAAAACAGCAGATAGACCAGGCTGCCAAGCGTTCCGACAACGAGATCCAGCACGCGCCGGGGTAATGGCTCGTTTTGGGCCAGCTCGTGGAAAAAGAGGTTGATGGAGGGACCATGAGCCTCCCTGGATACTATACCCGGCATTTTTTCCTGGATGATACTTTCCTGAACAGAATGTCGTGCGGAATCAGATGATGAGGATGGCTGATCCGGGGTTGTATTTCCTTCTTTCACTACGGTTTTACTCATTTATATAAGTTCTAAAATTCAATTACCCGCCTTTTGTCCGCCATCCCCCCGTTGATAGCTTTGACAATAACGTGTTATTGACGCTGCATGTTGTGAAAATTTCTATTCATATATACAATTCTTGAGCAAGAATGATTAATTAAGGAATTAAAATTTTTTAATATTTTCAAGTCATGCCTGAAAGGCAGCTTGAAAATAAAAGATTCGAGATGGAATTCCTGAAAAAGCGAACAGTGCGGCCGGCAAGTCAAATTGAAAAATTGCGTTCGTGCATAATTTTCGCCCGGGAAAAACCTTCTGAAGCTGCGCTACCACCGGTCTTGGTAATGACCGTGCAATCAAGTAATTTAATTCAAAATTTACCGATAACATGTTACTGTATTTACGTGCTTAAACAGAGGTTAAAAACCCTGTAACCCCGAATTGCCGACTTTACAGGATTGGAGTTGTTTAGTCAAAATAACTATTGTCTGCCTTTAATTTTTCGCCGTATGTTATGGGAGGCGAATAAAAGTGGATTTGAAATTGGGCTCGCTGCGCTTGCCCGTCGGATGTCTATTCGAGCAAGTAATCAAGTAGTGTATATACACTCCATTGTTACCGATCGGA
>CAYQXO010000117.1:0-8125 GCA_964421495.1 uncultured Balneolaceae bacterium | reverse complement strand
GACTGTATAAAGATATTGGTTTGGGCACTACCATCTGGAGTCCCCTGGCCAGCGGCATTCTAACCGGAAAGTATAACGACGGCGTACCGGAGGGAAGCCGACTCTCCCTGGAAAAATACCAGTGGCTCCGCGAATATATCATGGAAACCGAAAGCGGGAAACAAAAGATTGCGAAGGCCCAGAAGCTGGAGGGCGTGGCTGACGACCTCAATGTTTCCATGGCTCAGCTTGCCCTGGCCTGGTGTTTGAAAAACCCCGATGTCAGCACCGTTATAACCGGGGCTTCAAATCCGGAGCAAGTCGAGGAAAATATGCAGACGCTAGAGGTGGTGGACCAGCTAACCGACGAGGTTATCGACCGGATAGAGGAAATCCTGGACAATAAGCCAGAACCGGAAAAAGATCTGAGAGAAAACTAGAAATAACTCGAACTTTACGAATTGCAGTGGAATTAAGTTCGAGGATCGAGGCTGAAAATCAGGGTCTATTCCAATCGGCAGTGTAGAGGTATATACACCGTCCGCTGCCAGAGGCGGTTGAACTTGTACAAAGCTACTGCACAAGCCTTGTTGCCTGAAGGCTGTTAAACTTTCGAACATCTGCTGTGGTAACGCTTATTTGGGCTACCTTTTGACCAATTTTTGTTAAATAGATCTATACCTCAAAATGGACCAAAATCTGCATCAAACCAACAGCTGTCGGGATTCTCGCTACGATCCGGAAAGTCCGCCCTCCTGGAGCCATCTTGATGCCCTACCTTGATATCCGACCGAAATACCAAAAAAGAAGACTGGTTGCCAATCCCGTATAAATGGGTTCGATACCCAAAAAGTCTTGTGAATATCCATCGACACTAGTCAGGGCTCCCATAACTAACCAGCATACTGATATTGAAATACTGCTGACCATCAGTGGAATCACCATTCCCCGCCGTATAGCAAAGAAAGGGAAATAAACTCCCATCACCGGTATTAGCAGTCCAGGAATCATGGTTGATCCGATAACATACCACAGGCTTACCACGCTGGGATACAGATAGATAAGGACGACACTTAAAATCAAGGCAATTATAACACTCAACCGCGTCAATGTAATGCGGGAGAAACGACGAAACCAATGCCTCAGGAAATCCCTCCCCAGGGTCTGGCCCGATAGAAACAAGTCGCTGTCGAGGGTTGACATGATGGTCGCCAACAGTGAAACAAAAAACATGCCCTTAAATCCCCACGGGAGAATTTCATTAGCCAGATACGGATACGCCATTACCGGCTGTTCCAGTCCCCCGCCCAACAACACCCGACTATACATTCCCGAAAGCACCGTCATACAATCAAAAAACATCCAGGCTCCGATAGAGATAAAAATTCCTTTCCGTGCCGTTCCCGGCGTTCGGGCTGCCGCCGCCCGCTGGTGAAATCCCGGATCGATAAATGTCCAAAGTGCTATAAAAAACCAGACCAACATAAACGGGATATCGTGTCCGCCCGTCGGATCCCGATGAACAGAAGGGACTTGCTGCCATAATTCAAAAGGGGGTCCAAACTCCTGCATTGCAAAAAAGAGCAATGCCATAAATCCCAGGAACATGCATACAATTTGAATGATATCCGTTCGCACCACCGCATCGAGTCCGCCATACACCACATATAGAGCTGCAAATGCCGATACCCCTATTGCATAGATAAGAACATGGTCTTCTCCTCCCAACATATATCCGAAAAGCACACTGAGCATAAAAACGTAGGGAGCCGGATTAACCATAACGAAAACAGGTAAAGCCGACCACCGCCCCACCCTTCGCCCGTATTTACGTGAAAGAGCTTCAGGAATGCTAAGAGCCGGATTCTGTCGCACTTTTTTAGCCAGGAAAATTGCAAAAAGCAAAGCGTACCCATAATAGGGTACCCCAAACAACAACCACTGGGAAATACCAAACTGGTAGCTGTACTCCCCCACCCCCAGAATACCTCCATACCAAGTTGAAACGAGCGTGGCTACAAACGCCGGCAACGTTAATCGCCTGCCCGACAACAAGAAGTTTTCCTCATTTTCATCCGATGCACCCCCCCAGAGGCTGGCAACCAGCAACGCGACAAATAACAATCCGATAAAAACCCAGTCCAGGATGGTAAAAGAAAGTTCCAAAACTTTTTAATATGATTCCCAGGAATTAAGTAATTTTACTGCGCCAAAAAGTAACAAAGTTTATATAAAAAATAAGCCCCGACAACATAGCTATCCCACGATCGGTTCCGGCAACTCAAAGGCTACAGAAAAATTTGCCATATTGTAAGCAATCAACAAAGACATTCTACATTAATCATTCGTTTAAAACATAAGTTTCACTTTTAATGCCTGTAATAATGTCTTTCCACTCGCCGTTTTTGTGCATACTTTTTATGACCATTAAACACCGATACTAAAAGACTCTTGGCGGCGCTTCGTCCTTATATTGACCTCATTTCAGAAAATCGCAATTTCAGGCGATTGTGGCTAAGCCAGATCGTTTCGAATTTTGGCGACTGGTTTGGCTTGTTGGCCGTTTACGCATTGGTAACCCGTTATTCAGGATCCGAATTTTTACTGGGACTGGTCATCGTTATTAAAACTTTGAGTTTAGCGGTCTCTTCACCTTTGGCGGGGTACATTACCGATCGATTTAACCGACGGCGACTGATGATCGGTTGTGACCTGTTGCGCATTATAATCGTATTGGGATTTCTGCTGGTCCGCTCGGCTTCACTGCTCTGGCTAGCCTACCTGCTTTTGACGCTGCAGATGGTCCTTTCGGCCATCTTCCTGCCTGCCCGCACCTCGTCCATACCCAATATTACCACATCCGATGAGCTCGTCAGCGCCAACATTCTATCCTCTCTTTCCTGGAGCATGATCTTCACCCTGGGCATGGCCGTAGGCGGTATAGCCACTGAATACCTGGGAACGGACCTGGTTTTTATCCTGGATGCGGTGAGCTACCTGGTTTCAGCCTTTTTCATCTATCGGGCTGTCATCCCCCAATATTCGGGAGAGGCCGGCGATACCGGCGGCATTACCCGTAGACCTATCCAGGGTATAAAAGAGGGATTTGCCTATTTAAAACACCATCCAACCATTCGTCGACCCGCGCTGGCTAAAGGCACTTTTGAAATTTTTCAGGGGGCGTTGGTTTATATGCTAATACTGGTGTCAGAACAAAAACTTATGATGGGCAGCCTGGGACTCGGGTTGCTTTATGCCAGCCGGGGAATCGGGACGGGGGTGGGTCCCATCTTTGCGCGACGTTGGTTCCAGGATGAACGTTACTGGATAACCCTGATTGGTTTCCTGATGATTTTTTCCGGGGTCATGTACCTGTTTGTGGGCTTGATGAGTAGCCTGATAGTTATCATGACTTTTGTTTTTTTCGCCCATACGGCCTCCGGTGCCAACTGGGTAATGAGTACGGTTCTTCTTCAAAAAAGAACCCCGGACTCCATACGCGGACGCATATTCAGCCTCGAATGGGTATATCTGACCCTCGCCCAGTCAGGTTCGGTCGCCCTGGCCTCCCTGATCCTGGAAAAAAAATGGCTTACCCTCGATTCCACTATACTTTTATTCGCCCTCCTACTCGTCGTTATCGGACTGGGTTGGTTTCTTACCGTTGCCCGGCAGGAGCGAGTCTAACATAGAACGGCAACGACCGGACAGTCATTTGACTAGAAGTTTGTCGGACTTTACGGATCGTAGCGAAAAAAGACCGGTTTGAAGTAGATTTGTAAAAGTCCGCCAGACTCCTAGCTGATCTTAATATAAAACGTATGTTTTAATCTTTTGTTTTTATTACCGGTCCTTTAACCTTTAAACCATCTTTTCACCCGGCCCCACAAACCACCGCCGATCATTTGATTCGCAGAGGCCAGCGTCGACTGTACTAACTCAAATAGATCCCTTTCACCGTTCCAGTGGGAAGAGACCACGGCCGGATCCTCTCTGTTGATAATCTTGTTCAACGCGTAAATGGCAATACCGACATCATCCAGATAACCTGCAGGACCGGTTATGAGTTCCGGGAAAAAATCTATAGGGGAGATAAAATAAATGACAGCGACTAATAAAACGGATCGACTTCTACGGGAGATACGCCGATCCTTAATCAGTTGTACCAACAGGTATAACAAGTCGGGCACTAACAGGATGTATTCTCCATATCGCTTTCGATGCCCTTTTTGCTCAAACCATCGCGTAACTTTTTTCCTCAGATACGAATACATCAATACTAAACAGCTTTATTAACTCTCCGTTTATACTAATCCCAAATGGAAACGTTCTTATACCCCGTCAAATCCTTTTCACGGGAAATCTTTCCAAGCATATCCTATCGGAGGACCGGAAATTCGCTGATTCGAAGATTGGATGCACCATATGGAATCAATCGCAATTTCTCCACCGGTTCGTCGCTGTGTACCCGGCTTACCGGCAGGGGACCCGCACCCACGTTGTACGACTTCCAATAAGGTAGCTGGCGACCCTCGGCAGTCAATTCTATCGGCGTGGATTCCGGACTCCAGGGATAATCGCTCTCTACTTCATTATTTTTAACCGTGAAAGAGGTTGACGGATTTTCCCGATCCAGCTGGAGGCCATAATTCCAGTCGGAGGTCGGAACAATTTCCCACGTCGGCACTTCATAACTTTTCACATAATGAGCATCGTATTCCTCTTCCGTAAGTTTACGCCGCTCCCCTTCCACATGCAGGGCATATACCAGGGGACCGCGCTGGACACTTACCGAACGCTCGTGCCAGTGCTCATAGTCAATTTTCATGGGCAACCGGAGGGTCACTTCATCCCCGTCATTCCACGTGCGGTTCAGTTTGACCATCTGTCCGGCTTCCGGAGTTTCCGCTTCTTCGCCGTTAATGGTAATGGTGGCCACACTGTCTACCCAACCCGGAATGCGAAGATGAAACGGAAATTCAACCGATTGATCGCTGCTGAACTTAAATGTAATTTCGTTACCGAATGGATAATCGGTGACTTCTTCAAAACGAACCGGTACTCCATCTGCCACTTTTGCCTCAACTTCACTGGCGGCATATTGAATAGCAGCCAAACCGCCGTCATTAGACGCCATCCAGAGACTCCGAACAAATTTCGGCCATCCCTGGTGCATATTGGTGGTACAGCAGGGATATCCGTTGGCCAGACCGAAGCAGGCTCGGATTCCGTTCGGACCGGTGAAAAAGTTGGCGTATCCCGGGGATACCTGTACCTGGTTGGGCTGTTGAAAGTATTGCCGTCCCATGTAGTCATCCGTATGCACGGGGGGCAATGCATTATAAGCCACTTTCTCGAGGTGATCGGCATAACGCACACTGCCGGTTGTGCTGATCAATTCCCGCAAACTATACATCAACTCGACCACCGTACAGGTTTCGGTTCCGTGAGTCGGATCCGTGCCGTGCAGCAGCTCGTCGCCGGAGAACATGCCCTGCGGCTGACCGTGTTCCTCCATTAGCCAATCCAGTCCGTGACGTACCGATTCCAGGTACTTCTCGTCCCTGGTCTGCAAATAATTGACCGCCGGCTGCTTGATTCCCATTCCGAGATTAACTCCGTGTCGGGAAGGCGGACTTTCTTCCAGCAATCCATTGGTCCAGTCCATCGTCTGCTCAAAAATAGTCGGGGCATGGTCGAGCAGGAACTGGTCGCCGGTCCGATTGTATAACCAATAAATGCTGTGCTGATTTTCGCCTCCCCGGGCCTTGGACCACCATGTCCAGTGATTCAACGGCTGTTTGTCAATCATTTTCTGCTGGTACTGAAAATACTTGGTCATAAAATCAATAACTCGCTCATCTTCCGTAGCTGAATAATACGATTGTAATACTTTCAGCATAACCATACGCGGCCACCAGTCGCCGGCATTATCAGTTTGAATAAAGGATCCACTCTTATCGGCATATTTTAGATAGTCAATGTCGTCGGTTGGTCCAAAATAACCGCTTTCCTGCTGGCTGTTCAGCGTCCACTCGATATACTTTTTCGCCTTGTTGACCAGCGTACTATCCTCCATGATATATGCAAGCGGCACCAGGCCGTCAAGCCAATAGGGAGCACGCTCCCAGTTATCGCCACGTCCGCCGGCCCACGCATTTTCTTCGCCTACGTTGAAATAAAGCTCATCCAGACGTCCGGCCATGCCATCAGCCATTCGTTCCATCTGAACTTTCAGCCATCCGTTGGGTTTTACATCGCCCACCGGCAATGGTGTGTACTCATTTTGAGCCAACGGAGCCCTATTAAAGGTATAATTGGTATTCTCGGCCTCCGAGGACGGGGTCGCCTGATCGGTATTATCGCAACCGATTGCTGTCAGCATCACGAAAGCCAGGCATAAAGAGAGATATTTATTCATAGTCAAGGGTATGTCAGTTTATTTTGAAGATTGTAAAATCCGCGTGGCAATAAGCAATAGAACCATTCGGGTATATCTGATTTCAGGTACATAAAATAAAGAGGAATTGTCGGTATAATAAATCTTATATCAAAAGACAACAGAAAATTTGGTTTAAGCCTCTATTTCACTTCTAAAACCCTTGGAATAACCCGTGTATGAGCCCTTCAACCAGGAAAACACGGCGGCTCGTTGCTTTAAATGGAATAAGACCAAAACACCGGCATGTAGAAAATATACATTTTCAGTCGTAAAGCCGAACATCTCAAGTTCCTCAGAGCTATTACCGGGCTGGGAGTCTGTCTCGTCAAGTTAGTCATTAGAGTCCTGGTGCCCCTTAAACAACCAGACGCGGCTTTTCCGACCGCGCATAAATGTACTGTTGACAACTGCAATCTCCTCTCGACTATTCACCGACAGCTTATCCAGAAGGTATCCCTGCTGACTTCCATTGACTCCCAAGTCAGGATCATTGCTGCCGGGTATAACAGCAGGTGAGTCAAAGGTCTTTCCATTATCCGTTGAATACGTGAATGCCAGCGCCCGGGGGCGAGCTCCAGGATCTTTGTAGAGTTCCCAGGTTACATAAATGTTTCCGTCAGCGCCGTAACTGATAGAAGGAAAATGCCCCATATGAAAGGTTCGTCCTTTTGGATTCGAAAATACGTTGGGATCTCCAAAGTCAATCGTATCACCCGGCGAGCGGGCATAGCGAATCTCATACGAATCAAAGGGGCCGGTCGGGCTCACCCCGTATACCATGTGCACCTCCTCTTTTTCTCCAACTACGATTTTCGGCGCGTCGGTGTGACCGGGGTTTTGGATAACGGAAACAGGGTTACCAAAGGAACGTGCCTTATCAGTCGAAACTGCCAATTGAATGTTAGCTATTGGATCTTCCCCATATATCCAGGTAACATAAATCTTTCCTGCAGAGTCAATCGCCAGGGACGGGCCCCGCGCCGGGTTGTCGTAGCTTCCGGCAATATGTATAGGATCCGAAAATGATTTCCCGTTGTTCGTTGAACGACTGATCCAGAGCTTTCCTTCGTATTCTGTCCATACCGCATAAAGATTGCCCTGTGGACCGCGAATCAAATCAAGGCTGCCGTTATGCCAGAAGCGTTTCGTCAGCCGACCTTTACCGTCGCCCGCAATGCTGTTGGACAGGTTTACGGGCTCATCAAAACTACGTCCCCCGTCGACCGACCGCCCAAAAAAGGCCTCTCCCCCGTGAGAACCCCCGGAAAACACAATTTCCTGCCAAAGCATGTAGATATGGGCTGAATTGCCCGAAACAGACGAAGCCGGAGCCATGACCATATCGGGCAGCCAGGAAAACGTATCAGGCGATTTTGAGACGTTCACGGGTTGATCAAATTGACGGTTTCCGTCCGGTCGTATCCGCTGGAAGTATATATTCTTTCGGGATTGATTTACCCATCCGATGTCCACTTCCCCGGTTTCCCGAATGACTGCAGTCGGGTCATCCACGTAGTGAAATTCCGAATCGTTCATTCGCCACGGACCCCGATAGCCCGCACCTTCTTGTATCTCTTTTCGCCCCTCCCACTGAACATTTCCCCTATCGGATGTTTGCGAAGTACAACCC
Source organism: uncultured Balneolaceae bacterium (assembly GCA_964421495.1). GTDB lineage: Bacteria > Bacteroidota > Rhodothermia > Balneolales > Balneolaceae > CAJXOW01. Next base: position 74 of record CAYQXO010000117.1, on the reverse strand, counting down.
TGGAGGGGAAAAAGAATGAGAAATCCGAATACAGCTATACAAAGAAGTTCGATACGCTTCATAACCCTGAATTC
>CAYQXO010000116.1:0-8267 GCA_964421495.1 uncultured Balneolaceae bacterium | reverse complement strand
AGCTACCAGCTGCTACACCCCGCGATGTAAGAAAGCCTAATATAGGGCATCAACTGTTCGGTTGTCAAATATATTTTTGAAAATATCCAGTACTGTAATAGGTTATGTTACATACACTGTAACAGACATTTTACAACGTCATACCAGTGTTTTTCGTATATTACGAGAGGGCGGATTGGTGCAACTTTTCATTATCATATACCGTCTTCGATTAATTCAATCCCGTATAATCCATCAATTATTCACAATGAGGACCCCTTTGAAAAGACGGTGATGGTTCTGAGGTATTTGATTTGTTCAACAGTAAGACTGAAAAAGCATATTTTCTGGATGCCGGTATTGTGGTTTTAATCTCTGGTAAAGAATCGCCTGAATTTCTATGACCGGAAGCTTTCGGCACCTCTCCGGGTTTTTCAAAGGGGCCTCGAGTATTTATATTGCTTTTTGCACCATTAATCTGTGATCTTGCCGACCGAAACCATTTGTATCATCTCTATTATAATTATTAATCAACTGCATTACTATTTTTCATGATTCGACAAACCAATATTACTTCTTCAAAAGCTATTGAACTGGAAGAGCGGTTTGGCGCCCATAACTATCATCCCCTGCCTGTGGTCCTGGAACGCGGGGAGGGCATATATGTCTGGGATAACGAGGGGAACCGGTATTACGATTTCCTGGCGGCCTACTCCGCCGTAAACCAGGGACACTGCCATCCGCGCATTCGGCAAACCCTGACGGATCAAGCGAGTAAACTTACCCTTGTTTCCCGTGCTTTCCACAGTAACATGCTCGGACATTACGAAAAATACATGTGCGAGTTTTTCGGCTATGACAAGCTTTTACCGATGAACACCGGTGCCGAGGGCGTGGAAACGGCGCTTAAGATCTGCCGGAAGTGGGGACACGAAAAGAAAGGCATCGAAGCCGAAAAAGCCAAGGTGATCGTGGCGGAGAACAATTTTCACGGACGAACGATCACGGTGATTTCGTTTTCCACCTCTCCCGACTCCTACCGCCATTTCGGTCCGCATACCCCCGGCTTCGAGATCGTCCCCTACGATGACGCGGATTCCATCGGGGAAATCCTGGAAGACGATCCCCACATAGCGGGCGTCATGCTGGAACCCATCCAGGGCGAGGCGGGCGTGATCGTGCCCGGCGAGGGATACCTGCAAGAGGTACGGGATCTGTGCGACGAGCATAACGTTCTGTTTATCGACGACGAAATACAAACCGGACTGGGCAGAACCGGTCGAATGCTGGCAACGGATCATGAAGACGTGCGACCCGACATCGTCATACTGGGGAAGGCGCTGTCCGGCGGGATGTACCCGGTCAGTGCCGTGTTGGCCGATGACGAGGTGATGGAGGTTATCCACCCGGGCGAACACGGCAGTACCTACGGCGGCAACCCGCTCGGTTGTGCCGTGGCCATGACGGCGATGGATGTTATTATCGACGAGGAATTGGAAGAGAACGCGTCGCGTTTGGGCAAAGTTTTCAGACAGGAAATGCAGCAGATGGTTGACGATTTTGACCTGCTGAAGCTCGTCCGCGGCAAGGGATTGATGAACGCCATCGAAACCCACGAAGACAAGGGAAGCTCCTCGGCATGGGACCTGTGCATGAAATTCAAGGAAAATGGGCTGCTGGCCAAACCCACGCACGGCAACAAAATACGATTTACGCCTCCCCTGATTATAACCGAGAAACAGTTAGACGAAAGCCTTGAAGTTATACGTAAAAGCCTGGAGGAATTTTAGACGGACAAACGTTTCCTGCTAATATCCATTTTGCAATGAGGGTTGCTTACAAAATGTGCATTGAGCACGGGGGCGGACGTTTCGGGATCTAACATCTTTACGTTCTGCATGTTTGACCCGCTAACCAAAACCCTGATTCCGTCACCCAAAACAGAGAAAGTACACCCGCGGGAATAATCTTACACTAAAGAAACGGCTGTCCGCACTGATGTTCAGATATTTCATAATCTCATGTAAAAGGGAGATGGATCATGAAAAGACAATCTCATTCGAGCATTGACGCCTCAAGGGTCCATGAAGTCCTGCAAAAGCATATCCTGGCCGACGGCTATGAAATGGTCCTCGATCTTGAAAAGAGCCGTGGCAGCTATCTGCACGATGCCCGGAGCGGAAAAGAATTTTTAGACTTTTTCACCTTCTTTGCCTCCAATCCGCTGGGGATGAATCATCCCAAACTGGCCAGGGACGAAGAATTTCTTGAAAAGCTTCAACGCGCCGCTATCAACAAGCCTTCCAACTCGGATATTTACACCCGTGAAATGGCGGAGATGGTCGATACTTTCGACCGGGTGGGTATTCCGGAGTATCTTCCCCATGCATTCTTCATTTCGGGCGGTGCCCTGGCGGTCGAAAATGCCCTCAAGGTTTCGTTTGACTGGAAAGTGAGGAAAAACTTTGAAAAGGGATACCGGCAACCCCGCGGCTTCAAGGTTCTCCACCTGGACCGGGCTTTTCACGGGCGGAGCGGCTATACGCTTTCCCTCACCAATACGCTGCCCAATAAAACCAAGTATTTTGCCCGGTTCGACTGGCCCCGAATCGAGAGTCCTGCTCTCTCGTTTCCCGTAACCGAAGATAACATTGAAGAAGTCAAACGCAGCGAACAAAGAGCGCTAGCCCAGGCCGAACGTTATTTCGAACAGTATCCCGACCAGATCGCCTGCATTATTCTCGAACCGATCCAGGGAGAAGGCGGCGATCGCCATTTCCGACCTGAATTTCACCGGGCCCTGCGACAGATGACTGACGAAAATGAAGCACTGCTTATCCACGATGAAGTCCAGACGGGCATGGGCATGACCGGCCGGTTCTGGGCCCATGAGCATTTCGTTAAACCCGATATCCTGGCATTCGGGAAAAAAACACAGGTGTGCGGCATCCTAGCCGGCAAACGAGTCGATGAAGTCCCGGATAATGTATTCAAACTGCCCTCGCGCATCAATTCCACCTGGGGCGGAAATCTGACGGACATGGTTCGCTTTACAAGAATCCTTGAAGTGATCGAGGAGGATCAGCTTGTCCGAGACGCCGGACAAAAAGGCCAGTATTTACTGGAGCGAATAAAAGAGCTGTATGAGCATTTTGAGGCGGTAACCAATCCCAGGGGAAGGGGATTGTTCTGCGCGTTTGACCTGCCGACCACCGAATACCGGGATGCACTGATCGAACATTGCCTGCAAAACCAACTGTTGATATTACCCTGCGGATTCCGCACCCTGCGTTTTCGTCCCCCGTTGACCGTCCGTCGCGAGGAAATCGACGAGGGGATCGAAATCCTCCGCACGGCCCTGCAATCCATGAAATAATCGCGTCCTGCTTGCCTGACACAAGCAGACAATCCCGCCTCTTTACACCAACTGGTGCGATTCCGGCTGAACCACGATTTCATTTACGGCTGACTGCTGCGGCTGATCCAGTGCGTAATAAACGGCTTGCGCTGCATCCCCGGGCGACAGCATTTTATCCTTGCGGACTTTCACATCAACGTTCTCGTCATCCCACATCCCGGTTGCAACCCCACCAAAATACAACAGGGTGTACTTTACATATCCCCGCTTTTGCTCCTTGACCAGCGACCTGGTAAAGCCGGCGATGGCGTGCTTGGTGGCCGTATAAACAGCGGCATTCTTCATGGGACGTTTGCCCACGATACCCGGGAACATGATAATACGTCCCTTCCGCTCGGTTTCCATATACCGCAAGACCGTCTGCGTCACCAGAAACGTGCCATACACGTTCGTATCTATCAACTCTTTGGCAGTTTCGGGCCTCGTATCCAGCGTCGGTTTTATGGCGGCGCGACCGAATGCATTGATCAGCACGTCGATGCGATCATGTTCTTCAATAACGTCGCGCGCCATCTTGGATACCGAAGGCAGATCAGTAACCTCGACCTCCAGCCCGTACGCCTCGATATCCTCTTCTCCCAGTTCTTCGACCAGCTCGTCAATTTTCTGTACGTTCCGGCCCGCAACGATTATCGTAGCTCCTTCGCTTCCCAGGCGCCGGGCACATGCCGTGCCAATACCGCCGGTTCCTCCAACAATTAATACAATTTGACCTTCCATAAATATCTATTTCAATCAGTTTAAACCAGATGTCCTTTTTCAGGCTGCTCCATAGCTTTCGGCAGCGCATTTTCATATAAATCGTTCAGCTGCTCTACATTCGATTGAACGTGGGACCCGAGGATCAGTTGCTCTCCACCGGTCTGTCCAATGCGGTGTGCTGGTATGCCCGCCTTATCAAACAACGCTTCTATTTTCTCTTCATTCTCCGGTTTTAACGTCAGCACTATGCCAGATGGAGCTTCACTGAAAAGAGTATCAAACGTCGAGGGACCCAACTCGTCCACGTCAACCTCCGCTCCCATCTCACTGAAAATGCACATCTCGGCGATAGCCACGGCCAGCCCGCCATCCGAAAGATCGTGCGCCGCCGTTATTAACCCCGCACGGATGGCTTCAAGCACGGTCTGCTGCAATTTTGCCTCCAAATCCAGATCGATGGGCGGCAACGTTCCCGTCACGAGATCGTGAAAAGTTTTCAAATACTCGGAACCGCCCAAGCCCGACCGCTCGGCACCTGCGTAATAGACAAGCTCGTCGGCCGACTCGAATCGGGCGTTGGTATGATGCTCGCTCACATCGTCGAGAATGCCCAGCATCCCGATGACCGGCGTCGGGTATACCGCATCTTCCGGATTCTCGTTGTAAAAACTGACATTTCCGCCGGTTACCGGCGTATCCAGGGCTTCGCAGGAAGCTCCCATGCCCTGCAGGGCCTCTTTAAACACCCAGTATACCTCCGGCTTGTACGGATTCCCGAAGTTAAGGCAGTTGGTGATCGCCACGGGCCTGGCTCCCGTGCAAACCACATTTCGAGCCGCTTCCGCCACCGCCCTCTTTCCCCCTTCACGGGGATTTAAATACACATACCGCCCGTTACAGTCGGTTTTGACCGACAAGCCTTTTTGGGTGCCTTTAATACGTATTACCCCCGCATCGGCTTTGCCGGGTCCCTCCACCGTATTCGTGCGGACCATCGTATCGTATTGTTCATACACCCATCGCTTGGAGGCGATGTCCGGCGACTGCAACAACGTTTCCAAGACCTCTCCGGCGTTGTCCGGATGCTCAACAGCATCCAGGTCAAACGACTGAACCTCGTCGAGGTATGCCGGCCGCTCCGCTTCCCGTTCATACCGGGGCGCCTCGTCCGCCAATGTAGCGGCGGGAATTTGGGCCTTGATTTCGCCGTCTTTATAAAATGTCAACTCATTCCCTTCCACAACCTGTCCAACGACCGTGGCATTGACGTCCCATTTCTCATAAATATCGATAATTTCCTGCTCGCGTCCCTTCTCGGCTACAATCAGCATACGCTCCTGGCTTTCCGACAGCAGCAGCTCGTAGGCACTCATCCCCTCTTCCCGCATCGGAACCTTGTCCAGGTCGATCTCCATGCCGCATCCCCCCTTGGAACTCATCTCCGAACTGGAACTGCTCAACCCGGCGGCGCCCATATCCTGGACGCCGACAGCCGCTCCCGACTTAATGGTTTCCAGGGTTGCTTCCAGCAGCAATTTCTCCGTAAAGGGATCACCGACCTGCACGCTGGGTCGTTTCTCCTCACTCTCCTCGCTGATCTCCTCGGAGGCAAAGGTCGCCCCGTGGATCCCGTCTCGACCGGTACTCGATCCCACGACCAATACGGGATTACCGGGTCCCCTGGCAATGGCCTTCGCGATATAGTCGGTTTTGACCACGCCGACACTCATCGCGTTGACCAGCGGATTTCCCTCGTAGCTGTCGTCAAAATAGATCTCTCCACCGACCGTGGGAACGCCGAAGGAATTGCCGTAATCGGATATCCCGCGTACCACTCCATCCAGCAGAAACCGAACGCGATCGTTTTCAAGATCTCCAAAACGGAGCGAATTCAAACAAGCCAGCGGTCGGGCTCCCATGGTAAATATATCGCGGTGAATGCCTCCAACACCGGTCGCCGCTCCTTCATAGGGTTCAATCGCGGAGGGATGATTGTGACTTTCCACCTTGAAGGCGCAAGCCAGTCCATCTCCAAGATCCACGAGCCCGGCATTTTCCTCCCCCGCTCCGACCAGAAGCTGGGGGCCTTCGTTCGGAAGTTTCCTGATCTCCAGAAAGGAATTCTTGTACGAGCAGTGTTCACTCCACATAACCGAGTAGACTCCCAGTTCGGTAAAATTGGGCGTACGCCCCAGGTATTGTTTGATCCATTCGTATTCCTGCTCCGTCAGCCCATGCTCGCGGGCCAACTCCAACGTAACTTCTGGTTCCTGCTGATTTGATTGCGACATATATGTAATAAGTAAGCGATTATATATATTAAAGTATGGAAATGGTTCACCGGCGTTCTCCGAAACTTCCGGCAACCTGCTGAAATCTGTCGAGATACCATACTGTCCTATTATGACCAGTGGGATCCGTAACCGAAAAATTATTTCAGCGTATGTAGACCCTTACGAGGGCAAGCCACCCAAGATACGGCACCGATAGAACCACTTCAATAGGGAATACTACTAAAATCGAAACTTCTCGAATCGAACGAGTTTTTTTTAAAATTCATTATTGTCTGTTGCCGGATCGCAGAAATACCTGTCTGACCTACTCTTCCTTTGCCTCTTCCCATTGCTCCGGCAGCCGATATTTAATATAGCGAATCTGCTTCCCGTCCTTCCGGTGACGTCTCTCATAGAAAGTCTGGATCGTGAGGAGCAGGTCGTCAGACCGCTCGCCGTACACATCCTCGGTCATATCCTCAATGGGACAGTCCAGCCATTTGGCCACGCGACGCGTAAACTTAAAAAGGCGCCAGTTATCCGTCTTCAGTTGAATACATCCCCCGGGCCGCATGATATGATGGTATTTCTCCAGAAACTTGGGAGCGGTAAGCCTTTTGTTACGGTCGCTGTATTTGGGATAGGGATCCGGAAACGTGATCCAGATTCCCTCGACCTCATTCTCCGCAAAAAATTCTTCGATGTGATCGATATAGATCCGCAGGAAGTGCACATTTTCAATCTCCTCCTGCAACGCTATTTTTGCCCCTTTCCAGAGCCGATCCCCCTTGATGTCGATCCCGATGAAATTATGATCCGGGTACCGGCGGGCCAGCTCCAGTGCATACTCTCCTTTTCCACAGGCCAATTCCAGGTATACGGGATGATCGTTTTCAAATACGTCTCTACTCCAGTCACCGCGTGGAATCGCCTCGGGATCTTCCCGAAAATCCTGGATCTGATAGACGTTGGGAAAACGCTCGACTTCTGCAAATTTCTCCAGCTTGTTGCGGGACATGCCTATTCGAATCTTTTATAAAAGTTTAAATCGACTACAATTTTGATCTCAAAGACCCTTCAATTTCCCGGTATTCAGAATCAAAAACAAGAATATTTGACCGTCCTGAAACTTAATCGGCCAAACTTTTTCCTGCCATTGATATTATTCGATTTTCAATGTTACTTATGACCGTTTCACACATTATCTAAAGATGTTTGGAAATGCCAGTTTGTCTGGAAGCCAAAAATATCCAGCTGTTTCCTTCATATCCCAAGTTTGTGCCTTATGCATTCATATTGAACTTTACCAGGCGTTATGCTTTTAGCTGCATAATTCAAATACTTCAGTGTCGGCGGGAATTTTCAAAAAAATACTAAACTTTTACAAAATTACTATGGCCAGTTCGATTGACAACAAATGGATCGGCGCCCACGTCAGTGCCAGCGGTGGCGTACAGAATGCTCCCCTTAACGCGGAAGAGATTAGTGCGCGCGCTTTTGGACTGTTTACGAAGAATCAACGCCGCTGGAGCGCCAAGCCTTTGACGGATGAAAATATCGAGGAATTTAAGCAAAATATTTCGGATATCGGGTTCGACTATGATTATATCATGCCCCACGCCAGCTATCTTATTAACCTGGGTCATCCGGAAAAGGAGGGTATAGAAAAGTCCCGGAATGCCCTGCTCGACGAGGCGCAGCGCTGCGAACAGCTTGGCATCAGGATGCTGAATGTGCACCCGGGCACGGACCTGGATAAAATTTCGGCCGACGAATGCCTGACGCGTATAGCCGAATCGATCGACTGGGTGGTGGAGCAGACCGGGTTCGTGACCATCGTTATCGAAAATATGGCGGGTCAGGGCAACTGCGTCGGCCACGACTTCGAACACCTG
>CAYQXO010000115.1:0-8269 GCA_964421495.1 uncultured Balneolaceae bacterium | reverse complement strand
AATGAAATCGGATCCGGCATAGATCTGATGGGCCAGCTTCTCATTGTATTCCAGCCGTGCATCAAAATAACCGACGTATCGACCGGCGAGGGTTTCAAATTTCTTATGCAGATCCGGCTTCCCCTTGCCCAATATCAAAAAGTTTACCGCACGGTCACGCCGGAAAAGGCTCGCAATCAAATCAGGCAGCAAATCGGCTCCCTTTTCTCGAACCAGCCGCCCGATAAAAGAGATCAACGGCCTTCCCTCCTCGAGGTTAAACTCGCCCACCAGTCGTTCTTTATTATTTCGTTTCCCTCTTTTTCGATTTTTCGGCGAAAAATTATAATCGATCATGGGGTCTGTTGCGGGATCCCAAACGTTGGTATCTATTCCATTCATAATACCCGTACACTTTTGCCATTCCTGGTCGATCAACGGCTCCAATCCGTTACTGGACTCCCGCAATTCCCGCATATAGGTCTCCGAAACCGTGGTAACCTGCCATCCCGATTTGATTCCGGCCGCCAGGGCATTCAGATTTCCATCCCAGTCCAGCAACCCCTTTTTCCCGGGATCAAAATAGGGCATCAAACGGGAACGACGCATCGGATAAATGCCCTGGTACTCGGCATTGTGAATGGTAAAGACGGACGGAACCTCCTGCAGGGACTCGTAGCGGGGGACTTCGGACATCATAAACGGGGTCAATCCCATATGATGATCGTGACAGTGCACAATATCGGGGAGCTTCTCATCCCGATTCGCAAGCCAATCCAATAAAGCGATCTGAAAACTCAAAAAACGCTCAAACTCATCCCGGTACCCCTCCCCCGTCTCCAGGTCCGTATAAACCGAAGGTCGGTCAAATCGTCCCGGTATATCGATCACATACAACGGAAAATCCAGCGTATCTTCGCTTTCTCGTTCAACTGAATACGAAAAAGATTGACTGCCGAGCAGTGCTTCGCCCGATCCGATCGTTTGAAAAGCATGATCCCCCACCCATTCGTTATGGTACTTGGGCATTATCACCGCCGCCTTTGCCCCTTCTTCATTCAAATATCGCGGGAGGGATCCAACAACATCACCCATTCCTCCCACTTTAGCTACCGGATAACACTCAGCACTCACGTGTAAAACGTTCATATTCACAAGCTCTTCCCTGCTTAGTATTAAACTTTTAAATTTAAATTATATATCCCCACTGGATTCTCCTATTGTTCAATTGCATATACTTTAAATCGCTCTTTGAAAACCCGGCCGCCGGGTTTTCAAAGAGCGCTGGTATTGCATTATAAAATTTTATGAGGGAAAAACCATTTACACCCATATATTTTATTCCTACCTTTGAGATCTTTCGATTGAAGCGGACCGAGAGTAAAAATTGCAGCGATATAATCATGTTGCGTCAAAATCAACGGGAGCTCCCCAATACACATAAGATACAAATTTAAATAATATGGCTGTTATAGACGTCAAGAGTATTTCAAAAACTTTTGGAGATCAAAAAGCCGTCGACGATATCTCATTTGAAGTTGAACAGGGACGTATATTTGGACTGCTGGGTCCTAATGGGGCGGGTAAAACAACTACCCTGCGAATGATTAATCACATCCTGGAACCCGATGTGGGGAGCATAATCATTAACGGACGGCATGCGAGTCCCTATACGCAGACGTTGATTGGGTATCTGCCGGAAGAACGCGGACTTTACAAAAAGATGAAAGTGGGAGAACAGCTTATCTACCTGGCCCAACTGAAAGATCTGGGTTATGAGGAGGCCCGGGAAGCCGTTCGCTACTGGCTGGATCGATTCAATGCCGGCGACTGGTTTGACATGGAGATCGGCGAATTGTCAAAAGGCATGACACAGAAGGTCCAGTTTATCGCCACCATCGCCCACGATCCCATGATTTATATTTTCGACGAACCCTTTACCGGTCTGGACCCGATCAACAGTGAACTGTTGAAAGAGATCATCCTGGAACTGCGTCAGGAGAAAAAAACCATCATTTTTTCAACCCATCGCATGGAGCAAATCGAGCAGCTCTGCGATGATATCTGTTTGATGAACAGGGGACAAGCCATTCTGAACGGAAACCTGCAAGACATTAAAAAATCGTATGGGGAAAACACGGTTTTACTGGAGTTCACAGGGTCCCACGAATTTCTTGACGAACTGGAGGGCGTACGGCTGAACAACCGGTCCGCAAACTTTGCCGAGATTCGACTTCTGGACGGGACGCGGGACCAAGACGTCTTGCACACCGCCCTTCAACATGTTGAAGTTCAACGCTTTGAACGGGCGGAACCCTCCCTGACCGATATCTTTATCTCGGAAGTGGGCGAAGAAAACATCAATCCCAAAGAACTTAAATAACGATGCTCAGTACCCGTAAACTGTGGCTGATTATAAAACGAGAATACCTTACGCGCGTCCGCAAAAAAACGTTTCTGCTGACGACCCTTCTTATTCCCTTTGGCTTCAGCCTTCTTTTTTTAACTCCTATTGCCATCCAACTGCTGCAAACCCCCTCTCATAAAATGGTAGCCGTACTGGATCACACCGATTCCATATATCCCCATCTGGTCAAAATCGACAGCACTCAATATCGCGATTACTCCCATTCCGACGAAGAGCTCGTTAAACAGCAGGTGCTCGAGGAGAAAATTGACGGATATCTTTTCTTTACCGAATCGATGATTGAAGGAAAACAGTCCCCGGTGTTCTTTTCCCGTGGAAAAGGAGGTTTGAGTTTTGTTTCAAACGTTAAAAACGATGTTAGACTGGCCATCCAGAACGTGCGGCTCGACCGAGCGGACGTTCCCACCGAAATTCGATCCATCTTTGAAAAACGGCCGGATGTCGTGAACCGCACCCTTACCGAGGAGGGGGAAACAGAGGAAGCTCATACCGAATTTTTATTTATTTTCGGATTTATCATTGCCATGGTCATTTATTTTGCCATGTTTATCTACGGGGCTATTATCATGCGAAGTGTCATAGAGGAGAAAACCAGCCGCATTATTGAAGTCATCACCTCCTCGGTAAAGCCGATTGAGCTCATGCTGGGAAAAGTATTGGGCGTGGGAGCATTGGGACTTACCCAGTTTCTAATCTGGATCATTATGGCGGTTGGATTGTTATCCTTCCTTACCCCGCTTCTGACCTTCGTTCTAGGCCCCGAAATGCTGCAAAACCTCGCCTCGAGCCAAACCGGGGCTTCCGGCGGCGAGATGCCCTTTACCATTCCCGAAATCAATCCCCTGCTCTGGGTGTACCTGGTCATATATTTCCTGCTGGGATACCTGATCTACAGCGGACTCTTTACGGCCGTCGGTTCTGCGGTTGATTCCGAATCGGAAACGCAGCATTTGATTATCCCCATTACCATCCCCATCGTAATCGCCATCTTGCTGATGCCGCACGTAGCCAACTCGCCCGACTCCACGCTTGCCGTGGTCTCTTCCCTCATTCCCTTCTTCACCCCCATTCTCATGGTGGGAAGATTGCCCATAACCGACGTACCCTTCTGGCAAGTGGGACTCTCTTTTATCCTGATGAGTGCCACCTTTATCGGAATTATGGCACTGAGCGCTAAAATATATCGGATCGGCATTCTGATGTATGGAAAAAAAGCCTCCTTCAGGGAAATCATGCGCTGGATGAGGTCGGGATAGGGCTCACTGCGTTCGCCCTGCTCGAGGATCGAAGCTGGAGGCTGGAAGGCTATTCCGATCGGTAACAATGTAGTGTATATACACCATCTGGGAACTTGCTGGAATAGCCTTCCGGCTTCGAGCTTCCGGCTTCGAGCAGGGCGAGCAAAGCTCGCCCTAATTCAAACAAATAGGTCCGGCGAAGAGGGGTTCGGTTAATACATGGGAGCTTTGATCCTCTATGCGTTCTTTTACCTCTTCAACCGTATCATCATGCAGAAAGAGGCACATAATACCGTGGTGGCTAAATCCTTTATCCGTAAGTTCCTCCAGTAGGTTGAAAAACTCATCATACGATCCGTTAAGCACACTTGTAACCCAGACGTGAATTATCTTTTCCTTTTCGTGATCCGGCGGAAGTTTTATATAAAAATTCATGGACATGGTACGTATCCTCACTTTAGTGGATAAAGGTATTTAATTTTTCCACAATTCGGGCGTCGTATTCCAGGGACTGCTGCTTTTTTGCAATAGATTGCGCCTTTGAATCAGGCAACAGTTTCAGTGCCTCGATTGTAAGGTAACGAATTCGAGGATCCAAATCTTGCAGTAATTCCGGTATTTTATTTTCCCAACCTTCGAAACCGGATCCTTCCCGGGTAAGTAAACGGATCATACGTATTCGGGTCCGATACGAATATTCGTCCCCCGTATACGATAGTGCCGCCTTCAGGGCCTGTTCCTCTCCGTTCTTTTCCAGCCATTGCTCCAACAGCACAGGGATACCGCGTGCGGTCGTGTCATTTTTAACAAAATCGCCGGCAAATGTCGCAAACTCTTCATTTTCAACCAGGTTGGAATATGAACGAATGGCTTGACGAATCAGCCGGGGGGATTCCGTTTGCAATGCAAACTCCCTGATGGCACGCTTAACCCGGTCGGTTTCGTCATAATGCGTCAGCGCCTGGAGAGCCTCAACCTGAATCCGCCAATGACCCGATTGCAATGCGTCGAGAAAAGTCTGTTCAGTTCCCGAAGCCCCTTGTAATACCTCGGCCAGCGTGGCATATACCGCAGCCTGAACGAGCGCCGAGGAATCCTGTTTTAAAACCTGGTTAAGCAATAATTGTAAATCCGGCTCCCCGCTATAGGCCTTAAGTCCCCGGGCCGCCTGCATACGTTCTTCTTCCGTATCTCCACTGCGCAGTTGATGAATCCAGAAAGATTTAGGTTTACGGACATCCAGTTCCAGGGGAAGCACCGTATCCATTTCTATTTCAACATTTTGCAATTTACCGGACGTATTGAAAACCACCGAATCTTTTTTGCCCGTAAACATTACGGCTTGCCGAAGCGTCGTATCTGAACGGTGCATAATCATGGGCAGCGAAACCAACTCTTTCAACGGATTCTGCAAGGCGGTAAAGCTGAGAGTAAGTCCCTCCTGTTGAGGATTATAATGGGTAACGACCCGGTACCTGGAGGAATCGGGCTGATCAAAGTTGGGCAGTGACGGTATCTCGAACCACGGCTGACCGGAATATTGATACCATGTGCGTGCATAGTCATCCCAATTATACACCCCATTGCCCTGTCCCAATACCCGATCCACAGTTCGCCGGATTACCTTTTTAAATGTGTGGTTATCCGATTGTTGAAAAAACTGCCGCCAGCGATCCCAGTGCTGATGACTGAATACGTTATAAAAGTGATACTTCGTTATATCGGGCTGATCTTTCTGCTGTTGTCTGTTTTTTTGATCCACTGCTTCCCGCGTAAACAACCAGCCCTGGTAGAGGAGCATACTCTCGGCGTCCGTCCATTGTTCCTCACGCTGATAAGCGCCGAACCACTGAGCGTAGATACCTCGCTTGAGCTGCTCCGTTTTTGATGATTTATTGCCGTATAAAAAGGTCAGCGAAGAAGCATACGACTTCGTCTCCCAGTGGTGGTCGGGCAGCACGGCAAATTGGAACGCCGAAAAGGGATATTCCCGGCGAACCCTCTTTTCCGTTTGTTTCAACGTTGTATAAGCTGTATCCATCAAATCATTACGTTGTTCGGCCGACCGTTGATCGGCAAGAAAATAACCACGAATTGTTTTATTCCCGAAACTGATTTCCTCCTCCACAAAAGGTCCCGCCGCAAATGCCAGGTCGCTCGCCGGTATTGGTCGGTCACTTTTAAAACGAAACTGTTTTTTGTCAACCGAAACCACTTCCTCTCCTGCGAACGAACCGTTGGCCATCACCTTATAGGTAGAAGGTACAGAAATGCGTAAATCCGTTTGAAACATAACGCGCGGATGATCCAGCACCGGCAACCAGTTTGCGTTGGACAGGGGCAGGCGGGAAGTCCATACCGTTCCCGAAGTGTCTCTCAACAATCCGAAATCGGGATTGGCGCGATATCGAATAGTCACCGGAAACGAAGTCTCACGTTCCATCGGTTCGCTAAAGTCAATGCGCAATGTGTCTCCCTCAATCGTGAATTCCGTTTCTTCATTATTTACATTTACCTGTTGGATGTCCAGCCGGCGTGCCAGTAAAACCAAAGTTTCGAGACTGTCAATCCGGGCAGCCACCGTATATTCGGCAATACCCTCCAGATGCAGCGGATCCGGTTCGATATTCAGTTCGAGCCGCAACTCCTTAAAATCGTAATTCAGGCGGGGATTATGGGCATAGTCAAACGACCTGGTAAACGTTTGATCCTGGCCGTTAACCGGCACAGTCACCAAGCCCATCAGCATCAAAAAACAGATTACGGCCGATATCTCCGGGACCCCTTGTTTGAGATCCAGACTTCTGAGTAAGGGTAAACGCATAAGATTACTCTTCAAATAGATTTAATACCTGTTGATAAAGATGATTTGTCGTTGAAATAAAACCATGATCAGACTGAATAACCTCCGAACCCGTTACGTCTGAAAAACGACCTTCCGCTTCCCGCATAATAGGCAACAACGGGGCTGCATCCCAAATATTTAAAATGGGATCAAACATAATGTCAGCCCGACCCGTAGCCACCATCATATGTCCGTAGGCATTCCCCCAGGTCCGGTGAAGCGCCGTTTTTTCAACCAGGGTGTCGAACGGTGCCTTATAGCCCCTTTCCGCAGGCGTGGTTAAATCCGTGGTGAGCAGCGTCGCCTCTTCCAGGGACCTCTCAGTTCGGGCCCGAACACGCTTGTCATTCAACCACACGCCCGTTCCCTCCGAAGCCGCACACAACTCATCCGACACGGGCGCATAGATCACCCCCACTTTAGGCTCCCGCTCGACGACAATGCCTATGAGCGTGGTATAGAGGGGAACCCCGTGAATAAAAGCGCGGGTCCCGTCGATCGGATCGAGGATCCACTGAACGGGGTGGTCCGGATTTACCGGGTCAAATTCCTCGCCCAGGATACCATGATCCGGATACAGGCGTTGTATTTCCTGCCGAAGCAGTCGCTCGGCTTCCTGGTCGGCGTTGGTCACCGGCGTCTGATCGTCCTTATAGACAAGATCGAAAGAGTCGTTGAAGTATTGCAGCGTATATTGCCCCGCTTTCCGGGCAAATCCCGCTGCCGCATCTCTCAGTTGCTCGTAATTCAATGTAATTGTTTCTTTAAGGGCTGGAAAAAGTTAGTTTTTCGTATTTATGAATCATAGTAAGGATTAAATTGTCATTTGAAAAGTTGAAAGTGGGGCTCGCAGTTCCATGCAAAAGCAACAAATTTTTCAGGCGATCGCCGGCGAGTTGGACCTCGGTGGCGGACAAATTAAAAAAGTTTTTGAATTTCTTGAAGACGGGGCCACCGTCCCTTTCCTGGCCCGGTATCGCCGGGAAGCCACCGGCGGGCTTAATGAGGAACAGATTCGGCAGGTCCGCGACCGACTCGATTTCTACCAGTCCCTGAAGGATCGCAAGAAGACGATCCTGGATACGATTCGGGAGCAGGGGGAGCTGACGGACGAGCTTGAAGCCAACATTCGGGAGTGCCGGGATCTGAACGAGCTTGAGGATTTGTACCTGCCCTATAAGCCCAAGCGAAAAACGAAAGGCACAAAAGCCAGGGAAAAGGGGCTTGAGCCGCTGGCGGAGTTGATCTGGCAGCAGGAAACGACGGACGGGGAACCGGAGGAATATGCCGCCGACTATGTGGACGAGGAACAAGAGGTGGAGTCCGTCGAGGACGCACTGCAGGGCGCCCGGGATATCGTTGCCGAGTGGGTCAATGAGTCAGCCGACGTACGCGAAAAGCTGCGGACCGAATTCCAAAAGCATGCGGCTATTCAAACCGAAAAGAATCCCTCGGTCGAAAAGCGAACCAATTTCGAGCAGTATTACGATTTTCGCAACAAAACCCGGCATCTCAAGCCCCACCAGATCCTGGCCATCAACCGGGGAGAACGCGAGAATATACTGTTTGTGGATTTTGACATATGGGACGATCAGATGCTTGAGCATATCGATAACATCCTGATCAGCAACGACCAAAGCGTATTCACCGGTCAACTGCAGGATGCCATCGAAGACGCCTGGAAACGCCTGCTGCTGCCGTCGCTCGAGCGGGAGATGCGGAGCCGGCTGACCGACCGCGCCGACGAGCACGCCATCGAGACTTTTGCCACCAACCTGC
>CAYQXO010000114.1:0-8384 GCA_964421495.1 uncultured Balneolaceae bacterium | reverse complement strand
TTGTTGTTTATCGGCACTTTCAAAAACTGCATCCAGCACCTTCATGTTTTGAACGGCATCGGAAAGGGGAGTGGGGGCGGGGAGATCCTCAAGGATGGATCGAGCGAATTGTTCTGCCTGTATCGTGAACTGATTACAGGGGGCGATATTAATGGTTTCCGTTCCCTCACTCGTGTGCTTGTAAATATGCGTAGAGCCGTTCCGGGGGGGATTAAAGGGGATTTCGACTTCCAGCAGAGCGTCGGTACCATAAATTTCAACTGACTGTTGGTGCGAGGCCTGGGTAGAGCAGGTAAACGTGGCTGTTCCGCGTGAGAACTCCAGAATGCCGGAGGCTAGACGATCGATGTCAAAGGTTGGATCGAATTCGATGGAAGATACCAGTTTGTCGGGTTCCTCATCGAAGATAAAGCGCGAAACGGAAAGGGCGTAACAACCGATATCCATCATTCCTCCACCCCCGGTTTCCGGTTTGTTGCGGATATTATCCGGATCGTCTTTGTAGTAAGTAAACATGGTGTGCATGGTTTGCAGCGCACCGATGGTGCCATTGTCCACCAGCTTTTTGACGTGCCGCCATTGGGGGTGGTGGCGGTACATAAAACCCTCCATGATCTTCAGACGGGAATGTGTGTTCGCAACCCGCTGAAGATTTTCGGCTTCGCCGGAGTCCATGGCAATCGGTTTTTCACACAGGACGTGTTTCCCGGCCTGCAGTGCACGAATGGACCATTCCACATGGAGATTATTGGGTAATGGAATGTAAACGGCGTCGATGTGATCCTTTTCGAGCAATTCGTCGTACGAGCTGTAATAATCGGGGATATCAAGCTGGTCGGCAACTTCTTTTGCCCGATCGCCGTTGCGGGAAGAGATAGCCTGGACTTTGCAGTTTGCAGCGTTTTGCATAGCCGGGATTACTTTTTTTCTGCCGATTTTGGCAGTGCTCAGAATTCCCCAGTTTACAGAAGCCATAATGAATTATACTTTTATGTTACGTTATTGACTGAAAATATGAGAGCTCTTTGAAAAACCGGGCAGGGCTCTGAAGCACTTGGGTTGTTCAGCCTGACGGCCGAAAGTGTTTAATACCTTCATGTCAGTTTTTTGAACATATACTCAGCCATCGCAACGGCCGGCTGAATTTCCCTGGCTGAAGAGTCATGCCCGGTTTTTCAAAGCACTATGAATGATGTATAGGTCGTTGGACGAATGCAAAAGGTGTAAATAAGTGCCGTTTGGTTTCGTGTGATAAAAATAGAATCGAAACGGATCTCGCGGAAAATTGCGTTAATGACAAGTTAAATAATTGATTATGGAACTCACAGATACAAGTGCATTAGTGACCGGTGGAAGTTCTGGAATTGGGTTTGCCATAGCCCGAAAAATTATTGAAGAAGGGGGCGAGGCAGTGATTGCGGCGCGTAACGAAGACAGATTGAATCGCGCCGCAGAGGAGATCGGTGCGGTACCGATACAGGCAGATGTATCCCGCGAATCAGATGTAGAGCATATGGTTCAACAGGCAGCGGATACGTTGGACGGCTATAATACCCTGATTAACAACGCCGGCCAGGGGCTGTTCGCCCGACTTGAAAACCTGGATGCAGAGGAATTTCGTCGAATCCTGAATATAAACACAGTGGGAGCGATGATGGCAGCACAGGCGTCAGTTCCCCACTTTAAACGTCAATCCTGCAGTAATATCATTAATATCTCTTCCACGGCGGGAAAAAAGGGATTTGAAGGCGGAACGGCGTATTGTGCCAGTAAATTCGCCATGGGAGCGATGACGGAGTGTTGGCGGGCAGAATTGCGCCAGCATAACGTACGCGTGATGCAGATCAACCCGAGCGAGGTACAGACGAAATTCGGTAATTCGAATGGGGATGGAGCGGGCGATATTAATCCGACCAAGCTGGTGGCCTCGGATATAGCGGATACGGCAGTCGCCATGATTTCGATGGAAAACCGCGGCTTTCTGACCGAAACCAGCGTGTGGGCGACAAATCCGCGGTAATCACCCGGATTTTCCAGTGTCTCATTCGGGTTTATCTCCCTTGACCATGATATATCCCAGAAATCGTGACAGGGCGGGCATAATTTCGAGCAGTTCGTCTGCAAATTTGAAGGCCGGCAGGAAGATGGAGGGCAGTTGTTTTCCGCTTAACATAAAGTGTTCCGCTTCAATTTCCTGGAAACCGGCTTCGGAAAAAAGCGTCGTCGCCTTGTTTTTTGAATATAGCTTGTCGAATACCGTTTGCGGCTTTGAAAAAAGATAGGTCAGCAGCGTATGGAGGGAATACCGGTTCGGAAAGTCCACTATAGCGGTTCCGCCGGATTTTAGCTTTCGAAATATGGCTTCCATTGCCTGGTCGGGGTTGGGACAATAGCGGAGGGTGGAGAAGGAGAATATCACGTCAAACTCGTTATCGGGAAGCGTCGACAGACTTTCGGCGTCATCCGCCTTAAAATCCACGTTGTGGATATTATATCGCTTAAGCCGTTTTTCAGCTATATTGATACTTTCTTTCGAAATGTCGACCGCCGACAAACGGTCAAATTTGCAGGCCAGCAGGGAAGTCATATGTCCAAAACTGCAACCGATCTCGAGCGCATTGTTGGACCGCCGGTAGTCGTCTCCATACATAGCCATCGCCTGGTTGATTTTACGCTCAATATAGTAATGGGCTGACGGGGACTCCGGTATCCGTGCCGTCTTTCCTTCTTCCAGCCACTTCGCGTTATTACGCTCAAGCGCTTCTCGGTCGAACTGAGACGCTATTTTTTGCTTTAATTCGTCAGTTGAGTCAGTAGACATGCAGCGTTTGTCGATGAAAAATTGCTCAGATAACTTTCAATGGTAACCGGCTGTTCAGATGTTGTAATTCTATGGAATTCCGTCGGAGTAAACATCCGACAATTTTTTTACATGCAAGCGCTTTAATCTATAAAATTGGTACAAAGTATCAACCCCGGAACACAAATTATTTGAGGGTAGCCCGACTTTTCCTGTTTTTGTAGGTTTATATGTTTTCATACTATGCGTATAACATTCACATTTCCCGACGCATAGCAGTTGTCTGCTATTTAATAAAAACCAGTCACTATTACTAATGTCCGATCAAACAAACAAGGTTAAAAGCAAATTGCCCGGAGTGGGAGACACGATATTTGCCGAAATGTCGGCAAAGACCAATAAACATGATGCTATCAATCTTTCCCAGGGTTTTCCCAATTTTGGAACGCCAAATGCTCTTATTGAGAGGGTTAATTATCATATGGAGGCAGGTCATAATCAGTATCCGCCCATGCCGGGATTACCCGAACTCAAAGAAAAATTATCCGAGAAAATAGAGGGATTGTACGGGGGGCGGTACGATCCGCAGACCGAGTTAACGATTACCGCCGGGGCAACGCAAGCCATACAAATGGCCATTACGGCTTTAGTCCGTAAGGATGATGAAGTTATTATGTTTGAACCCGCTTATGATGTTTACGCTCCCTGCGTACGCTTGAATGGCGGAAAACCCCGGTTTCAGAGACTGGTACCCCCCGCCTATCAAATAGATTGGAACCGGGTGGAGGAGATGGTTTCCCCAAAAACCCGCCTGATAATTTTGAATACGCCGCACAATCCGTCGGGTACGGTTGTAAAGGAGGAAGATATGAGGCGTCTGTCAGAGCTTGTAACGCAGCATGAGCTGTTCGTATTAAGCGATGAGGTTTATCAGCATATGGTGTACGAGGGAGAAAAACATCAAAGTATTGCCCGTTTCCCGGAGATCCGAAAACGGGGACTGGCGGCTTATTCGTTCGGTAAAACCTATCATGCGACCGGTTGGAAAGTGGGCTACCTTGCGGCTCCCGCTGAATTGACGAAAGAATTCCGCAAAGTGTTTCAATACGGCATGTTTGCGGTTTCAAGTCCCATGCAATACGCATTTTCAGATTACCTGGATCATTCGCAGCATTATCTGGAATTACCCAATTTTTATCAACAGAAGCGCGACCTGTTTAGAGAGATACTGGAAGCCTCTCGCCTGGAACTGCTGCCGTGTGAAGGAACCTACTTTCAGTGTGCATCATTCGAGAAGATCAGCGATGAATCGGATATAGCTTTTATTCAACGTTTGATCGAAGACTATAAGGTAGCGGCCATACCGGTCTCGGCATTCTATCACGATCGGCACGACCAACAGGTGATTCGGTTCTGTTTCGCAAAAACCCGGGAGACCCTGGAAAAGGCGGGAGAACAATTGATAAAAGTATAGCGTGTTCGGACACTCGGACCTGTATGAATACAGTTGATTTCCATATTGCATTTTAGATACGCTCTTTGTATCCTAGGGTTCTGTTGGATTTATAAAAGCCCGCTAGGAGTCTGCCGGACTTTTCGGATCGTACCCAAATCCGGCTTTATTGCAGTAGATTTGTAAAAGCCCGACAGCCTCCTGGATTTCTGGTATACAATCGGGAAGAAAAACTTACCATTTTATTGCTACGATGACGGAAGATATGTACATACGTTCCTCTCTACGAAATCGCCGCCGCCCGTGCTAATACGGGCAATGTCATTGTAGTACCTCATTTACAATTCATTGCCCGCTCGACTGGAAAGCAGTCAGCGGGCTTTTTTATGTCACTCACCGAAACTCGTATCCCTTAAAGCAAGCAATATCTACCCATGAAGCATTTTCTTACAATTGGCGATTATGAACCCGACGAATTACAGCAGATGCTGGATCTGAGTACCGAACTCCACGGTGGTCAACGCGAGGATTTACTCCATAAAAATGTTCTGTTCACTTTTGAGAAGCCCTCGTTGCGGACAAAAGTGGGGACGGAAGTGGCGATTAACCACCTCGGTGGAGACGTTATCCATATAGAACCGGAATCCTTTTTGAGCGGTAAGATCGTATATACCCAGCCGGTCAGCGGAGAAGATGCCCGGGAATCATTGCATGACACGGTAAAAAACGTTTCCCAGTGGTGTGATGCGATATTCGCCCGGGTATTTAAACACAAAACGCTGGATGTTCTGGCTCGGCATTCCGAAATTCCCCTGGTTAACGCCCTCTGTGATCAGCATCATCCCATGCAGGCCATGGCGGACCTCCACACGATTCAGCAAAAATATGGACGGGACAGCAAAGTCAGCGTGACCTTTGTCGGAGATGCCAACAATGTGGCCTTTTCCCTGATCGAAATCTGCCTGTTGTTTGGCCACGACGTTCGTTTCGCCGGACCCAAAAAGTATTACTGGAGACAGGAACAACTCGATTATTTTGCAGACCTCGCTCTTGAATACGGCGCCTCCTTTACGCATTCGACCGACCCGGAGCAAGCATTGCGGGATACCGATGTGTTTTATACCGACAGTTTTGTCTCGATGGGAGAGGAAACCGAATATGAAACGAAGATGTCCCATTTTAAAGGATACCAGCTAACCACGGAAGCATTCGAGTACGCCCGTGAGGGTGCGGGATTCATGCATTGCCTGCCGGCACACCGCGGTATTGAAGTGACGGATGAGGTGATGGACCATCCCAATTCATGGGTGCTGGAACAAGCAAAAAACAGGATGGTGGTCTCCAAAGGCGTATTTGCGCATCTGATCGACTAGAGGCGGAGTACCTCAACGGGCTCTGATAAATGCTTGTAAAGGTTTTCCGGGAGGCTTGTTTGAAAACGAAAAACATTTTAAATATTAAATCTCAATTGATTAAAAACGATTGAACGAACATGGAACATTCAGATAAGACGTATCACAAGGTAGCATCGCATGAAGCGCATAAGGGCGAGTTCGATAAGTGTTTACTGCTTTACTCGGGCGGGCTCGATACCAGCATCATGTTGAAGTGGATTCAGGAAGAGTATGACTGTGATGTGATCGCCCTGGCCATTAATCTGGGGCAGCGCGCCGACAATTTGGAGGAGATCAGCCAGAAAGCGCTGCGCCTTGGAGCGGAGGAGTCGGTGGTATACGACGCACGAGATGAATTCGCCGAACTCTGCGCCGAAAGTGTGAAGGCGAATGCCGATTACCAAGGGGGATATGCCCTCGGGTGTCCGCTGGGACGCGTTATGATATCGCGGGCGGCCGTCAAAATGGCCGAGAAATACGATTGCGAGGTCATCGCCCACGGATGTACGGGCAAAGGCAACGACCAGGTCCGTTTTGAAAGCTACATGACTACGTTGAATCCCGCCATTAAAATTATTGCCCCGGTTCGGGAGTGGGGCATGGGTCGGGATGAGGAATTGGACTATGCGCGAAAACATGATATTCCGGTCGACCAGACCAAAGAGTCTCCCTACTCGTACGACGAAAATATGTGGGCGAATACCGGGGAAGGAGGCGAAATCGAAAATCCGGAAGAAGTCCCGCCGCTGGAGAAAATTCTCAAATGGTGCAACACCCCTCAGAAAGCTCCGAATTCGGAAGAGGTGGTACGGATAGGTTTTAAGAAGGGAGTGCCGGTGACGCTGAATGGAGAGCAGCAGTCGCTGGTTGAGATTATCCAGTCCCTGAATGAAGTAGGCGGTACCCACGGTGTCGGATATTTTCACCTGATTGAAGACCGGATTGTGGGATTGAAGGTGCGCGGTATTTATGAAAATCCGGCGGCACATATCCTGATTCAGGCTCATAAAAACCTGGAACAACTGGTGTCAACCCGCGAGGAAAATGAGTTGAAGAACCAGATGGATCAGAAATGGTCCTATCTGTGTTACGGGGCCAAGTATTTCGAGCCGGTCATGGATCATATCCGGGCTTATATAGACGATCAGAATGAAAAGGTGACCGGTGAAGTGAAGGTGCGCCTGTATAAAGGAAACTGCGAGGTTATAGCCCTGCAGTCCGATTATTCGCTTTTCGATGAAAATCTGGCCACCTTTAATAAATCCGCCGACTTCAATCAGAATGCCTCGGCCGGATTCATTGAGCTCTATAATCTGGCTCAAAAAACATCGTATCAGCTAACTGAAAAAACGCATTCGGGCGATCATGGCTAAACTCTGGGATAAAAATGACTCCGGGCGCAATGAAGAACTGGTCCGCAAGGTAGAGGCGTTTACGGTTGGCAACGACTACCTGCTGGATCAACAGATCATCCCCTATGATGTAAAAGCCTCAAAAGTTCACGCCCGGGGATTGGAACGGATCGGTATATTGACGGAAGAGGAGTCCGGGCAATTGCAGGATGCCCTGGATGAGATTTATGAGCAGTGGGAGCGGGACTCGTTTACCATAAAACGGGAGGATGAAGACGGACATACCGCTATCGAAAATTTTCTGACTCGTAAGTTGGGGAGCGTGGGAAAAAAAATACATGCTGGGCGATCGCGAAACGACCAGGTCGTGACGGCGCTACGATTGTTTGAACGCGATCGGCTGGAGCGGATCTGGGAACAGGCCCGGGAATTGGCCGGAGCTTTTCTGGAGTTTGCCGAGGTCCATCGAAATCTTCCCATGCCGGGGTATACCCATACGCAGCGTGCGATGTTGTCGTCGGTAGGCCTGTGGGCCGGCTCCTATGCAGAAAAAATAATCATGTCACTCGAGTACCTGCCCGGATTGTACCGGAACGTCAATCGATGTCCGCTGGGCACGGCGGCGGGATTCGGCGTAAACCTGGATTTGCCGCGCGCGTTTGTCGCCGATGAACTGGGTTTTGACGGACCCGTTATCGGATCGATGACCGCCCAGCAGACCCGGGGACGACTGGAGGCGGAGCTGTTGTCGGGACTCATGCCCTTGTCGGAAACGACGGCCCAGTTTGCGAATGACCTGGTATGGTATACAACGAAGGAATTTGACTTTTTTGAGGTGGCTGACGAGCTGTGTACCGGTTCGTCCATCATGCCCCAGAAAAAGAATCTGGATACGGCCGAAATAATGCGCGGCAGGCATGCCGAGCTGGAGGGACAGCTCACTCAATTGAAACACATCACCCGTAACCTGACGTCGGGGTATCATCGCGATTTGCAGTTGACAAAGGAGCCGATCCTCAAGGGACTCACCTCCCTCGAAGAGACGCTCGAGATGGCTACCCTCTTAATCCGCCACATAGTCCCGAAACCGGATCAATTGCGAAGTGCCTGTACGCCCGAAATATTTGCCGTCGATCGGGCCAACGATCAGGTAAAGGAGGGAGCCACGTTCCGCGATGCCTACCGTAATGTTGCGGATCAACTGGACCGGCTGCAGGAGGTGGATCCGGATGAGAATCTGCAATCCAAGACGCACCTGGGAGCTCCGGGAAATCCGGGCATTCGAGAGATCCGGAAACGATTGGAGCAGTTGACGTTAAAGTAAAGGGCTCACTACGTTCGCCCGTCGGAAGTCGGAAGCCGGAGGCCGGAAGGCTATTCCGACC
>CAYQXO010000113.1:0-8507 GCA_964421495.1 uncultured Balneolaceae bacterium | reverse complement strand
GGGACATATCATGAAGTGGCCCTCCCCCTGGAGCCTGGGGTATCCGGGATGGCATATCGAGTGTTCCGTCATGTCAACCAAATACCTCGGCGAGAATTTTGATATACACGGGGGCGGCATCGACAACCAGTTTCCCCACCACGAGTGCGAAATCGCTCAGAGCGAGTGCGCCCACGATCAGCCCTTTGCCAACTACTGGATGCACAACAACATGGTGACCCTCAACGGTCAAAAAATGGGCAAGTCGCTGGGCAACGCCATTTCGCTGCACCAATTCTTCAGCGGCGATCACGATCTGCTGGAAGAGAGCTGGAAACCGGAAGTCATTCGTTTTTTCCTTCTGCAAAGTCATTATCGCAGTCCCACCGACTTCTCCGAGGAAGCGCTCTCCGGCGCCCGCAGCGGACTCAAAAACCTCCACCAGATCGTACGAACCATCGATCAAGCGGAACCCGGGGATGCCGATCCGTTCGACCTGGAAGGCTGCCGGACGGATATCGAAAACCAGCTCAACGACGATTTCAACACCGCCCGGGCCATCGCGCAGATCTTTGAGCATCTGCGTCCCCTGCGCGCACAGATCGAAAAAGGCGAAATTCCCTCAAACCTCGACGAAGTACAGACGTTCGTCCGAAAAATGGTCGGCGACGTACTCGGCCTCTGGCCGACCGACGAGCAAGGCGACGGCGAGCTGACCCATCATTTAATAGAAATGCTGCTGGACATCCGCAAACAGGCCCGCGAAAACAAAAATTTTGAGCTGGCCGATCATATCCGCGACGAGCTGGAAGACCACGGCGTCACGGTCATGGATAAATCCGGCGGCACGGAATACCGGATCGAGTAAATACGAGCATTCAACAATCTCTAATTAAAAACCTCCCCCTTTGAACAGCGAATATTTTCACTGGAGTGGCGACCCGATACTGGTCAACTTCGGTTCCATCCCCCTGCCATTCTCGGTTTCCATTTACGGCATCATCGTGGCCCTTATCCTCTTCTTCTACGGGATCAACAAAATGGCTCCTCCCGGGGGATCTAAAAAAGGACGAAAAGCAAAAGGCGAAAACACCGGCGGCATCGAAGGCATCAAAGTGCTCGGGCTTGCGGTCGGCGCTTTGATTTTGGGACAGCTCCTCTTTGCCGTACTGCCCTCCCCCACGATCCGGCAAATTGGTCCCATTACCATTCGCTGGTACGGCCTGATGTTCCTGGGAGCGTTTGTGACCGGCTATTTTATCGAAAAACGCATTTTCCTGGATGCCGGGCGAAAAATCATGGAGCTGGAGCAGCTTTTAACCTATGTGCTGCTGGGAACGATCATCGGGGCGCGCCTCGGACACATCCTGTTTTACGATCCCGTGTACTACCTTCGCTTCCCCTCTGAAATCATCGCTATCTGGCACGGGGGACTCGCCAGCCACGGCGCGGCCATCGGTATCCTCATCGCCATGTACCTGTACGTCCGCAAGAAAAAGGCCATGAGCTATCTCTGGCTGGCCGACCGGGTGGTTATCCCGGTTGCCATCGGCGGCGCCTTTGTGCGTACCGGCAATTTTTTCAACTCGGAAATTGTAGGCAAGCCCACCGAACTGCCGTGGGCCGTGGTTTTCGAGCAGATGGACATGCTGCCTCGTCACCCGACCATGCTCTATGAAGCCCTGTTAAGCGTCGGAGTGTTTATACTGCTCTGGGTTATGTACAAGCGATACGAGGGACGTCCCCCGGAAGGCTCCATTTTCGGCACCTTCCTCATCACCTTGTTCACGGGACGTATCCTGCTTGAATACACGAAAGTCACCCAGGCCCATTTTGCGGAAGGCTGGGCCTTCAGCATGGGACAGTGGCTCAGCCTCCCGCTGGTACTCGCCGGCATCTGGCTGCTGTGGAAGAAGGTGTCGTGGGAGCGGGAAGATAGGACATAGCTGGCGGGAAAATGTAAAAATCGGGGCGGGGGCAGTTCCTTCGATTGAAAATTTTTACTTGCGGGATTGCTTATTCCGCCTTAGTCACTAGTAAATTCATACATTGCAACGTTTACCAGGATCCGTTCGAAAAATTTTTAGTTCTCCGGAACGGCCCCCGCCCCGATTTTTACGGTGTCCTCAAGTTAAGGGTTATCCGGCTTCCGACAACGAGGGCGTCGTCCCGGTCTCTCAACGCATTTGGATGGCGGATATACTGGGCATCCAGCTGGAGTTGAAGCCACTCATATACCTCGAATTGATGGGAAAGTTCGACATTTATCTCCGCCGGGGCCGTTGAGATGCCGGCCCGTTGCTGCTGTTTTCGATACTGGATGCTGTTTACAGCCGTGGCGACGGCAATGCCCGTTTTATCCTGCTGGCGACCCGGAATGAGTCCCCGGAACAGCAATCCCGACCCGTAATAACGGGAAAAACGGTTGACGTTTCCCTGGTTGATTCCTACTCGTACAAAGGCCGAAATGCGGGGTTCGCCGGACTTCGTCTCGTGCAAGGGGAGATTGGCCAGTGCATAAATGCCTCGTTCCCTGTACTTAGCCGGCGCGACCTTCGGGTGCTGCCGGAAACCTGTCCTCTTTTCAGTATACAGCCATCCGCCCAGGGCAACTTTAAAACCGGGCTCTGTTTCGATGGCCCTCGACAACAAAAAGTCTCCGTCGGACGTGCCACGGGAAGCCTGGGCTCCATAGATTGAGAATTCGGCCGTCGCCAGGGCGCCCTCTTCTCTGTCCAGTCGAACGCGCGTGCCTCTCGGGCTGTCGGGATGTGAGGGGACGCCATCCACTACGGCCGCTTTCAAAACCGTGCCGGGGAATAGTTTGGTTCGCGTCCTGAACGCCAGGCTGGTGACAGGAAACGTGGAGGGTCCCGCGATCCCACTCATTCCAAAACCCGCCCCGATTCCGTGCGAACTGTTAATGAAGAAATCCCCGGCCGGAATCAGATCGAATTCGGCGTTCACATCATAGACACCCACCGCGAGCGAGGTATTCAGCGCCGCCAGCCGCTGAAAATACAATCCCTCGAACAGTCGCCATGAATTCACGGCCTCGATATTGCTAATACCCTGGGCATCCCCCGCCAATGCAGATATGCTCGTCCCTTGGTTTCCCACCATATAGGCGGTGAACCGGGCTCCCTGCCAGGGCAGAAAATGCGGGCTGTAATTCACTACCAGATCGAAATTATCCATGTAGGCCCACCCCGTTTGGCGTCCCCCGACCGCATTACTCCACAGCTCGCCCTTGTACGTAATTTCGGCATCCAGGACGGCACCGACCCCGTCATTCGCTGGCACCTTCTGAGACAGAGTATCCTCCACAACCTCCGCAAAAACCTGATTATACCACGCATGCGAGTCCTGACCACGAACATTCAGGTGGAATAATACTATCACTCCAACGATCAATAATTGTCCTGAACCCACGATATGCCGGCTAAGCGTAAACATATTTTACTTGAATAATTTATAATTTAGCCTTGTCTAAATTATGTGCAAAAAAACAATAGGAAGCAAACGGATCGCAGTCTACCATTTATTTTTACATTTGTATTCTGTAATCTATGGGTGTACGAGGGGTAGAAGTCCATCGTACATTTTTAAAATCATGAAGCTCTTTAGTACAAATCGAAAAAGGCTTCTTTTTTGATTAAGATCAGAACCTTACCTTTCGGTGTATAATTTGAAAGGTCCGTTAATATCACTGATAAAATCTACTTCACATGAGCATCAAGTTCGGCACGGATGGATGGCGTGCGATTATCGCCAACGATTACACATTTGACAACCTCGCCCGCGTAGCGGAGGCTACGGGACGTTGGATCCGCGAAAGCGGTATTACCGACCAGGGCATCGTCATAGGCTACGACGGCCGGTTCCAGGGACGGGCGTTCGCAAAGCATGCTGCCCGCATATTTGCGGAAATGGGATTAAAAGTTCGCCTCGCCGACAGCATTTCTCCCACCCCGGCCGTAAGCTGGGCTTCCAAGCACTTTGACGCTATTGGCATTGTCATCACGGCGAGCCATAATCCGCCCGAGTACAACGGATTTAAAATCAAGGCGCCTTTTGGCGGACCGGCTACTCCGGCCCAAATTGACGAGGTGGAAAAGCAACTCGATCTGGTGGAGGGACAGCTGGACCTGCGACCCTACGAAGATTATCAATCAGAGGGTCTGATCGAGGATCTTGCATTGAATGACCGCTACCTGCAAATCGTAAAATCTCATATCGACCTGGTCTCCATCCGGGAAAGCAACTTGAAGGTCGCCCATGATCCGATGTACGGGGCCGGACAGGGACTGATCAAAAAATTACTGGGGGATCACCAGGTCGTGGAGCTTCACTCCGAATTCAACCCCGGATTTCACGGCCAGGCACCCGAACCGATCGAAAAAAACCTGGGGGGGCTTTCTGATATTATTCTTGACGAAAATTGCGACGTCGGAATCGCCAACGACGGCGATGCGGACCGTATCGGAATGTTCGACGAACGGGGGCAGTTCGTAAATTCCCATCAACTGCTTTCCCTGCTGACCAAGTACCTGAGTCAGAACAAGGGCATGAAAGGGTCGATCATCAAAACCTTTTCCACTACGACGATGCTTGACAAACAGGCTAAAAAATATGAGCTGCCTATCGAAACCACCCCGATCGGCTTCAAATATATTGCCGAAAAAATGATCGACCAGGATGTGCTGGTGGGCGGCGAGGAGTCCGGCGGACTTGCGGTCAAGGGACATATTCCGGAGCGGGACGGTATTTTTATCGGGCTGCTGATCATGGAGATGATCGTAAAAACCGACAAGCCGCTTTCCAACCTGGTTCAGGAGCTCAACCGGGAGTTCGGCGAACACTACTTCTATCGCAATGATTTGCATACGTCCGACGAGAAAAAATCGGCTATGGTCCGCTATTGCGAAAACGGAAAGCTGACCGAAATTGCCGGTCAAAAGGTGGTCGACCGGGAATTCATCGACGGCACCAAACATCACCTGGAAGACGGCTCATGGCTGCTGGTGCGTCCCTCGGGAACCGAACCGGTCCTCCGCATCTACTCGGAAGCCGGCACCCAGCAGCAAGCGGTGGACCTGGTGGAGAGCGCCTCGGAAAAAGTGGACGATCCGGAGATACTTAAAGCGACTTCCTAGGAGACTGTCGGACTTTCCGGATCGTAACGAAAGAAAGTCCGGTTTGAGGTAGGTTTTGGCCGATTTTGAGGTAAAATAGTGGATCTATTTAACGAAAAATCGGCCAAAAGATACCCAAATCCGGCTTTTTTGCAGTAGATTCGCGAAAGTCCGACAGTCTCCTAGCCCGGATTTCGCTTACGCGGGAATCGCGGCACTCGTAGCATTACGTGAGAATCGCTCCGTTCGGTGCACTTCCGGTGTTCGGAAAATGCAGGTTAGGAGATAACAACCGATTACTATAGAACCGCAGCCTTATGAGATAACCCAATTCAAGAGGGGGCGGGAAAGATTTGAACGAATAATATTACGTAGCCTGTTATTCAAATTTAACGCATTCAGATGCGGTTAACCGGTTAACACGAAGAGCAGACGGCAAGCTATATTCAGCTAACTATACAGCTTTTGTTCTTTGCCTATTTTTTGAAGGCAATTTACACTTCATTTTCCAAAACAGAATGACTCTGGACATCCTCAGGCATAACCCGGTTAGCGAAATAGACGGATATCTTTTATTATCCATAAGAAACAGTATCACTATTTTCAGCATCTTTTTAATTTATACTCTCTTAAAACCAGTAACGTAAAGATGAAACAATTAGCTGCCTCCGGTCTATATCGCATCACCTTTTTGTCACTTAGTCTTCTAATCACAGCCACCGCCTGGTCTGGACAACATCTCCGGGCCCAGGATTCGGACTCGCAAAAAGAACAATATAAAAACGTGAAGGATGCCCTGCAGTCACGCGGCAAGCTGAACGGCGACGGCGGTCCCAGCAATGTCAACTGGATTGAGGGAGGCGATCGCTATTCCTATACCGACCGGAACAGCGATAACGACAGCAAGGAAATCTGGGCGTACGATCCCTCGACCGACGAAAAAGAGCGCATATTTACCACCCATGATGTCACGTTTCCCGACTCTGACAGCGCCTTTACCTATCGGTCCTTCCAGTGGTCGAAGGATTCCGAGCACATCCTTTTTCGATCCAATTTTCGCCCCGTGTATCGCAGATCCGGAATCTCCGATTACTACCTGTATTCGCTTGACGACGAGTCCCTGCGTCTCGTCGTGGAAGATGCCCGCACGGCAGAGCTCGCCCCCGACGGCAGCAAAGTGGCTTATGAACGCGATGCCGAGATGTTCGTCTATAACCTGGGTGACGGGGAGGAGACTCAGCTGACCAACAGCTCCGGCGAAAATATCTATAACGGCCGGTTCGGCTGGGTGTATGAAGAAGAATTCGGCCTGGCCCAGGCCTGGCAATGGTCACCCGACAGCAAGCACATCGCCTTCTGGCGGACCGACGAGAGCGAAGTGCCCATATTTAAAATGACGGACTACCAGGGAACCCATATCAAATACGAAAAAATCCCCTATCCGCAAGTAGGTGATACAAACCCGGATGTTCGTATCGGGGTGATTAACGTCAACAACGGTGATCTCGAATGGATGGACGTGGATGGGACCAAAGGGTACATCCCCCGTATTTACTGGACCAGTAACCCCGAAAAACTGGGTGTTGTGCATTTGAACCGGGCGCAGCGACACATGAGACTGTTTTTCTCCGATATCAACTCGGGCGACAGCCGGCTGGTCATGGAAGAAAAGCGTACGGACGGATGGGTCGATATATACGCGTTTTTCAATAACATCGACCACTTATTCATATTCCCCAAAGACAAGGAACAGTTCTTCTGGATGTCCGACCGCAACGGATGGACCCACCTCTATCGATATGACTACAACGGCGATCTGATCAACAAAGTAACCGACGGCAAGTGGGAGGTGACCAAAGTCCACGAAGTGGATCCCTCCACCAACACCATCTTTTTCAATTCGACCCGGAAATCTCCGCTGGAGCGGCACCTCTATTCCATCAACTTTGACGGCAGCGGCCTGCAACAACACACCCGGAAAGCGGGAAGTCACAGCATCGACTTGTCACCCAACACCCAATACTATATTGACCGCTACTCCAACACCACGACTCCACGACAGGTCGAACTTTGGAATTCGGACGGCGAAATGCTGAAAAAACTCGTAAACAACCAACAGGTATCCGAATTCATCGACGAGCACTTCTATGCTCACAAAGAACTATTCAGTTTCGAAACGGACGACGGACAGCAATTAGACGCGCAAATCATCAAGCCGCCCAATTTCGACTCAACCAAAAAACATCCGCTCTTTCTGAACGTTTACGGCGGACCGGGTCACCAGAAGGTGGAGAATAGTTTCCATACCTCTCCCTGGATCCACTCCCTGGTGCAGGAAGGCTTCGTAGTTGCCGGCATCAATAACCGGGGCAGCGGAGGATACGGACGCGATTTTGAAAAGATTGTGTACAAGCAGCTCGGAAAATGGGAGGCCCACGATTTTGTAGCCCTCGCCGAGCACTTAAGCGAAAAATCGTGGATCGACGCCGACAAAACGGTAATCCGGGGCCACAGCTACGGCGGCTATATGGTCACCTACGCCATGTCCACCCACCCCGACGTATTTGAAGCCGGATTGGTGGGCGCCCCCGTCACCGACTGGCGGCTCTATGATTCGATTTACACCGAACGCTATATGGGACTGCTATCCAATAACAAGGAAGGATATCTCCAGAGTGCATCCACGACCCATGCCGACAGTCTAAAAGGTCAGATATTCCTGGCACACTCCGCCAAAGACGAAAACGTTCATGTTCGCAACACCTTCCAATTCGTCAAGGCACTGACCGACGCCGGCATCGACGCCGATCTGCGCATTTATCCACCCGGCGCCCACGGCGTATCCTACAACCGCACCAGTTACTACTTGCTGTACGAAACATATACCAAACATTTAAACCGCTACCTCGGCTTGAATCTGGGCATAAACTGACGGACAAAAAAGACCAATGTTTGAAAATCACATGAAACTGGCCATCGAAGAGGCCAAAAAACACCATTCCCTCTATGGTGCCGTGCTTGCCATGGGCGACCAGGTAGCCGTTGCAA
Organism: uncultured Balneolaceae bacterium; assembly: GCA_964421495.1. Lineage (GTDB taxonomy): Bacteria > Bacteroidota > Rhodothermia > Balneolales > Balneolaceae > CAJXOW01. Next base: position 345 of record CAYQXO010000113.1, on the reverse strand, counting down.
CCTCCGATGCCTCGCCCGGCCACTACGACCCGACCGGCCACGCCATCATGCAGGCCCTGCGTGAACTCGGTAAGATAACCCACGAAAAAACCTTCGAGGGATACTGCCTCTACACGACCACCGAACCCTGTCCCATGTGCGCCACCGCATGCATACTCACCCAGCTTGAAGCCATTTACTACGGAATCCCCTTTACAGAACTACCGTACCCTCCTTATCCCACTCCCATCGATATAGAACCCTTTTTCAACAAAGAAAACACCCCCGAGCTCGTCTCCGGCATTTTGGAGAAAGAATGCAAAAAATTGCTATAAGCATAACCTCTCAAAATCGGAATGATACGTT
>CAYQXO010000112.1:0-8762 GCA_964421495.1 uncultured Balneolaceae bacterium | reverse complement strand
TAAACCTGTTTCGTTCGAAAAATTTTTAGTTCTCCGGAACGGCCCTCCACCCGCTTTTTTAAAGATCAGATCGGCAAGTTGTCATGCTTTTTCTTGGGGGTGTTATCGACCTTGTTTTCGCACAACTTCATATTCTTGATCAGCTTTTCACGGGTTTCGCGGGGATAAATCACATTGTCGATAAAACCGCGGGAAGCGGCCCGGTATGGATGTGCGAATTCCTCTTTGTATTGTTCAATCAGCTCTTGTTCTTTCGCCTCGGGATCGTCAGCTTCCGCGATTTCTTTCCGGAATATAATTTCAACTGCGCCCTTGGGACCCATCACTGCGATTTCCGCCGTCGGCCAGGCGACGTTGTAGTCGGCTCGAATATGCTTGGAGTTCATCACGTCGTACGCCCCGCCGTAGGCTTTACGGGTGATCACCGTCATTTTGGGTACGGTAGCTTCACAAAATGAGTACAGCAATTTAGCTCCGTGCTTGATGATCCCGTTCCATTCCTGGTCGGTACCCGGTAAAAAGCCCGGGACGTCTTCAAATACCAGCAGCGGAATATTAAAGGCATCGCAAAAGCGCACGAAGCGGGCGCCCTTGAGCGAGGCGTCGATATCCAGGGTCCCGGCCAGCGACAGCGGCTGATTGGCCACGATTCCGATGCTTCGGCCGTCAAGTCGTGCAAAACCGACCACCAGGTTATCTGCATAGTGGGGATGCACCTCCATAAAGGAATCCCGATCCACGATACCCCGGATCGCGTCTTTCATATCATAGGGCTTGTTCGGATTGTGGGGAACCAGGTCGTCGAGTTGTTTTTCTTTTTCGGGATCCGGTTCTTTGCCCGGCTGCCGGGGCGTTTTCTCCTCGCAATTTTGCGGCATATACTGCAGGACGTCCCGCATTTGCTCGAGGCAAACGGCGTCATTCCGGGCCATAAAGTGGGCCACGCCCGACTTGGTATTATGAGCCTGGGCTCCGCCCAGCTCCTCCGCCGTCACATCTTCCTGGGTCACCGTTTTTACCACGTTCGGACCCGTCACGAACATGTAGCTGGTTCCCTCGACCATAAATACAAAATCGGTGAGAGCGGGACTATACACCGCTCCGCCCGCACAGGGTCCCATGACCGCCGATAGCTGCGGGACCACTCCCGAGGCCATACTGTTCCGCCAGAAGACCTCGGCGTAGCCCCCCAGCGAGGATACGCCCTCCTGGATACGGGCTCCCCCCGAATCATTCAAGCCGATGATCGGGACCCCGTTTTTCATGGCCAGGTCCATAATCTTGCAAATTTTTTCGGCATGCGTTTCCGAGAGGGAACCGCCGAAAACGGTAAAGTCCTGGCTGAACACGTATACGGGACGTCCGTGAATATTACCGAAGCCGGTCACCACACCGTCACCCGGGACCTGTTTCTCCTCCATCCCGAATGAAGTACATCGATGAGTGACAAAAGGATCGAGCTCCTCAAACGTACCCTCATCGAGCAGCAGATTCAGTCGCTCACGCGCCGTTAGCTTTCCTTTGTCGTGCTGCTTTTGAATGCGCTTCTCTCCGCCCCCTTTCTTGGCCTCTTCGCGTTTCTTCTTCAGATACGATTCTTTTTCATTGTCGCTCGACTCTTGCTGTGCCATATAAGTCTGTATTTTTTTAAGTCCGCCTGCTAAGTGTCGGAAAAATAGGTCTGCATCATATCGGTAAAGTGTACGGCTACGTCCGAATACAAGTCGACGTCGTTTCGCTCAAAAATTTCCCGGTCAATAAACGGATAGGCTTCCCTCCAATCCTCACACTCCGTCAATTGGCGAAGGGCCTTCTTGTAATCGGAAGCCGAGCCCCGGAAAATCTCCCGTATGTAATATTCTTCGTAGCGCTTCAAATACGACTGCAATTGCTGGAAGCGGGAATCTCTCTCTTCCTCCTCATCTTCCGGTTTGAACACTTCATTAAGCTGGTGACCAAAGATTTCCGCTGTATCTTCCACCTCTTCAGCGGAATCCATCTCCAGGCTTTCATCGGCGACGGAGGCCGTATCCTCTCGACTCAAAAACCGGCGCCAGATTGGCTCTTCCTCCTCTGCCCTTTGCTCCCCGGAATGATCCCGGGCGACATCCGGCTGCTGCTCATGCGACCCCGACTCTTCTTGTTCTCTTTCAATCGGGACGGTTACGGGTTCTTCCCCGGCAGTATTTTGCTTCGACTCCTTATCCGCATTGAAGGAGGTATTCAAATCGCTCCCCGATTCGTCCCTTGAATGAGAGGCCGCCGGTTCGGCGTCAGCGGTTGATTCGTGAGGCGACGGACTGCTTTCCTGTTCCAGCCATGCCCTGAAATCTTCCTTGCTCATCATACCTTTTTCTTCCGCCATTAAATTCGACCAGTGAGCCTGTCCGCGGTGATGAAAGTAGGAAGCCAGTAATTCCCGGGGGACCGGCCCACACGCCAGCTCAAAGAGGGGACGAATAGATTCATACCACTGCTCCCGACTATATCGCCGGGTCATTTTTTCATCCACTTTCTCTATAACTTCCCTGCCCTTTTCACGGGATAACTCCTCAAATCCTTTCTTCTCCATATAACGCGTCACCGCCCGGCCCAACTGCTGATTGAACGGCATGTGTCCAACTTTATCCCGCAGCGTTTCATAATCCCGCACTTCTTTTTTCCCAAACAGGTACTTAACAATTCGGGTACGCGGCCATACGAGAAGCGGATACGTTCGATTCACTATTTTTTGTATCAGTTCAACCAGTTTATAAGCAGGCAAGCGAACATGATCCTCGACGGTATCAAGAAAATTTTCCCACGCTTCATTCACCGAATCCGACTTCAAGTCGGCCCATTCCGTCAATGGCAGCTCCAAATCGCGGCGAGCCAATCGAATCAACTGGAACTCAATAAGATCCACGACCCGGCCGGGCAACCCGGCCTCTTTTAAATCATCTATCGTATAAAATGATCTTTTTCGGGGAAGTCTCTCTCCGACGCGTTGGGAAACCTGGTTTATAAATTTGTTCATAATGGTTGTTTTTGATAAATATAGAAGATCACGTTAGACTATACAACGATAATTAAACGCTCGGTCTTGCCGGTCATTATATATGATTCACCTCAAGGTTCACAACTTATACAAACGATACGGTCTGCGATCTGTTTTGAAAAATGTCACTATCGATCAGCCGTCGGGAGTACTGGGCATCGGCGGGCGGAATGGATCGGGCAAGTCCACCTTGCTTAAATGCCTCAGCGGACTCGCACGTCCCACGTCGGGTCAGATCGAATGGCACGTCTACCAGCAGAAGCTTTCGGCGAACGAAATAAAACAACACCTCGGATTTCTTGCTCCCCACATCAACTTGTACGAGGAATTAACCTGCCTGGAAAATCTGCGATTCATAGCAGACCTGCGGGCACACACCACGGACTCCGAACGCCCGACTGAGCTTCTGAAGCAGGTTGGATTAGCACAACACAAGCGCCAGCCCTTCGGTTCACTCTCCACCGGCCAACAGCAGCGACTCAAGCTGGCCGCCGCACAAATACACGACCCGCCCATCCTTTTCCTTGACGAACCCGGCGCCAACCTGGATGAAAACGGAACCGCTTTGGTCCACCGACTCGTCCAGCAATACCGGAAAGAGGAGAAAATGATACTGCTGGCCTCCAACAACCCGGCCGAACTCGACTGGTGCGATCACTGTTACTATGTAGACCGGGATAGTGGCGACACGTAGCGCACCGAGCGAAGCGATTCCCACGAAATGAAATACCGGACCGAATAGCCTCTTTTAATCACTCCATTTTAAATTTATATTGCTTGGAGTTTTTGGCTGGCGGGACCGGGCGGACGTTCCGAGAACTAAAAATTTTTCGAACCGATCCAGATAAACGTTAAAAACTATGAATCTCCCGGCGGCTAAAGCTAATCCGGCAAAGCCAAGCAGTCTGTCGGGCCTTCACAAATCTACTGCGAAAAAGCCGGAGTTGGGTATCTTTTGGCCGATTTTTCGTTAAATGGATCCACCATTCGACCTCAAAATCGGCCAAAACCAACCTCAAACCGGACTTTTTCTCGCTACGATTCGGAAAACCCGACAGACTGCGAGAAAAAATTTTCAATCGAAGGAGCGTCCGCCCGGTCCCGCCAGCCAAAAACTCCAAGCATCGTCGAACTTAATCAAACGATTCTAACTTTTATTCACTGCCATGTATTCAGCCAATGATCAGAAACTCGCCGACAAGATACTGGATTTCAGCGTGGAGCTGGAATCCGATCAAAACATCATGCTTCAACTCGTGGGACTCAACGGTATCGGGCTGTTGCGCGCCCTGGTCGATGGCGTCCGAAAACGAGAAGCCCATCCTTTTGTGAACGTGCAGGATACGCAGGTTCAGCGCTTGTTGATGGAATACGGGGAAAAAGATTTCTGGGAGAACCAGGCGAAAGTCCAGGGACTGCCGGTCATGAAACAGATGGATGCGTTCGTCGGCGTGCGCGCCTCGCTGAACATTTATGAAACCTCTGACGTAGAGAAGGAAGCCAACCGCGCCCACCTGGAGCATTTCGCCAAGCCCGTGCATCTCGAGGAACGGGTAAACAACACGAATTGGGCCGTCCTGCGATACCCTTCGGAGGCCTTCGCAATGAACGCCAGGATGCCGACCGAACGGTTTCGGCAATTTTACTATGACGCCTGCCTGCTCGACTACTCCCAATTGCGGGAGGCGATGAAACCGCTTCATGAACGACTCAAAAATACAGACGAAATTCGCCTTAAAGGAAAGGGAACCGATATTCGTTTTTCTGTCGAGGGACAGTCCTGGGTTCCCTGCTTCGGAAAACGCAATATCCCCGACGGCGAACTATTCTCCTCACCCATCCTCGATTCGGTAAACGGACGCATTACGTATGCTCCTTCCGTTTACCAGGGGAAGCCTTTCGAGTACGTCACACTCGAGGTGGAAGACGGCGTGGTGGTCGATTTCAACTCCTCTAACAACGACGCACTGCGGGAGATTCTGGATACCGATGAAGGAGCCCGCCGATTCGGCGAGTTCAGTTTCGGATTGAATCCGATCATCGAACGTCCCATGTACGACATCCTCTTTGACGAGAAGATTTACGGATCCAATCACCTGACGCTCGGCCAGGACTATGAAGTTGCTCCCAACGGCAACGAAAGCAATATCCACTGGGATCTGGTCTGCATCGGGGCCGACGTGTACCTGGACGGAGAAAAAGTCCGCGAGGGACGAAAATTCGTGGTGGACGATCTTGAACCCCTTAACCCGGGAAATCTCGTGCAAAGCTAGCCCTCATATTGCTTCCGCGGGTAATTTTAACTCAATTGAACAACGTTCAATGTTAACACACACATGTGCTACGCCGAGTTCAACGACATTATAAAATCCATCGCCGGACTCGATGCGGACGTCATATCGCTGGAGGCCTCGCGGTCCATCATGAAGTGAAAGTCCCCGAAGAGCTGGCACAACAAGCACACCGCCCCATCCAGCGCATGCTTGAAATCGCCTGATCAAAGGGAGGTGCCGGGGCGGAGGCGAGCGGCCGTTCCTCCGATTGAAATTTTTTTTGCACGGCTTTGCCGGTTAACCTTAGCTGCCAGCAAATTCATTCTTCTCCTCCTTTTACCTGGAACTGTTCGAAAAATTTTTATTTCTGCGGAATAGCCGCTCGCCTCCGCCTCTTCACTTTACCTACAGTCATATAACATCATGTATTATTTATCTGTATACATTCATATTCTAGCCGCCATATTCTGGCTCGGCGGTATGCTTTTTACCGTCGCGGTTTTGGTTCCCTTGACCCGCAAGCCGCTTTTGAGGGAAAAAAGAGGGGCTTTTTTCACGTTGATCGGAAAGCAGTTCAGCCGTATTTCCTGGATCCTCTTCCTGGTTTTACTGGTTACCGGCTTCACGAATTTACTGGCCCGGGGATATACGTTTTCTCATCTTGCAACAGCGGATTTCTGGCACAGTCACCTGGGCGGCTTGCTTCAGATCAAGCTTTTGCTTTTCGGCCTGATTTTAATGGTGAGTGGATTTCACGATTTTTATGCGGGTCCCAAAGCGGCCCGGATGATGGACCAAAAGCCTGATGACCGGAAAACCCGCCTGTTCCGGAAGTTATCGAGCTGGGCGGGACGGGTGAATTTCCTGCTCGGGCTGCTGATATTGTATTACGCCATGAAGTTGGCCCGCCTTTAGGCCCTGTGTGTTGATTAACTACCCCGGATAAAAAGCACGGTTATAAAAAAGCCGGCGACTTGCGGTTTCCCTGAATCAGCGACGGGGATGAATCGCAAATCGCCGGCTCGAAATTTAACTTTACGACCATGCGTAAAAAAATGTCAGCGAACGGCAAACCGGGGATGAAAACCGTAGTTATTGCGTTTCAGCCTCGGATTCCTCCGGCTGTCCGTTTCCGGCCCATTTGTCGGCGTCCTCAAAGACTTCGGCGAATTCGATCGACTCCCTGTCGTCGCTGAGTTGAGCCTCGAATTTGCGTATCTCATCTCCTTCGTGCTCGATGAGCTCTTTCGCCAGCTTGTTCACCAGGTGATTCTGGATCACGCGTTTCAGCGGACGAGCTCCGTAGACCGGGTCATACCCTCGCTCGGCCAGCCAGTCGTACACTTCGTCCGTCAGTTCGAGCTCGATATTCTGTTTGTCGAGCATTTTGTAAACCCGCTCCATTTGTATATCGGCAATTTCGCGTATATGCTCCTTGCTGAGCGGGTGGAAGACGATGACATCGTCAACCCGGTTCAGGAATTCGGGTCGAATCGTCTGCTTGAGCTTATCGCGCAGCTTGTCCTGCAGCTCGCTGTAGGTTTCCTCGTCCATACTACCGCCCGACTTCTCGATTTCATCCTGGATCAGGTGAGATCCGATGTTGCTGGTCATTATAATGATCGTATTGGTGAAATCGACCGTAACGCCCTTGTTGTCCGTCAGCCGACCTTCGTCGAGTACCTGCAGGAGCGTATTGAAAACATCCTGGTGCGCTTTTTCAATTTCATCGAGCAGCACAACTGAATAGGGATGCCGACGTACGGCCTCGGTGAGCTGTCCGCCTTCCTCATAGCCGACATATCCCGGCGGTGAGCCCACGAGGCGACTCACGCTGTGACGCTCCATGTACTCGCTCATATCGAGCCGTACCATATTGCGCTCGTCGTTAAAGAGATAATCGGCCAGCGTGCGGGCGAGTTCGGTTTTTCCGACGCCGGTGGAGCCGAGGAAAAAGAACGAGCCAATAGGTCGCTCGGCGTCCTGCAGACCGGCTCTCGATCGGCGAACGGCGTCGGACACAGCCACCACGGCCTGGTCCTGTCCCACGACTCGCTTGTGCAGCTCGTCTTCCATATTTTTGAGCTTCTCGCGCTCGCTTTGCAGCATCTTGCGCACCGGTATGCCGGTCCACCGCGCCACGATATCGGCAATATCTTCGTACTCGACCTCTTCCTTGAGCATCGAGCCTTCTTCCTGGATATCCTCCAGCTTGGACTCACTTTCCTCCAGCTCTTCCTCGAGATCGCGAATCGTGCCGTACCGCAGCTCGGCGACCTTTTCATAGTTGCCCTGCCGCTCGGCGCGCTCGGCTTCGTGACGTGCATCCTCTATTTTCTGTTTGAGGTCGCGCGACTTCTTAATCAACTCGCGCTCATGCTCCCACTGCGTCCGCATCTGCTTGCGCTTCTCTTCCAGGTCGGCAAGCTGCTTGTTGATATCCTCGAGTTTCTCGCTCTCCTCATCGTCCCGTTTAATGGCTTCTCGCTCGACCTCCAGTTGACGAATTTCACGCTCGAGCTGATCGAGCTCCTCCGGCATCGAATCGATCTGTATACGCATGCGCGAGGCGGCCTCATCGATCAGGTCGATCGCCTTATCCGGCAGAAACCGGTCCGCTATATAGCGATCCGAAAGCTCGGCAGCCCCGATAATGGCACTGTCGGTAATTCGCACGCCGTGGTGCAACTCGTAACGCTCCTGGATACCACGCAGAATCGAGATAGTATCCTCGATCGACGGCTCCTCGACCTGCACCTTCTGCATACGCCGCTCGAGCGCCTTGTCTTTCTCGATATACTTTCGATATTCATCCAGCGTAGTGGCACCGATGGCGTGCAGTTCGCCGCGGGCAAGCGATGGTTTCAGGATATTGGCCGCGTCCATGGCCCCCTCGGCGGCTCCGGCACCGACGAGCGTATGAATTTCGTCGATAAACAGGATGATTTCTCCGTCCGACTCCGACACTTCCTTGACCACCGCCTTGAGCCGTTCTTCAAACTCGCCCCGGAACTTGGTTCCGGCCATCAGGGATCCCATATCCAGGGAGACAATGCGCTTCGATTTCAGTCCCTCGGGCACATCTCCTTTCGTAATTCGGAAAGCAAGTCCTTCTGCAATAGCCGTTTTACCCACGCCCGGCTCGCCGACCAACACCGGGTTGTTTTTCTTGCGGCGCGACAGAATCTGCATGACGCGGCGAATTTCGTGATCTCGACCGATGACGGGATCCAGCTTGTTGCGTTCGGCCATCTCATTCAGATCCGTCGCATATTTCTCCAGCGCATTGTATCGACTTTCGGCATTGGGATCATCCACTTTCTGGTGACCGCGGACATCCTGCAGGATCTTGAGAATCTTCTCTTTGGTCACGCCGAACTGCTTCAGAAGGTTCGACGCCTCTCCTTCACCGGCCTCCACAATTCCGATGAGAATATGTTCCGAACTTATAT
>CAYQXO010000111.1:5568-8763 GCA_964421495.1 uncultured Balneolaceae bacterium | reverse complement strand
CCGTTCGAAAAATTTTTAGTTCTCAGAGCGGCCGTTTGCCCCGGTTTTTCAAAGAGCTCTCGTAAAAGACTGAAAGACTCCTAATCCCGTTTTAGTATAAAACTACTGGGGTAGATATGATTGTTCACCTTATAAAACCTGAATTTGACGAATTAATAGAGCAGAAAGACTGGACCACGTTAAAAGATGTAATTAACGATGTCCCGGATGCGGATGTAGCCGACTTGCTGGAGGAAATAGAAGACGAGGTGGCCATTGTGGTATTCCGCCTGTTGAAAAAGTCGAAGGCGGCAAGTGTGTTTGCCCACCTGAGCGCAACGAAGGGGGCAAAGTTGCTGGATCTGTTGACGTCACGCCAGATCGGTGATGTGATGTCTAACCTCGAACCCGATGAGCGGGTATCCCTGATGGAGGAGCTTCCGGGCCACTTGACGGAGCGTGTTTTGAGCTCGATGAATCCGAGCGATCAAAGACAGGTTAAGAAGTTGTTCGGATACCCGGAAGAGTCGGTGGGACGTATTATGACCCCGCGCTATGTGAGGGTTAAAAAGCACTGGACCATTCAACGCAGTATGGAGCATATCCGTAAAAATGGTCACAGCGTTGAAACAATCAACGTCATTTATATTGTCGATGAAAACCTCAAGCTGATCGACGATTTAAGTCTGAACGAGCTGATTCTGGCGGATCCGGATGACAAGATCGAGTCGCTGATGGACGAATCGTTTGTCGCCCTGAGTGCTTTTGAAGATCGGGAAGAGGCCGTTAAAAAGATGAGTAAATATGATCGGGTGGCCATGCCGGTGGTGGACTCCGACGGAATCCTGGTAGGTATTGTGACGGTGGATGATATCATTGACGTGGCCGAGGAGGAAGCTACCGAGGATATGCAGTTGATGGCCGGTATGGAGTCGCTGGATCGTTATTATTCAGAGACTTCCATATTCAGAATGGTTAAAAAACGAGTTGGATGGCTGGCCATTCTGACGTTCGGACAGATGTTGACGGCTACGGCTATGGGAGCTTACGAAAGCGTGATTGCGAGTGCGGTGTTTCTTTCCCTTTTTGTCCCCATGATTATTTCAAGTGGGGGTAACTCCGGATCCCAGGCTGCCACCTTGATTATACGGGCTCTTTCGACCGATGATATCGGACTCGATTCGTGGAAAAAAGTATTTGTCAGGGAATTTCTGACCGGACTTGCCCTGGGATCCGTTATTGGATTGTTGGGGTTTTCAGTCATTATGGGATGGGGATTCCTCGTCGATCGAATTATCGATTACGAAATGATTATGAGTTCAGTTGTGATAGGAATCAGCCTGCTTTGCGTGGTGCTGTTTGGTAACCTGACCGGATCCATGCTGCCCTTTATTTTGCAGAAACTGGGATTGGACCCTGCCACCTCGTCAACTCCGTTTGTGGCAACGGTTTCTGACGTAACGGGTATTTTAATCTACTTTTCAATCGCGGTTGCTTTACTTCAGGGTGTGGTATTGTAACGTAATTCTTTTAAATTACTGACAAGGGTCAAAAAGTTATTAACTACGTTAAGTCATCGAATCTATATGAGACAGTATCTGGATCTGGTTGAACATGTATTGGAAAACGGGGTCAAAAAATCTAATCGAACAGACGTGGATACGTTATCGTCTTTTGCCTATACCTATCGGGTGGATTTGTCAAAGGGATTTCCGCTGTTGACTACCAAAAAAGTATTTTTTCGCTCCGTTATACTTGAACTTTTATGGTATTTACGGGGAGAAGATCACGTACAGTGGCTTCGCGACGAGAAAGATGTTCATATCTGGGATGAGTGGGCGGACGAAGATGGTCACGTCGGACCCATCTACCCGGTTCTTTGGAGACGGTTTCCCTATTTTGAATGTGAAGAGGTGAATTTTGAGGGCAATGCATCGAATTTGAAGAAAAAGAAGTGGGTGAAGAAGGAATACGACCAGGTGCAGGCGGCCATCGATACCTTGAAGACCAATCCCAATAGCCGCCGTATTGTAGTCAGTGCCTGGCATCCCGGCCTGTTGAATCAAATGGCGCTTCCCCCGTGTCATATTATGTACATCTTCCATGTTTCCGACGGTAAGCTGAACTGTCACCTGACGCAACGTTCCGGTGATATCGCGCTCGGCATTCCCTTTAATCTCGCTTGTTATTCGGCACTTTGCATGGCGATAGCCCAGGAAACGGGTTTCGAGTACGGTACATTTTCACACACCATCGTCGATGCCCATATTTATGAGAATCATATCGGTGGACTGAAGCAGCAACTCCAGCGTGAACCCCGGGAGCTTCCGGAACTGGAAATTGCCGATAAACCGCTGGACGATCTGGAATACGAGAATTTCAAGCTTAAGAATTACAACCCCCATCCCCATATAAAGTTTGAGGTTGCCGTATGACCATTGCCATGATTGCGGCTCATGATAAAAACCTGGTGATCGGCAGGGATGGAGATCTCCCGTGGCATTATCCGGAAGATCTGAAACATTTCAAGCGGACTACCATGGGGCATCCAATCGTGATGGGTCGGGTTACCTATCAGGAATTGGGAGGAGAACCGCTTCCCGGTCGACAAAATATAGTGCTCAGTCGCAGCCGAAATTATGAGGAGGTACCCACTTATCGATCCATGGAAGAAGCCCTGGAGAAACTCAGGGAACAAGGTTTTGGAAAAATATTCATCATAGGAGGGGGAAACATCTATCGGCAGGCCATTGATCAGGCCGACCTGTTGTATATCACGGAGATTAACAAGGTCTATGAAGGAGATACCTATTTTCCCGAGTATCGAGATGAAATCGGAAAAACCTGGGTGGAAGTTGAGCGAGAGGATCACCCGGAATATTCATTTATCACTTATAAGAGAAAGTCGTAGAGGATAAGTGGGGGGCGGTTCCTGGAAGTCCGAGAGACTTCTGGCCCGGATTTCTCACCAAGAAATCCGGGCTAGGCGGGCATATCGATGCTCTTCAGGTGCACGCAATACGGTTTAACGACCGGCTCGGTGAGTGCAATGATGTTTTTGGTGTCGGCCGCTTTCGAAAATTCAACGGCCCCCGCATCGCTTTCCAGAATCCAGATTCCCTCGTTTTCATACTGATAGGCTTCGCTGTAGCTGCGGTCGAAATGCAGATAATAGTCCGCCGCATCCCGATCGTGTGGAAGTCCCTGGTCTTTCAG
>CAYQXO010000111.1:0-5558 GCA_964421495.1 uncultured Balneolaceae bacterium | reverse complement strand
AGAGGATCGACTGCTGGATCGGGCCCTTGGTGAAATCTTCGTCGGGAGTAGATTTCAGAAAGCTGGTTCTTCCCAGGGTCCGGTTAAGAAAACGCTCGCACAAGTCGGACAGAATTGCGTCCTCCTCGTGTTTCCAGTATTTGATGCTCAGGAAGACGTCGTTATCGTCCAGATGCACGTAGTGGTCGAGCAGTTCAGCCGTGATCCCCTGCTTTGCCGACGGCTGTTCGGTCAGGAAGTAGCGAAGCGAGGGAGAAGGCAGGAACAGGTCATATCCGCTGTCCAGCAGGGTTCGGACGCGGTGAAAAATACTAGTCAACAGGTGGTCGGCGCTGAGGACCGTTTTGTGCAGATAGACCTGCATATACATCAGGCGCCTGGCGAGGATATAGTTTTCGATTGCATAGATACCTTTCTTCTCGATTACTACATGTCCCTTGTGCACCCGCATGGTCTTGAGTATGCGATCGATTCCCACCGATCCTTCATATACTCCGGTAAAAAAACTGTCGCGTTTGAGATAATCCAGTCGATCTATATCCAACTGCGAGGAAATTAGCTGGTGGAGAAAGGCTTTGGAATGTTGATTGGTGAAAATTTCCAATGCAGTCTCCAGCTTGCCGCCGAACTCCCGGTTTAACCGCTCCATAATCGCCTTGGTCATCAGCTCATGGTTAAAATCCTTGATCAGCGATTCCTCCAGCGTATGGGAAAGCGGTCCATGACCCACATCGTGCAGGAGAATGGATATCAGGGTGCCTTCATATTCAGAGGGACTAATGGTGGTATCCTTTTCCCTGAGATTGTTCAGTACGCGTTGCATGAGTTCCAGGGAGCCTATGGCATGCGCAAAACGGGAATGTTCGGCCGCCGGAAAGACCAAATACCCCATCCCCAGCTGGCGGATTCGGCGGAGGCGTTGCATGTAGGCGTGATCAATCAGGTTCAAAACGATGCCCTTGGGAACCGTAATAAAGCCGTGAATCGGGTCATTAAATAATTTGTATTGCGTGCTTTTATCCATATATACTTATCTATCTTGTCGTTTGAGGCAGACCAGGAGTTTGTCAGACTCCTATGTGAACTGTTCCTTGCAACTATTGGATGCAGCGTATGTTAAGAACTTTCCCAAAATAATAAAAAGAATAGCCGGGGTTTCCCGACCTTCAATTAGGATCCCGAATGACAATTATTATATTCGATTAGCGTGGTAGAAATAACGAAGCATCGATACATGTAACCGATTTTTCTTTACGTCTTTGCCACGTTAAAAGGTAACCCCGGAAATACCTGCTTTCTTGGTGAAAAATCGAGATATAAAACCCGGGTGCAATCCGGCTTTTAAAAGCGCTCCAACACTGAAATCAGAAATATATCATACGTTTTTATTATGGCACTATTAGAGGAACAGGCATATGAGTTTTTGGAAGAGCTGCTGGTCACTCCGAGCCCGACCGGTTTTGAATCGGCTGGACAGAAAGTCTGGAAGAATTACGTAAGCCAGCATGCCGATCAAGTACAAACCGATGCATATGGATCGGCAGCGGCGCATCTTAATATCAACCACGATGTGATGACGGTGATGCTGGAAGCGCATTGTGACGAGATTGGTATGATTATTCAGCATATTACCGATAATGGATTTGTGTATATTAATAAATTGGGGGGGAGCGATCCGACGATTACGAAGGGTAAGCACGTTCATATTCATTCCCGGGATGGTGTGGTCAGGGGAGTGATCGGTAATACGGCTATTCACTTGCGCGATAGTGGTAAAAAAGAAAAGCAGCCGCAGTGGAAGGATGTCTTTATCGATATCGGTGCCGATAGTCGTGAAGAGGCACTGAAAATGGTGCAGGTAGGGGATCCGATTACGTTTGCCGACGATTTTGAATTTCTGACGGACAACAAGCTGACGGGAAGAGCCCTGGATAATCGTATTGGCGGCTTTATAATTGCCCAGGCCCTGCGGAAATTAAACGAGCGGCGAAGTGATCTGAAAGTCAATGTATTGGCGTTGAACTCCGTACAGGAAGAAATTGGCGGTTACGGGGCGCGAATGATGAGTTTTCGTCACGTCCCGGACCTGGCGCTGGTGACCGATGTAACGCATGCTACGGATACACCGGGCATCAACAACAAGGAGCACGGCAGGGTGAAACTGGGTGAAGGTCCGACGGTGACTCATGGATCTGCCAACCATCCCAAAGTAGTCGAATGGATCGAGAAGATTGCTGAAAAACGTGAGATTCCCCTGCAGCATGAAGCCTCCAGTGTTCGAACCGGTACGGATACCGACAGCATTTTTTATCAGAGAACCGGCATCCCCAGTGGATTGATTTCTCTGCCCCTGCGCTACATGCATTCGCCTGTCGAAACTGCCACGTTGCAGGACATGGAATATTTGATAGAGCTTATGGTGGAAACCGTTCTGGCTTTGGAGCCGGATCACACCTTCCGGGTGGTATAAAGTAAAGATAGGAAAGACAGGCAATGAAGGCTTTTTATTTTCGTTGCCTTATCGCCCGGTAGTTATACAGCCGATTACGAGTTGAAAATGACCGGGTTTAAACTTAAAAAAGGTACGACCAATGGGAAGGCAAGCTTATTTAGACAATAATGCCACCACTCCACCCGATTCCGCCGTCGTGGAAGCGATGATGCCGTATTTGCAAGCGAATTACGGCAATGCCTCCAGCGTGCATCGCAAAGGGGTGGAGGCAGAGAAAGCTATTCAGTTACAGCGACGTAGAATAGCGGATCTTTTGCAGGTCACGTCAGACCAGATTTATTTTACCTCCGGCGGAACGGAAAGTAATAACCTGGTTATACAGGGCAGCATTCGAACCCCGTTCAAAAAATCACAACATATAATCACCACGGCGACGGAGCATTCCTCGGTGCGGGAGGTGGTACGCAAGTTGGAGCGTGAGAAAATCGAGGTGACATGGTTGTATCCGGATAAAGACGGTAAAATCACCCCGCAGCAAGTGGTTGATGCGCTTAGAGAAAATACCGTTTTAGTTTCCGTCATGCAGGTGAATAATGAAACCGGGGTAATCTTGCCGGTTGAAAAGATGGCCCGGTCCGTCAAAGCCCATGATGACTCGGTGACTTTTCACGTTGACGGCGTGCAGGGCTTTGGCAAATATCCGGTGGATGTGAGCAGCATAGATGCCTACACGATCAGCGGTCATAAAATCCATGCCCCAAAAGGAATCGGTGCATTGTACCTGGCAGAAGATTGCCATATTACACCCCTGATTATGGGAGGTGGACAGGAGTCCGGGCTGCGCTCGGGTACGGAGAACATTCCGGGGATCGTGGGACTGGGAAAGGCCGCGGAAATGATGCAGCGGGAACGAGAAAAAACACTGGACCGTTTATCGAGGCTTCGAGATCTATTTCTTGAGCAGATTAAGGGGGGACCCGATTTCCGCGTAAATACGCCGCTTGAAAACAGCTTGCCGACTACGCTGAACATCTCATTTCCCCCGATTCCGGCCGAAGTAATCGTGAATGGACTGTCGGAGAAGGGTATATACGTATCCAGCGGGTCGGCTTGTGCCAATCGAAGCAAGTCCAGCAGCCATGTACTCGAGGCTATGGGGATTCAAAAAAAATATATAGATTCCAGCGTGCGTTTCAGTTTTTCACGAATGACGACTCGTGAGGAAGTGCAATATGCAGCGGATACGTTAAAGGAAGTACTGCCCCGGCTTGAGAAAATAGCCCGTTTACAGAATAATTAAAATAAATCAGAAGTAATTCGATGGAAGAGTCCCGTAATATATTAATGATTGGTTATGATGAGATTGGACTAAAGGGCCGGAACAGAGGGGATTTTATCAACAGGCTGATACAAAATATTTCGGTGTCGACGGGGATCCCCCAAAAGGAGCTTGAACATAGAGGGAGAAGGATCTATGGATCGTATTCGGCTGATCGGGAATCCCGCATTTTGAATCAATTGAAAAAAGTTTTTGGAATAAAGTGGTTTTCACAGGCCGAGATCCTGCCTCAACAATATGAGCATTTAAAACAAGCCGCTTTGGAGACGGCCGATCGAATGAAAGAGGAGGGACGAGAATCTTTTAAAGTGGAGACGCGTCGCAGTAACAAGGATTTTGAACTGAATTCACGCCAGATTAACGTGGATCTGGGAGATGATATACGAGTACACGGCGGACTGGAAGTCGACGTGCACTCACCTGACGTAACCTTTTTCGTGGAGGTCAGAGGAGATTATATATATCTGTATACCGATCCGCTTGAAGGTCCGGGAGGTTTACCGACGGGTAGCAACGGTAATACCTTAATGCTCCTTTCCGGCGGAATTGACAGTCCCGTAGCGGCCTGGAACTTGATGAAAAGGGGATTGACCGTAGACTGCGTTTATTACAACAGCCCGCCTTATACGGGTGAGAAAGCACTCGAAAAGGTGCGCCGATTGATGCGTGCATTGAGCGCATGGAACATAAAACCGATGAAGCTATACGTTCCGCACTTTACGAAGGTACAGGAGCGTATGGTTGAGGAGATACCGGAATCGTTGTGGACCGTTGCCCAACGCCGCTATATGCACCGGATAGCGGATCGATTGGTCCGGGAAAAGTCTTATTTATCCCTGGCTACCGGTGACAGCGTGGGACAGGTGGCGAGTCAGACCCTGGAGAATCTTCGAGTCATCGATCAATCTACTAAAAACCTGGTGTTGCGGCAGTTGACGGGATACGACAAGGAGGAGATCATCAACCTGGCGAAAGAAATCGGCACCTATGAGATTTCGATTGAGCCCTATGAGGATTGCTGTACGCTTTTTGCCCCCGGGAATCCCGCAACCCGTGCCAAAAAGGACAAGTTGGAGTATGCTGAAAGTAGCCTGGAGGACCATGAACTGATTGAAGAATCGCTGGAGCGAATGAAGGTGGAAACGTTTTCTGTATTCGAGGAGCAAATCAAATTTAACTAGTCTTGAGAATGCCTGGAATTTAAATATGAAATTGAAAAAGAAAACCGGGGTCAGGTTAAAAACAACATCTTTTCCCCTGAGGATTTTTTCCATACTCTGCCTTTACGTTGTTATGCTGGCAGGTTGTTCCTACAGCGGTCCGCCGAAACCGGCGGGACCAGGCTATGTAGATAAAATCCAGGAAAATAGACAGGAAAAAGATCGGCAATTCAGGGATACAACGACTTCGCCTTTCAGCAATGTCGATATTCAGCGTTTTGACGAGTTGGATTACTTTGAAGTCAAAGAGAAATATGTGGTGTGGGCCCAGTTTGAAAGAATAGAACCCGGGGAACCTTTTGTCATGCCTACCACCGGCTCCAAAACCCCGTATTACATCCGGTATGGGAAACTGCGTTTTACTATTGACGGACACAACGAGGAACTGACGGTCTATCGAAACATTGGACATGAGAATTCGGAACAGTATGAGGATTATCTGTTTGTACCGTTTAAAGATGAGACCAATGGGGAGGTTACTTATAGCGGGGGACGCTACCTCGACTTACAGATGCCTATTTACAATGGGGAACTGGTAAAACTCGAT
>CAYQXO010000110.1:0-8813 GCA_964421495.1 uncultured Balneolaceae bacterium | reverse complement strand
TTGTCAATAAAGGCTTTTTGCATGATCAAAAGCGTATTGATGGCATATTGAACCGAAGGAGCCAGGGAAGATGAAGGCAAGTTGTCTGAAATATCCTCCAGCCGAGTAGTCTCACCAAGCAGTTTTTCCAGTTTTTTTTGGTGATCCAGGAGTTGGGACTTCACTTTTGATAAGGAGAAGGGCGAAAAACCGGGCAACGGGGCTGCCTCTCCCCAGGCCATTTTGGTTGCATTGTCAAGAGGCAGGGATAACAGAAAACCGCTGCGGTGCGTGAGTCTCCGTCCCCCCCATCTGAATGGTGTTTTTAGAGGCAAGTTGTATTCGTAAATCTGCAAAGATAAGGAAATAAAAAGCGACTTAAACTGGGGAGCTAGTTGTTGGTATAGTAAACCTCCGCATGGGGAAATCCGACCACCATTTCCTCAAATCGGTCCCATATATTGTTACTTAAATGTCCCATATTTCTTCGAATGCGAAAAGCACTTTGCATTCGGGGACCGATGGCTTCTCCCCTGAAAACTATAACGGTTGAATCGGATTCCGGGATGACGGCTTCGATCATATAGGTGTACATCTCCTCGTCCAATGTTCTTTGTTCGGTGCGCAGATATTGTTCAAACCGGTCAATTTGCTGAAATTTGAACTCATTCTCCTTGAGATAATCCACCAGTTTCGAAAAGGCCTCGTCCGGAGACTTATTAACTTTCAGAAGGATTCCCGTGGATTCACCCTGGGGTTTTTTGGAGGGCCCCGTGGGTTTAGAGGTTGAACAACCTATTAAGGCAAAAGTAAAAATCAATAAAATTAAATGGCGCATGGACAGCTATTTATTTAAAAATGGTTCATTTCGTCTCTCTTCTGCACAATGTATACAGTAGAATTTAAAAATAAAATTATTTTGGCTTTAACTGCTCGTTGATTAGCGGATTGATATTTTACCTGGAGTGCTTTTCCGGTTTTTCAACGAGATTTTAGCCAAAAACGATACCTAGTGCAAACAAAATCCCATAAAGAGTCATCCATTGGCCGGTGTGTTCGAGCGTTCTATTGAGTCTGGACTTATTTTCTACCGTCCAGATCGTACGGGTCAGGGAAATGCCCATAGGCAGCGTGAGTAAAGGAAGTAGGATCCAGGCATCGAACAGGTTTTTTGCAAACAGGAAAATTGGAACTAAAAGACTTATTAGTCCCATCAAGATATATTCCCATTGTAGAGCGTCGCTCCCCCAGAGAACGCCCAGCGTTTTTTTCCCGGCGAGGCGATCCTGTTCAATATCACGGAGATTATTCACCACAAGAATATTGGTTGAAAGTGCTCCGATCGGTAATGAAATATAGAAGGCGATCCAGCTCCATTCCAGGGAATTAACATAATAGGTACCGGTGACGGCGATAATTCCGAAAAATAAAAAAACGAAGAAATCCCCCAGTCCGTTATATCCCAGGGGAAAAGGTCCCCCGGTATAAGCGATGCCACAGGCCAGGGAAAAAATTCCGATAAACAGGATGGGCCATCCACCGACCCAGACCAGGTAAAGTCCAAAAAGAAAAGCAATTCCCATCGTTAAAAAAGTGGCTCCCTTCATCTGCCGGGCGGAAATTAGACCGGAAGCGGTAGCCCTTTGAAATCCCACGCGCTCATCGGTATCTGCCCCTTTTATAAAATCGAAATAATCATTGGCAAAGTTAGTACCGATTTGAATCAGCAACGCACAGAGTAATGCCACTCCCGAGGCAGCGAGAGAAAACACTTCGTATCTAATCGCCAGTCCCGCTCCTAAAAGTACGGGTACGAAAGCTGCCGGCAATGTCTGAGGCCGGGCGGCTTTTATCCAGGTATTTAGTAAATTATTAGAATTTTGGGCCATGAGGAATACGACTCCTTCGTTTATTGTTTCACGGAGAGAGAAGGTAGAAATTATCTCGTTGCATTTCTAAGTAAACGTCCGATATTCAACCTAAAAATCTAATTTTTTTCACCCTCGTTATTAAAATTTCGATAAGTTTAAGGCTCTATGGAAGCGCTTTGCATTTAAAATTGTTAATTATATATGCCTTAATAAATTCATTTATTAATTTATAGTTTTTTAATTGTTAAATAAGTATTGATTATATACTAAATTCCTTTATATTTAAGCTGAATTGAAATCGTCAACTCAAATCACAATCTGCTTACTTCGATGACTAAAGGACAAAGACGGTACGACACGCTCGCGGCGGCTAAAAATTGGAAACCCAGCAAGCGTAATGGAGAGGAAGCCATGGAAATCACCAAGATATTTGGTGAAAATACGCTGCAGCTGGAGGAGTTGAGAGAGCGACTTCCGAAAAATGTATGGAAACAACTCAGACAAACCGTACAACATGGGGAGGAACTAAATTCCGAGGTTGCCGATGCGGTAGCCGTGGCAATGAAAGACTGGGCTACGGAGAAAGGGGCTACCCATTTTACGCACTGGTTTCAGCCCCTAACCGGCTTGACGGCGGAAAAGCATGACAGTTTTATTACACCGAATGAGGGCGGAGGAGCTCTTGAAGAATTTTCCGGCAAGGATTTGATTCAGGGCGAACCGGATGCCTCCAGTTTTCCCAGCGGCGGTTTGCGGCAAACCTTTGAAGCCCGGGGATATACGGCATGGGATCCAACCTCACCGGCATTTATTATTGAAAATCAGAATGGATCCTACCTTTGTATCCCGACGGCTTTTGCCTCTTATAACGGAGAAGCCCTTGACCATAAGACACCGCTTCTCCGATCGATCGAAGCCCTTAACAAACAGGCGAAGCGGGCGTTGAATTTGTTCGGCGTGGAAACCTCCCGGGTTGATTCGACGATCGGGGCCGAGCAGGAATACTTTTTGATTGACCAGGAGTTTTATTATCGACGACCGGACCTTATGACATCCGGGCGTACGCTCGTAGGCGCCAAGCCGCCGCGCGGGCAGGAACTGGACGATCACTATTTTGGTTCGATTCCGGAACGCGTGCTTTCCTTTATGCTTGAAGCCGAAAAAGAGTTGTACCGACTCGGCATTCCCGTTAAGACGCGACACAACGAGGTGGCACCGGGACAATTTGAAATTGCGCCCCTGTTTGAAACATCCAATATTTCGGCCGACCACCAACAATTGATGATGATTACGCTCAAACGGGTGGCTCGGTATTACGGCTTTGAGTGCCTGCTGCACGAAAAGCCTTTCGACGGGGTAAATGGAAGTGGCAAGCACCTGAACTGGTCGATGAGTACCTCGGAAGGCATGAATCTGCTTGAGCCGGGCGACAATCCCCACGACAATATGCAGTTTCTGTTCTTCTGCTCCGCCATTTTGAAGGCGGTCTATGAAAACCAGGATCTGCTGCGAATTTCCATTGGCAGTGCAGGTAACGATCATCGCCTGGGAGCCAACGAAGCGCCGCCGGCTATCATTTCGGCTTTCATAGGCGAACAGCTTAACGACGTCTTTCACCAGCTGCTCAATGGTGGTCTGAAGGAATCCAAGCAGGGCGGTCTGCTCGGTCTGGGATCCCCGGTACTGCCTGAAATTCCGAAACACGCAGGCGATCGTAACCGAACCTCTCCCTTTGCCTTTACTGGTAATAAGTTTGAATTTCGAGCGGTCGGTTCCAACCAGTCGATCTCGTTTCCCACCGTGGTTCTGAACACGATCGTAGCCGATGCCCTCGACCAGATGTGTACGGAGCTGGAGGAGAAAAAGAAAGAGGATAACTTTGAGGATTCTCTCAAAGAGGTACTCTATGAAACGATCGACGAGTGCCAGGACATCATCTTTAACGGGGATAACTATTCCGACGAGTGGATTGAGGAAGCCGAAGAAAGAGGCTTGCTCAATTTGCCGGATCTAGTTGACGCCCTGCCGAAGTTGACGGACGATAAAAACATAGCGTTATTCGAGAAACACAGCGTCCTCAGCGAAGATGAACTGGAGTCTCGTAAAGAGATCTGGGCGGAACAGTATCTGCAGACCCTCAATATCGAAGTGGATACAACCGAGTCAATCGCTAAAACCATGATTTACCCGGCCGGCGTACGTTATATGAATGAATTGGCGGCTGTGGTTGACCGCGGAAACCAGATTGAGTTGGATACCACGGGCACCCGGAATATGTTATCCACGGTAAATGATGGAGTGAACGATCTCGAAAAGGCGATCAAGGAAATGCGGGAAGCCGTGAAGTCGACGGATGGCGAATCCATCATGGAAAAAGCCAAATACGTTAATAAACACGTTCTTCCCAAAATGGATAGAGTGCGAGATGCCGCGGACCTTCTCGAATGGCATGTGGCCGATGACTACTGGCCATTGCCCATTTACAGGGAAATGCTGTTCGTGAAGTAAGTCGGCGAATCCGACATCCCGATGAATCATTTCACCCGGTATCCGTTCAAGCAGCGGATACCGGGTTTTTTTATGACTCAAAATGAGTGCCGATGGCTGCTTCCAGGAACTGTTTCCGTGGAGTAAGTCTGATATATATTGATCCGCCGCCGGAACGACTTTTAAAGAGCTTTCTGAAAAACCGGGGAGGCTCTGAAGCACTTGAGTTGTTCGGCTTTTAGGCTAAAATTGTATATTCATTACATTCCAATATTTTGGACTTATTCCTTTTAAAGCAAGAATCAGCCGAAATTCTCTGGCTGAAGAGCCTCCCCGGTTTTTCAGAAAGCTCTTTAAAACATCTACTTGCCGGAGTATTATGGACGCCAGGGATAGTCTCGAAACCGAGGTTTGCGCTTCTCCAGAAATGCATTTTTTCCCTCTTCCGCCTCTTCCGTTTTATAGGCGAGTCCGGTCGCCTCTCCGGCGAATATCTGCTGGCCGACCATGCCGTCGTCGATCAGGTTAAAAGCGTATTTTATCATGCGTATGGCGGTGGGGCTTTTGTCCAGAATTTCCTGTCCCCACTGATACGCGGTTTCTTCCAGCTTGTCATGCTCCACGACTTCATTGACCATCCCCATATCAAAAGCCTCTTGGGCTGAATAATTACGTCCCAGGAAAAATATTTCGCGTGCTTTTTTCTGACCTACCTGTCGGGCGAGGAGGGCGGAGCCGAATCCCCCGTCAAAACTGGCAACATCGGCATCGGTTTGCTTGAATATGGCATGTTCCCGGCTGGCCAGCGTCAGGTCGCATACTACATGCAGACTATGTCCGCCTCCCACGGCCCATCCGGGTACGACGGCAATCACGACCTTGGGCATAAAGCGGATCAACCTTTGCAGCTCGAGCACGTTGAGGCGGGGGGTTCCTTGTTCATCCTTGTATCCGCCATCTGCTCGCACGTTTTGATCACCGCCCGAGCAGAAGGCGTAGGTGCCGTCCTCTGCGGGTCCCTCGCCGGTAAGCAAAATCACTCCGATTTCGGTATCCTCCCGGGCATTTTGGAAAGCTTCGTACATTTCATTCAGGGTTTCCGGCCGAAAGGCATTGCGTATCTCCGGTCGGTCAATGGCTATGCGAGCTATGCCGTTTCTCTTTTTGAAGGTGATATCCTGGTATTCTGTTACGGTTTCCCAACCCATAATTTTACGGTTAAATTGAGTGTGACAGTGTTATTTAAAGTCGAATTTATTACAACTAATCTCCTTGTGGTCTGTTCTTTATCTCATAACGCGGATAAAGGAACGACAATATCATTAACTTAACATAAAATTTTTAAGGATGGGGTACCACTGCCGCGGTGCATCCAGGTGCACCCGATGCGCCGCTCCCGATATTATGTTAAATTGAGCATTGGGCAGATTCGCCTGCATGCGACTCATACGTTCCCGGTATTTGACATCGTGTTCGCCCGCCGCCAGCAATACCGGCAGATGCAATTTTGGAAGGAGCTGTTGAACGGGCAACACGGCCCCCTGGCCAAACTCCTGCAGACTCATCGCCAATTGTTCGGGGTCCTGGGCTTCTTGTATCTTTTTATACCAGTTGTTTTGCTCCTCAGACGAGGTAGGCGTCTGGAATAGATCCAGTTGCTGCCACCAGGAAAGGAAAGAGGAAAGATCTCTCTGGATCCACCGGGCCCATCGGTGATCCTTCTTGCTGCGTTGTTCGCGAGTGGAGGGGGTTTGTATGCCGGCGTGCGTGCTTTCCAGGATTAAACCTCTTAGCAGGTCGGTATGTTGCAAGGCGAAACGCAACGCCAGTCTCCCTCCCATACTGTAGCCGTACAGGTAAAAAGGCGGCAGGGATATTCGCTCAAAAAGCAGCTTTAAGTCGAGGAGCTGTTCTTCGGTTTGGTGTCGTTTGGCTGTCGGGGTTCCCCGGGTTTTGCCGTGGCCTAAAAGATCGACCGTCAGGATATGGAATTCTTTTTTCAACAGGGAAACCAGGGAATCAAAACACTGGCCGGCTCCCATGAATCCGTGCAGCAAAACCATATAGGGAGCCTGTTCATCAGTCGTTTCGAGAAGATTGACGTAATATGAAATGGATCGAATGGAAATATGCATTGGAAAGCTTTATGTATCCCACAAGAGGCGTCGTTCGTACATGGATTGATCGGCGTCGGTCTTGAATTCCACCAGGTGAATTCCCGGTTGATCTGCATAGGGCTGAAGCGACAGATTGCGCAGCTTTGTTGAGGAATCGACGAATGCATGATTCACATCATAGGTCTGGGCCATGGACGCGATGGATGCCTCCTGGGGGGTCTCGAAGTAGGGGGTAAAGGTTTCTTCGTGGTCACCTATCGGCAGCATGCGGAAGATCGTGCCCCCGCCGTTGTTGATAATGCCGATGACGAGGGGGGCGGGCAATGTCGCCTGTTGCAGCAGCATATTGGTGTCATGCAGAAAAGCCAGGTCGCCTGTAATCAGTAACGTGGGTTGATGAGCACCCCGCAAAACTCCGGCTGCGGTTGAGTTTATGCCGTCTATACCGCTAACTCCCCGGTTGACAAAAGTGGAAATGTTATCCTGAAGCAAAGGGCCGAAGAGGGCGGCGTCACGTACGGGAAATGAGTTGGAAAGGAAAAGCGACCAGGGGGAGGAGAGTTGTTGCAGCAGGTGACGGATAACCTGTCCGTCGCTCAATCGGTCAGTCTTTTTGAATACGTCATGCATCAATCGGCGATGCTCGTCGGCAAAGGGAGTCCACGTCTGTCGCCAGTCGCCAAAATCTTCGATTTCCAGGTCGGCCAGTGAGGGCGGGATGCCGTCTATTACGTAATCGGTGGACAGTTGGGCATCCTGGCTCAGGCCCTGGCGGGTAAAGTGATAATGGGATACGTTACGGTGCCGGTCAAGAAAGTGGTGCAGGGCCTTAGTGGCGGGTTGCTGGCCTAGCCTGAGGATCAAGTCGGGAGCGAGGTCGGACGCAATATGAGATCGACGCAGAAAGCCGGCAAACCCGGGCACACTTTGCCGGTTGGCCGTAAGGCCCGACCCCGGTTCGGCCAGGACGGGAATATTGAACGATTCGGCCAGTTCAGCTCCCCACGAGTCCAGTGAGTAGGCCGGATCTTCGGGACCGGCAATCAACAGGGGTTGTTCGCACCGCTGCAAATCCTCCTTCAGATTATCGGGTATTTGGTCCACGGATGATCCAACCAGATGGTAGCTGGTTGAGGGATCCGTATTTTGACGATTCTCCGCCCGTATTTTTCTATAAAAGGAGGGAGTGGGTTCCAGGGGTTTGCGAAAAGCAAAATTCAGGTGAACGGGACCTCGATGATGCCTGCTGTAGTATATCGCCTGTCGGCCCGCATTCCGGATACGGCGGATATCCTCCTTTCCCATACGGGGTTCGCCCGCATCATGGGACCATACCGGGTAGTTGCCGAACAGCTTGCGTTGATCCATCGCCTGATTTGCTCCAATGGACTGGAGCCTGGGGGGACGGTCGGCCGTCAATACAATCAGAGGCACGCCGTACTGTCGGGATTCGATAACGCAGGGATAGTAATTGGCGCCGGCCGTGCCCGACGTGCAAATTAAAGCGGCGGGAAAGCCGGTGGATTTTCCGATGCCGAGCGCCGTGTATCCCGCCGATCGCTCATCCAAAATGACGGTTTTGGTTAGACCGTCATGCGCGGCGGCGGCAAGGGTGAGGGGAGTAGACCGGGATCCGGGGGATATGATAACGTGCCGGACCCCTTGTTCAAAGAGCGCATTCAGAAACTGGTTTGACCAGTAGAAGGAGATATTTTGGGAGTCCGGTTCATCCATTTTTAACCGCAGACAGCATCGGTATAAGTTTGAGTTTGGTTTCTTCCCATTCGGTTTCGGCGTCTGAATCCTTTACAATACCGCAACCCGCAAAGAAATGAGCGATCGAGCCCTGAATAAGTCCGCTTCGAATGGCGACGGTAAATTCTCCCCCGCCAGTGGAATTAAACCAGCCGACCGGGCTTGCGTACCATCCCCGGCTAAAAAGTTCCAGGTCGGGGATATAGGAGAGTGCATTTTCAGTTGGATAACCGCCGACGGCCGGAGTGGGATGTAATTGTTTCAATATATCGGCTTTTTGGACATTGTTTTTTAGCCAGGCGATAATGGGCGTATATAGGTGTTGGACGTTACTGAGTTTTTTGACGACCGGATCGGAGGGATGCTGAATACGCGTGGTTAAATTCTGCAGACGTCGAGTTATCGATTGGAGAACGAAATCGTGCTCGTTACGATTTTTTTCGCTGTGCAGCAGTCGGTTTTCAAGGACCATGTCCTGGGTGGCCGAGGTGCCGCGCGACATACTTCCCGCCAGCGCGTCCGTTTGGATATAACGCTTGTTGAATTGAACCAGACGTTCCGGGCTGCAACCGATGAAGCTGTCCGAGTCGGGAAACTCGATCAT
>CAYQXO010000109.1:4297-8879 GCA_964421495.1 uncultured Balneolaceae bacterium | reverse complement strand
ACCTGAATCCCACCATGCAAATAATCGTTCGAACGCGCTACCTGAGTGATCTCGAGTATTATGAGGAGCTGGGAGCGGATATTGTGGTGCCCGAGGAGATGGAAACGACGGTTCGACTGATTTCCAATGTACTCGGGGCTTATATGGTGCCGAAAGAGGAAATTAATGAGCACGTGCGGAAATTGAGGGCTCGCGACTACGAAATCGTGCGTGGCAGTATTCAGGAGGCGCATCTGATGGTGTTGCAGGGGCTGGACGAAGAGGGACTGCATACCCGGGCCGTGACGGTGCGGGAAGAATCAAGAGCGGCTCTCCAAACGCTTCAGGAGCTGGAGCTGCGAAAGAAATACAACCTGACCGTACTGGCTGTACGTCGCAACGAAAAAACAATCGGAAATCCGTCGGGTGATTTTCGGCTTCAACCGGGAGACCGATTGGTGATGGTGGGGAATGCGGACCAGTTCGTAAATTGTGCCGACTTGTTCCGGGCGGAGTAGTCAGGATCCGGGAGCGCGAATGTCTTCAAAGGCTTCACGGGTACGATCCGGGATATAACCGGCGTACTTGCGAACGGTGGTTACAATATCCGGGTGGCGAGCCAGGCGACTCACATATTGAATCGGCTTCCCAAGTTCCAGGTAATGGATGATGCCGCCGCGCCGCAGTTGGCGAAGATCCGACGATAGATCGGGATAACAATAATGCATGGCCCACTCATACGTTTTTTGAATGGGTTGGATGGAGTCGACCCCGAAAAGTGAATCCGGGGGAGGTTTCGGTTCTTGTATATAGGAATTGATTGTTTCGCGAACGGGAGGAACCAACGGCAGTTTTATAGTTTCACCTTCACCTGCACTAAGGCAGATTCGAGGAGGATCAGAACGGATATCTACAGGACGAATCGCGAGGATTTCGTCTGCCTGCAACAGTTGCCAAAACATGCACCACCAAATGTCGGTGATGCGTTTTGATTGGATGGATATGAATTCAGGAGGCGCATTATGCACATACCCCGAAAGGGTTTGCAATTGATCTATACTGATATAGGCTTCCTCGTCAACAGATTGGATCTGCTCCCGGTCGTCAGAGGGCAACTTGACGCGGAGGAGGCGGGAGGTGTAATTTCGATTAAAACACCATTTGAGAAAAGTGTTGAGGGTGGACCGGTAACTTTTTCGGGTGTAGGGGGACCCCGTGAGTGAGTCGATCCATGACTGGAAGTCGGCTGATTGTAAGTCGGACAAGAACTGCTGAAGTCCCACATGATTGGCGGCCTGCCGAAGGCGTTCCCTGCTGATTCGGGCTGTTTTCGTATTCCAGTCGCCTTTCCGCCGTTTGTAATTACAGTATTTATCGACGGCGTGGGCCAACCGCACGTCTTTTTCCCGGTCTTCAAAGGGATTGAAATATCCGCGTTCCCACTCTTGCTTAAACCAGCGTGATTTACGCTCAATCGCGTATTCGGGCAGGGAGCCGTCAAAGGTTTTCACCTTTTCCTCGCCTTGTTCCCGGAAGCGGATGTGCCAACGCGAACCGACTTTTCGATACGTTACCGATCCCATGGTTTCTCAGCCTTTATTAAATGTGTACAGACATCTGTCGTACTTTTAACAATCTACTTTCCGGAAAAGACGGTTTCTCAGATTTTAAACCCATTGCGCGTTAAATAGTTTCACTAAGCTAAGACCAAAATGCCCAAAACCAACCTCAAACCGGTCTTTTATCCATAACGATAGTAAAATCCGACCGATGCCCGGATTTTTTGATCAATCCCCCCCACCGTGCGTAAAGAAGTGGTTCAACCATTTAATAAAATGCGGAAAGAAAGACTTTATAGCAATGAAGGGATAAGCGGCGGTTGAAACGGCGTAAAATAAAACAGGCACCACACGTATCAGGTGTGGTGCCCTGGCTATTCATCAAGAGAGACATACGCTCTATAGGGGGTATCTATAGAGGTATGCATTTCTATACGTTTTCAAAGGAACAATATTATTTAATAAATTGCTGTTTTTGCTTGCATATTTTACAGTTAAGCCTAATGCAGTGAAAAGGCGAATTGCTGTCTTTACGGGTTTTCGACAGTTTGTCTTGCTATTAACAGGGAAGAAATCACAGAGAGTGAAATCTTGGATCGGTATTTTAATAATTTCTGGAATTCGTGAGGCTATAGAGTGTGACCGTTTACTCGTCCGCTTTAAGCCGGTTTCCCGGCCCGGTAAGATTCAAGTGATTACGGACGTCAGTGTAAATAACTTTATTGCAACGGATTTGAGAATCGATTTCAAATCTCTTATACGGTATTGGTTATTCATGCAGAATCTGCGGATACAATAGATAACGCATCGGGGCATGTTAGTTGTTATACCAGAAGGTCCAATACGTGTTTCCATGTTTGTTTCGTCATTCGTCCGAAACGATGGATTCTTTCAACCGCTGCATTTATTTTGTCTGTATTTAGTATCGGGAGCTTCTTGAAGTCCGGCAAAGTATGCTAATAATTCGAGGGAAATTTGTTGAAAAAATGAATTTATTTGAAAATACATTTTATCCATGAGAATCAAGTTACGGGTAGGTATGGCGGTGTTCTGTTTGTTGTTTTTGACTGTTGTTGTCGGTCGTGCGCAAATTAGCATGGAAGTTAGCGTAATCGATAGAATGGATGCCCGTCCGGTATCCGGGATTACGGTTCAGGCGGTGAATGAGGATATAGGGCAGCGTCTGGAACGGGAGACGAACCGCCGGGGAAAGGTGCGGTTTACCGGGCTGTCTTCGTCCGGGACCTACCGCGTTTTTACGTCGGAAACCGACCGGTATGCGTCGATGGAAACGGATCCTGTCAATCTTAAATCCAATCAGACCAAAAGCGTACTGCTGGTATTATCGCCGAAGGATACATTAAATCTGCCGGAAATCACGGTCGAGGCGCCCGTTACCCGGATAAATATGGTGGATGCGGAGGTATCGGCCGAACTGGGAACGAGGGAGCTGGAAGAGATTCCGGTCGAGGGTCGGGCCCTGGATCAGGCATTGCACCGCCTGCCGAACGTAACGCAGGCCACAGGCTTTTTCCCCGAAGCACCGCCGATAAGTATCAACGGTGCGAATGCGCTTTATACGAATTATCTGATCGACGGACTGGATAATAATGAGCAGTTTCTCGGGGGACCCAAATTCCCGGTCCCGGTGGGCCTTACCAAAAATGTGACGGTGCTGGCGAATACCTACACGGCCGAATACGGGTTGTCGGGAAATGGCATATTTAACGTGACGACCAAGTCCGGCAGTAACGACTTTGACGGGGAGATTTTTTATGTGACCCGGCCCGGTCCCGCGATTGACGGACAGACCGATTTCGCCCAGCGCGATCTTTCGGGCAACCAGGTGAAAAGCGGATTCCAGCGGCACCAGACCGGTTTTGCCGTCGGGGGTCCCGTCGAAACCGACCGAACTTTTTTCTTTGTAAATGTGGAGCACACCCTGGATCTCAAGGATAACCTGCTGCGCATCCCGCAACTGGATATAAATGAAACGGTGGAAGGCCGCAATCGCTTTACGTATCTGTCGGGCAAGCTGGATCATCACTGGTCGGATCGATGGCGTTCATCATTGCGGGTCAATTCCAGCCTGGTGGATATAGAGCGCCAGGGCGGCGGACTCGAGGGTGGCGTCACGTTTCCGTCTGCCTCCAATACCCAACAGCGCAATGCGTTGCTGGTGGCCAACAGGAATGTTTACAGCCGGCCCGGGTTTTCCTCGGAAACCAGCTTCCAGTATTCCCGGTTTCGGTGGAATTACGCCGATCCCCGGAATCCAAATCAATCGCAGGTCGTGGTATGGGGTCCCTCGGAGAATACCCTCGCCGTTCTGGGTCACCCGGGATACCAGTATGACGAGTTGGAGAATACGTTCCAGCTTCATCAGAAATTCACGATATATCGTGGCCGGCATACCCTGAAAGCGGGAGCGAGTATCATAAGTTCCGATCATGGCCTGGAGGGCGGAGGTAATCCCCATGGCAATTACCTGGTCAAACTCGACCGGCAGCAGATGCAAGCTCTGAGTCAACGGGATGTCGGTGCATCGATGGGGATCGACGATATTCCGTCGGATGCGGAAGTCCTGAATTATAACGTCGAATTGCGACCCACGTCTTTTGGGGCCAGGCAGAATATCTACAGTTTGTTTGTGGAGGATATGTACTCGGTCAGCAGTCGCTTGAATGTAACCCTCGGCTTGCGGTATGACTACGACAACCTCTCGAAAGGCGGCTCCGATCGTGGCGATTACAACAACCTCGCCCCGCGATTCAATTTCAATTATAAATTGACGTCCGGCAGCTCCCTCCGCGGGGGATACGGGTTGGTATATGACAAGATTTTATATTCGGTCTACAGCGACGCCCTGCAGCAGAGTACGACGACGAGGGATTTTAAGCGGCAACTGGAGGCGCTGCCGTGGATGGACGAGGCGGGGCTGGCGCGGCTTCGGGAGCCGCTGCCGTTTCCGGCGCGGTAGGGGTGTCCGGTGTGGCGGACCTTTCGGGAGGCACTGGCTGGGCTTGCTGGGTTCAGGTCCGGGA
>CAYQXO010000109.1:0-4287 GCA_964421495.1 uncultured Balneolaceae bacterium | reverse complement strand
GGGGATACCGACCTGGACCGGGTCACTTTTGACGGCAATCTCACGGCCGGTTTTGCCGGGGTGGGCTACCTCGAGGGACCCTCGCCGGAGGAGGTGCAGGGGAGCCGGGAGGAGATTTTCAGCAACGAACTCCGCATATTGAATCCGAATGGATACGACAATCCCTATACGCATCAATTTTCCCTGGGCTATCAGCGGCAGGTCGGCAGTGACAAGCTGTTTTACGTGGATCTGATGCACAGCCGTTCCCATAACCTGTATAGACTGCGGGACCTTAACGCACCCGAACCGTACTCTATCGATCCCGGTCAACTGGATAACCGGGATCCCGAAACTCTGGTGCGTTCGCAGGAGGAAGCGGACGCCACGAGGGATATTCCGATTTACCGGGGAAGCGGCGGTCAATATGGCCTGGTCGGCGGCGATACCCTCCGGGGCATCGGACGGAGTGTGATTATGACCGAGACCGCGGGCGAAAGCCGGTACTGGGCGGCCAGTTTTAATCTGAAAAAGGAGCGAAGGGGGGATGATTATTCCTACCGGCTTTCCTATACCTTGTCGGAACGTCGCAACAATACCGAGGATATCAACTTCAGGGCGGAGGATGCGAATAACTTTGCGGACGAATGGGGTCCCTCGATCAACGACCGGCGCCATGTGATCGAGGGTCAGTACACGTACTATCCGACGGAGGCCCTGACGGTCACCCTGGCGGGTAACCTGCAAAGCGGACAGCCGATCAACCGGGTTCCGGATGCGGAAAAATGGGGCACCCGCGATTTGAATGGCGACGGACGTTCCTTTGCCGATGCCTACGTCGGAAACAGCGACCGGGCGCCGGGGGAATCCCGCAACAGCGACCGGCTGCCGTGGGCCAATACGTTTGACGTGAGTGTCCAGTACCGGGTGCCGGTCACCGATGCCTCCCGGCTGGAAGTCAGTGCGGATGTGTTCAACGTCTTTAACACCAACAACCTGAGCGGCTATGCCAATAATGCGACTCAGAGCAACCAGATCCAGGAAGGTCCCGCCGGCACGGGTATCATCCGACAAAAAAATGCCGGTCCCCCGCGCCAGTTTCAGTTCAATGTGCGGTATTTGTTTTAAAGGGCTCGCTTTGCGAGCCCGTCGGAGGTCGGAAGACGGATGGTGGAAGTCTATGCGAGCAAGTGATTGGGTTGTGTATATATACTACTGCGTTGCCGGCTTGTATAAGTTCTGCGATTTTAGCTCGTGATGTTTCTTGTTGCTTGCTGTTTAATTCAGATGCTTTATATCGGTCTGAATCGGTAATTATCGTCTTCTATAATATGCACCGATAAATGATTTTTGAATGAAGATATTACAAATTACCAACTATCTACATAGCCTGTCCGTCCCCACGCCACGCTGGGGGGTTATTCTTTTGTGTTTGTCTTTGTTTACGGGAGGGGCCTGTACGGATACGAGGGAGCGGGAGGGTTCCGGTGTGCTGGAGCGGTCGTGGGAGGAGATTGTAGAGCGGGCTCGCGGGCAGACGGTGACGATGATGATGTGGAAAGGGGATCAGAATATAAATAGTTATATGCAGAATTATGTGCGTCCCTCGTTGAAAGAAAAGTATGATATCGATTTGAAAATTGCCGGCGGGCAGGGGAACACCATTGTCTCTATTTTGATGAAGGAGCTGGAGGCCGGTCAGTCGACCAGCGAGCTGGATATGATGTGGATCAACGGGGAGACCTTTTACCAGTTGCGGCGCATCGACGCCCTTTTTGGTCCCTTTGTCGATCATCTTCCTAATGCGAAGTACCTGGACCTGGAGGATCCGTATGTCCGATACGATTTTCAACAAGCCATCGAGGGCTATGAGTGTCCCTGGGGCACCGTCCAGTTTACCATGATTTACGACACCACCCGGCTTTCAACTCCTCCCCGTACGATGCGGGAATTGAAACAATTCGCCAAAAACCATCCGGGTCGGTTTACCGTCAGCAACGATTTTACCGGGATGACCTTCTTGAAATCACTCATGATTTCCATGGCCGGATCGGATGCGTTGGAGGGTTCGTTCAACGGGGAACGGTATGAGCAATATTCGTCTCGACTGTGGGAGTATCTGAATCGAATCAAGCCCTTTATGTGGCGTTCAGGCCAGACCTTTCCGTCCAGTGTCTCCGAAATGCATCGACTGTATGCCAACGGGGAGATCTGGATTACGATGAGCAACAACGAGGCGGAGGCCGACAATAAAGTGGCCGAGGGGATGTTTCCGTCCACCAGTCGTGCCTATGCCCTGGATTCCGGGACCATTCGCAACAGTCATTACCTGGGAATCCCCAGGCACTCAAATCGGAAAGCGGCGGCCATGGTGGCGGCCAATTTTCTCATTTCCCCGGAGGCACAGCTGGAGAAACTCAAGCCCCCGGTGTGGGGAGACGGAACGGTGCTGAACCGGTCGGCCCTGCCGGCAAAATGGAGACAAAAGTTCGAGCAGGTCGCCGAGCTGGATCACGCTCCCCCGCGTTCCGATTTGCGTGAGAAAGCACTTCGCGAGCTGGCCCCGAAATATATGATCCGTTTATATGAAGATTTCCGAAAGCACATTATTCGATAAACCGCTTCAGTCCCTCCGTCCCGAAAAGATCGGGGGAGTGCTGTGGGGCTTGCTGGCGGTTCTTCCGCTGACGGCCGGGATCGGCTATGCCCTGTTGTACAGCGTAGGCGTCGTGGGACTGCTTTCCGAGGGCCTGACCCTCAGTTACTGGCATGAAACGTTGACCGACGCTCATGTGTGGTTTTCGCTGGTGTACAGCTTCTACGTGGCGGTCCTCTCCATCGTGTTTTCCGTCGTTGCGGCGCTGGCGCTCACGATCGTGTTCCGTTCACGGCTGGATCGCGGGTGGACGGGGCTCCTGTTGTATGCGCCGCTCGCCATTCCGTCGGTCGTAACCGCCTTCTTCGTCTATGAAATGCTGACCCGGAGCGGCTGGGTGTCACGATTATTCCGAAATCTGGGCCTGCTGCAGCTGCCCGAGCAATTTCCCGTATTGATCCAGGATCCCTATGCAGTGGGAATCGTGATCGCCCACGTGTGCATGGCCGCCCCGTTTTTTCTGATTCTGTTTTTGAATATTTACCAGAACGAGCGCATTGAAGAGATGCGACAGGTGGCGTCCACCCTGGGAGCTCGATGGTACCAGAGCGATGTTAAAATCACCGTTCCCCTGCTGATTAACCGCTCGTATCCCACGATCGTGCTTTACTTTATTTTTGCGATGGGATCCTATGAGATTCCCCTGTTGCTTGGAGCCTCAAGTCCTCGGATGCTGGCCGTCAACGTCGTCCGCAACTTGCAGCAATTCAGCCTAGATACCATTCCCGCGGCCTATATTTTATCGCTGCTCTATGTCGCATTTGTTCTGGCGATTCTGTGGATGCTGCTAAGACGTAAAAAACTGTTTTATGATATCTAAAAGCAAGAAAATATTGATCGTCCTGACGGCCGTGGTTTACCTTTTTCCCTTCGGTTATATGGGATTGCTGTCGGTGGCCGAATCATGGTCGTACCCGGCGTTGTGGCCGAATCAGCTGACCGCGGATCACTGGCTGCAATTGTTGACGGCCCAGAGTGAGATCACCTGGAGTTTCCTGCTTTCGGTGACGCTTTCGCTGTGCGTGGCGGCGACGGCGACGGTCACGGGCTTTCTGACCAGCAAATATATCGCCGCGCACGACCGGAGTCGATGGCTGTTGTTGGGGACGTACTTCCCTTTTATTCTCTCCCCGGTTATTTATGCCGCTTTTATTTACTTTTATTTTGTGTGGTTGGATCTGACCGGGCACTTTGCCGGCGTTTTTATCGGTCACCTGCTGCTGGCCTATCCCTATGCAATCATTTTATGCACCGGTTTCTGGAGCAGGCGCTATCTGCAGATGGAGGAGGTCGCCCGCACGCTGGGCAGCAGTCCCCTGAAAACGTTCTTGCGCGTGTTGATGCCGCTGGCCCGGGGTATCCTGCTGATGACCTTTTTCCAGACGTTCCTCATTTCGTGGTTTGAATACGGGTTGACCACGATCCTGGGAGTGGGAAAAATCGAAACGTTAACCCTGCTGGTTTACCAGTTCATAACCGAGGCGAATATCTACTACGCGGCGCTCAGCAGTTTTTTACTCATGCTTCCGCCCGTCATTTTGTTATTTTTCCAAAGAAGATGGATCCTGGCACGTCCGATATAGGTGGCGGGCCTCGTTTTATGGTAGCGGCGGGCCGGCGGGTGCTCTGCAGCTAGAAATATCCAGCCGCCT
>CAYQXO010000108.1:5262-8909 GCA_964421495.1 uncultured Balneolaceae bacterium | reverse complement strand
CGAGGCGCACTGTATATCGGAGTGGGGACATGATTTCCGGCCGGTTTATCGGGACATACGATCCTTGATTGAAGAGGGGACCAACGACCGGGTACGGTGGGTCGCCCTTACCGCTACGGCGACCCCGGAGGTGCGCCAGGATATCCTGGACAACCTTGAATTCGAGGAGCCGAAAGTAATTTCGATGGGATTTGAGCGGCCGAATCTGAAATGGTGGGCGATCGGGACGGAAGCTAAGGATCGCAAGTTGTTTAATATCCTGAAGAAGGCCGAGGGTGTGGGCCTGATTTATGGGGGGACGCGTCGTAACTGCGAGCGTCTGGCGCGTTTAATCAGCAGTAATGGCATTGAAGCCCGTGCGTATCATGCCGGGATTGAGGCGGAGGAGAGGGAGCGGATTCAACAGGCCTGGATAGACGACGAATTGCCGTTGGTGGTGGCCACCAGTGCGTTCGGTATGGGAATCGACAAGGAAGATTGCCGTTACGTGGTTCACTACACGACTCCCTATTCCCTTGAAGCCTATTACCAGGAGGCGGGCCGGGCCGGTCGGGACGGTAAGGAAAGTTTTCCGATATTACTTTACCAGCCATCGGATTTCAAAGTGGCGCGGGAGCGGATTGACCGGTCTTATCCGACGCGGGAACAGTTGCAGAAAGTCTATGATGCCATGTGTGATTCGATAGAGTTGGCGGCGGGATCTGAAATGGAACAGGCTCGTCCCGTTTCGATCGACAAACTTTCAAAGCGTGCCCGGCTCAGCAGTTCAAAAATTCGCCGCTCCCTTTCGTTAATGGATCAGTTTGATGTTATCCAGTATATCACCGGCTATGAAGCACAAGTGGGCATTCACTTCATTATTCAGCAGGAGTACCTGGAGGACAAGCTCCGGGCCATGGAGAATCGGAAAAAAGCGGCATTTATTGATAAATTGTCCCGCGTATACGGATGGCAGGCCTTCCATCAGATGAAATACCTGGAGATTCAATATCTTGAAGAGAAGCTGGATCAAAGACAACACAGCATATTCAAGGGATTGGAAATACTGAGGAAAGAGCAATTTGTGGAGTACGAATATCTGGGAGAAAATCCCCTGATCCATTTAACAGAGCCGCGAACACGGGAGGTATCTATCCGCAAGGATCGCCTCGAGCACTATCGAAACATGTTACTGGAGAAGCTTGATTATATGGAGGCTTATGTACAGTGTTTGAGTTGCAGGAGTCGGTTTATCAGAAAATATTTTGGCGAGGAAGATGTGCCGTTGCGATGTGGTAATTGTGATAATTGCCTTGATCATAGCGACACGTCTGTGGATTTGACCAGGGAGGATATAACGGCTATTAAAGACATTCTGTACCGGGAACCGAAAAGCTTGAGCGAGTTGAAGAAAGCTACCAACTGGAAAGTTGACCGACTTCGGACCGCTATCAACTATTTATCGGACGAGGGAAAAATTGTCAATAAAATCGAGGATCCTTATCGATACTACTGGATAAGTAAAGAAGATGATAATAAGTGACCGTGCAGATTGACCGGCTAACGCGGCCGGTTTCTAATTCGGGCGTTCGTATCTTTTTGAACGGGCTCGATATCCCTTTCCTGTAAAAGTTCATACGCTTTTTCGATGCGATTTTGCTGGGCTTTAAAATCCTCGTTGTAATAGTTGTGGCTTTTCACAAATTGCGAGGGGGTTACCTCGTAACGATCCAATACCCGTCGAATCAACTCCCCGGAGCTGAGGCTGTCATCGCTTAATTCCAGGGTTGATTTGGCAACCTGCAATTCGGCTACTAATCGAATATAGGTATCTTCCTCAATCAGGTTGTCCGGTTTTTCCCGTTCTGTACAGGACAGGAAGAGGGTTGACGTACCAATCAAAAGTAGAAGGGTGCGTATCAAGTTGGAATTCAGAAAATTTAACACGGTATTGTCGGAGATTAATAAAAAGACCCGGACGGGAGGTCGGGTCTGATAAACGGTTAATTTTTCTGTTCGGGATCTTTGGGGTCAAGGGGACGCATAACGACCTGGTTGATAAGAAAGTTGTCGGGGGTCTCCAAAACGTTGATAAAAACGTCGGCTACCTCTTCCGGTTTCATCATATTGGGATGCGTTTCAGAACCTACTTTGTTGAAAAAATCCGTGGCTATGGAGCCGGGATAGAAACCGGTGACTTTAATGCGGTCGTAGCGAACTTCCTTGAACAAGGCTTCCGTAAAGCCGCGAACTCCGAATTTAGAGGCATTGTAGCCGGTGAGATTGGGATTCCCCAGCAAACCTGCAATAGAGGCTATATTTACGATGTGACAGGTGTTTTCATTGTTTTTCATGTAAGGCACGATGCAGCGTGTAAGGTAGAAAACTCCGTTGAGGTTCGTATTAATCATCGCTTCCCAGTCGTCGATTTTCAATTCCTCTACCTGTGCAAACGCGGCAACGCCCGCATTGTTCACCAGGATATCCGGTGAATGGGATTCATCGAAGGTGGATTCCGCCCAAGTTCCGACAGCATTGGAATCCGTCACATCCATAACGACCGGTTCAAAAGAGTTGCCGAGCTTTTCCCGAACCTTCCGGAGTTTGTCTTCACTGCGGGCAAGTCCAAATACGTGGGCTCCCTTCTGGACTAACGCCTGGCTGAATGCAGCGCCCACCCCGCTGCTGGCGCCGGTAACAATAGCGATTTTCGAGTTAATATCCATAGTGTTATAATACCTTGGTTATAAAAGTTCGCAAATATTTATCAGCGTCCACATTCACATATAATGAGCAATTTTAAAAGTTAATTAATTCCCGGTTTAATGGATAATTTATATTTTGATATCGGTAATTCAACGATCAAAATAAGCTATCGCTCTGAGGGGGAGTGGGTTGAACCCGCGGTGTTTGAACACGATAGCATGCTTACCGTGTTGGAGTGGCTGGCCGATTTGCGACAAGAATTCGATCGGTATATAATCGCGAGTGTGGTGGATCGGGCTGCGAAAGCATTGAGTGAGGGACTGGGACAGGAAATAAATTTCCGGATCCGCACACACGATATTCCCGAGAAGTTTGTCAATTATAAGAGTGTCGATACGCTTGGAATTGATCGTTTGTTAGCCGGTATCGGGGCCTGGCATGTTCACCAAAACGCCTGTGTCATTATTGACGGGGGGACGGCTTGTACCGTGGATTATATTGACCGGGAGGGCGTATTCCAGGGGGGAGTTATTATGCCGGGGCTGAGTATGTTGGAAAAGAGTTTGCAGCAGTTTACCCCGGAACTGCCTTCCGTAAGGCGTGAACTGCCGGATGACTGGCCGGGGAAATCAACCCGTGAATGTCTCCAGTGGGGCATTACGGGGAGTTTTGTAGACGGAATTGAGTCAGCTTTGGACCGGTATGACAAGATGGGGGATTACGATATCCTGTTAACGGGCGGAGATATCGATGTGCTGCGTAAATACGTCGATCGCCCGATGACTTCGGATCGTTTGCTTGTATTTCGGGGAATGGATTTCATTTTCGGGGAATTGAGTAAAGAAGGTGAGACGGACGGGTAAGTTACGCAGGTTCCCCCGGACTGACTAATTGGTGGAGGTCAGGTTTTGTCCTTTTTCATATTGCTCTTTGTAGTTTCGAATGGCCCGAAACAGGGCGGA
>CAYQXO010000108.1:0-5252 GCA_964421495.1 uncultured Balneolaceae bacterium | reverse complement strand
AGGGCGGAGGCCATAATGGCCTTTCCGTAATCGCTAGTCAGAAATCGTTGTTCCGAAGGATTTGAGATAAACCCGAGTTCCGACAGTATAGCAGGCATCGAAGCATGGTATAAGACGATGAATCCGGCTTGCTTTACGCCTCGTGAGTGACGCTTGGCCCGGTTGTTGAATTGATGCTCCACCATACCGGCAATTTTTTCACTCGTAGCCATGTAACCGCTATTCGCCAATTCGTATATCAGGAGTTCGTTCTCGGTCAGCCGGCTTTTTTTATCGGTTCCCTCCTCCATCTTGATAACGCTGTTCTCTCGTTTCATAACACGAAAAGCCGACTCACTTTTATGGAGACCCAGGAAGTAGACTTCACTGCCGTAGATACTTCTTTTCCTGAATGCATTGCAGTGTAGTGAAACAAAGAGGTCGCCTTCCGCCTCATTGGCGATATGCCCTCGTTCCTCCAGTCCGACAAATTTATCCGATTTCCGGGTATAGACCACTTTGACGTCAGGTAAGTGTTCCTTGATGTAGTCTCCCAGTTTCAGAGCTATATCGAGTGTAATATTTTTTTCTTTGGTATTTTTATACCCGATGCTCCCGGGATCACGTCCCCCGTGGCCCGGATCGATGACCACCACATCAAATTTAAGTTTATCTTTAGCTTTGTAATACGATTCACTGAGTTCAAATTCACCGGATTCGTTTGATGAATTTCCTATACGTAAGGGATCTGTACCATTATTTTCAGAAATAGCGTAGCGCGACCATATAATGGACTGAACCTCTTTCGTAATCCGGTTCAGCCGTTCCATCGAGGCTTTTTTCAACCCTACCAGTAAATGACTGCTGCTGCCATCAGGATAAGCTTCGGCCACCAGTTGAGTCCCCTGGCTGAGGTAGATGTCCACCCCGATTCCGCCGGGTATTTGATGCACGCTTATATTGTCGAATGGTTTGTCCAGGGATGGTACATAAACATCGCTCGTATCCAAATTTTCAGCATGCATGGACAATTGAACCAGGTCGGGCGTGGGTTGACGGACCTTGAATGAGTCGACGGCCGGGGAGGTGTGAAACCGTACGACGTAGCCGTCGCCGCTACTTGTGGGACTCGTTGTTACGCGTTCCAATCCCGCCTGACCATAAGCCATTCCGCATAACAAGAATAACAAACCCGATACGAAAATAAGTCGTTGCATTGCCTATAAGGGTTATTTAGTTACATTAACACAGATGCAGAAAAAAAGGCGGCAATCTGACGTGGAAGACAAAGCCAAACTGCCAATTATCAACATATTATCCACATTTACATAAAAATAGTTAAATTTAACTAAATCAAAAATGATTTGTGAATAGTAGATAAAAACTTTTCTATGTTATGCGAATTACTATACTATTTAATAAGAAATCTTAAAATTACTAATAAAAATTATATGAGATTGTGGGTATATACAATGAAAATACGGTAAAACGGATTAAGAAGTCTGAATAATTATAAAATATAGGTTTGGTTATTTTATCAGGGGAATTATTAAAAGAATAATTCTCAAAATCTGTAAAATGGGTGTAAATATATTTCTGAAGTTAAGTGGAAAATGGTATGGACACATCAAATGACTATCGTGACAAGTTTTACAATCGATACTATACTGATCAGGCCGGTCGTGGAGAGGTAGGACTGTGGGATAAACTGCACAGTGATCAACAAAGCTACAAAAACGTTATTCTGCCGTATTTACCGGCGGATCGGGAAACCCGCATCCTGGATCTGGGATGTGGATACGGCAGTTTGCTCCATTTTTTGTCGGAACAGGGATATAACCGGATCGAGGGCATTGACATAAGTGCGGAACAGGTGGAGCAGGCGAGGCGGATTGGAGTAACGAATGTTCAACAGGCCAACCTGTTTAATTTCCTCTCAAAAGAACAGAGCTGGGATGTGATCATAGCCCTTGATTTAATCGAGCACTTTACCAAATCGGAGGTGGTTGAACTAATTGAGTTGTTGAGAACTTCGTTGGGGGAGGGAGGCCGACTAATTGCACGCACTCCCAATATGGACGCTCCATTTGGGGCGACCTATGGCTATGGGGATTTTACTCATGGAACGCTCTTGAACGGCTCATCGGCTTTACAGCTATTCCGATCGATGGACTTTTCCGAGGTAAAAGTCTATCCGGAGCCGTGGTCGATTCGCGATGGATTCAGAGGTGGAGTTCGGAAATGGGGATACCGGATCGTATATGCATGCTCCAAATTCATCTTTTTTGTCCAGGGAAGGAGTATGTCGGAGGTTCTGTTAACCCCGAATATGATTATCTGTGCTGATCGCTGATTACATTAGTACGGGAGCAGGTACGTATTTTCCATTACGACTACATTGTAAGAGCGCTATGAAAGTCCGGCGGCAGTTCTTTAACGGGTTTTGGCGGGATCTCCGGCATGAATTAAAAAAATGGCAGGTTGTTTATCCAGGTTGGGAAGCTCTTCCAGTTTTTTCCACTGTCTGATTTGACGAGATCGAATAAACTCGTCGGGGAGGGTCAAATTTGCCGCAACACAAAAATAGGTGTGCGGGGAACAGGTTTGGATGACGGTCGCCATTAACTCGGTGTTGCGGTGTGGAGTTTCCATGAAAAGAATGGTTCGTTCTTTTTGATGCGATTCTTTTTCCAGGGATAGCAGCCGCGACCGTCTTTCTTCCTTCTCAATGGGCAGGTACCCGGTAAAAGTGAATTGCTGTCCATTATAGCCGGAAGCCATGAGGGCCAGGAAAATGGATGAAGGACCTGTAAGAGGCACAACGGGAATCTCACGTTCATGGGCATGTTTGATAACGGAGGAGCCGGGATCCGCAATAACGGGCGTGCCGGCTTCTGACATGAGTCCCACGTCTTTCCCCTCCAACAGGGGATCCAGAAAGGATGCCGCTTCTTCCGGCGACGTATTTTTATTCAATAGCAGAAATTCGATTTCGTAGTCCGGTACGGTATCGCCTACCCACTGCAAAAAATGACGGGCCGTCTTCACGTTTTCCACGATCAAAACCTCGAGCTTCCGTATAATGTCGAGGACGTATTCGGGCATGGTGTTGTTTTCCGGGGTTTTTCCCAGCGTGACGGGGATGAGGTACAGCGTACCGGGGGTGGAGGAATCGGACATTAAATTTGAGGCGTATTGATGTTTTCAATGATCAGTTTTCTGGGTGCGTTTCGGCTGGTTTTTGAACGGATCCAGCGGGTGACTCCCCAACCCAGAATCGAGGTGGCCAGCAATGCAAAGACAGCCATCGCAATATTGGCAAGCGTCATACTCGTATGTGCATCGTATGCCGCGATTATAATGATCTCCTGAAAACTGTCCGGGTGATAGCGGACCGGGATAATCCTGCTTTCAGAGATTTTACCGGAAATTTCAACCGGCAGCGAAAGTTTTCGCCGGATGGTTTCTCCCTCTTTGGTATCGAACTCCAGTACCGCGTAGCTGCTGGTCTGGGTGACGATCTGTTTGGTATCAAATTCCAATACTTTCGCCGTATAACTGGTTCCCTCTTTATAAGTGGTTTTGATTCCCTGGTAGACTGCCGCTTGATGGAGGGTCAGCGCCAGGAAAAACAAGGGAATAAACCAGTATAAATAAGCGAGTTTGTAAGGGAACGATTTCATTGGATACCCGGGGATGTTTGGGCTATGTATGGTATTTTATAGATGGATGGTCCGCACATTAAAAAACGGGCCGTGCTAGCTCACTAATTGCATAAGTATTCCGGTAAACCAGGCTGCATAGGTTCCAAGTGCGTATCCCAGGACGGCCAGCAAGACTCCAACGGGAGCGAGAGCCGGGTGAAACGCGGAAGCAACAATGGGCGCTGATGCGGCCCCGCCTACGTTTGCCTGGCTGCCCACCGCGATAAAGAAGAAGGGCGCATTAATTGTTTTGGCCACGACAAAAAGAATGAAAACGTGAATCAGCATCCAGCAGAAGCCGACGAGAAACAGACCCGGACTTTCGAAAATGGCCAGTACATTCATCTTCATACCGATGGTCGCCACCAGGATGTACAGCAGCAGGCTTCCCATGCGTGAAGCTCCCACGCCTTCCAGTTTTCGGGCACGGGTGAAGGAGAGCAGCAGTCCCCCGGTGGTTGCTACCACGATAATCCAGAAGAAGGGAGAGGTTAAGCTGAATCTACTCAAATAGGGAGCCTGCTCCTGGATCAGCGGAGCGATGAAATCGGCCAGAATATGACCCACCGCCGTCACGCCAAATCCGACGGCCATAACCGTCATGGTGTCTTTCAAGCTGGGAATCTGGGCGATGCTTTTTCGATACTCTTCAATTTTTTTGCGTACGTCGACAATGGCAGAGG
Organism: uncultured Balneolaceae bacterium; assembly: GCA_964421495.1. Classification (GTDB taxonomy): domain Bacteria; phylum Bacteroidota; class Rhodothermia; order Balneolales; family Balneolaceae; genus CAJXOW01. The sequence goes on along the minus strand of CAYQXO010000108.1, from coordinate 886 downwards.
CATCTGCGTTAAACCACCGGTCAAGTCGGTCGGATACGCCCGCTCCGTATAACAGAAAAGCCATCCAGATATTGGCGACGATAACGTCGACGGTAATCATCGCGGAAAACAGGTCATCCGATGGTTTAAACACTTCGTACATGGCCGTTTGATTGGCGCCGCCGCCAATCCAACTCCCGGCAACCGTGGATAGTCCCCGCCATACCGCGTCCGGCCCGGTTCCTCCGACAATTTCCGGGGCGAAATAACTGACCGTCAGGATGGAAATGGGACCGCCGATAACGATGCCGACGGTACCGGCTACAAACATAATAATAGCTTTGGGTCCCAGGTTTATGATGCCTTTCAAGTCAATGGAAATGGTCAATAAAACGAGGCTGGCAGGGAGCATGTAGCGGGAGGCTACAAAGTAGAGTTGAGACTCTTCTCCCGAAATGAGTCCCGCCGAGTTGAGTATGGATGGTAAAAAATAGCAAAGCAGCAGGGAGGGAATGTAGGTGTAGAACTTTTGCCAGAACGGGCGGTCGCTGTTGGCCGTAACGAATATGGCGGCAAGCAGCAGCATCAAGATACCGAATACCACGGCATCATTGGTAAATACCGGTGAACTTAATAGCGGGCTCATATTGATTTTATTTTAATTAAAGAGTGGCATAATCTAACTCATCTCTTCCAAAAAGTGCAAGTCCGGACGGAAAAAAGGACGGAGGGGGCATATCCGGGGCAGCCATGGGTCACCGGGGCGGACGGCCGCTCCTTCGATTGAAAATTTTTTCTAACGGCTTTGCTGGATTAGCTTTAGTCGCCGGGAGATTCATACTTTTTACCTGTTACCGGGAACTGTTCGAAAAATTTTTAGTTCTCGGAACGGCCGTCCGCCCCGGTG
>CAYQXO010000107.1:0-9192 GCA_964421495.1 uncultured Balneolaceae bacterium | reverse complement strand
GCCCTGCCGGAAGCCGGAAGCCAGAAGCCGGAAGGCAATTCCGATCGGTATCGCTGTTGTGTATATACACCATCCGATTACGTGCTCGAATAGCCTTCTGTCTTCCGCCTTCCGGCAGGGCGAGCAAAGCGAGCCTATTTTTCCGTGTCCAGGTAGAGATTGCCTCCTTTTCGGGCTTCGTGGAGCTGCGAGTCCTGGATCCAGGCCCGTCCGCCGTCGCGCTGGAGGCGTTTGCGGTTTTTGTATGTAAAGGCCTTCCTGTGAAGGTCGGGCAGTTGATCACTTTTGTTTTTTTCGTCCGACATACGCTCCTATATTTATTTTTGCGTTATCAACGGTACCTGTAATATAGCTTATTTACAGGAGGTACATCAAGTCACTCCCCTGTAAACGAGCGGAGGTGATTTTCAATATTCAAGACCTTGTTATTGTTCACCATACCGCTTATATTTGCAGACTTGCAAGTTATGGTTGGTTTAACTACCAAGCCAGTATATTATTTCTAACCTTTAAACCTGTCAGCAATCAAGAATGTACGCTATAGTTGAAATAGGTGGACATCAATATCGGGTATCGGAAGACGACGTGTTATATGTTGATCGTCTGCAACAAGAAGAAGACGAAACGGTAACGTTTGACCGCGTTTTGATGATTAACAATGACGGCGACGTCACAGTGGGCAAACCCGTCGTGGAAGATGCTACGGTTGAAGCCACGCTGCTGGATAATCTGAAAGACGACAAAGTGATCGTCTTCAAGAAAAAAGCCAAAAAGGGATACCGAATTAAAAGAGGACATCGACAACCTCTTTCCCAGATTCGCATCAACAGTATCTCTACAAACTAACGTTTCGTTTTTTTCGTTAGCATAATGGTGCGGATGTGCTGATCCCGGAGATTTTCGCATTAATCAATTCAGAATTTATAAACGATTTTAGTTCGTTATGGCACATAAGAAAGGTCAAGGTTCAACACAAAACGTACGTGACTCGGAGTCCAAACGTCTTGGAGTCAAAAAATTCGGCGGCGAAGCAGTCCGCCCGGGGCATATCATTGTTCGCCAACGGGGAACCAAATTTCACCCCGGCGAAAATGTAGGCCGCGGTAAAGACGACACGCTTTTCGCCAAAGCGGAGGGACAGGTGAATTTTCACTATCGCTCCGGCGGACGAAAGTATGTGAGCGTCGAACCCGCTTGAGAAAGAGGGCTCACTTTGTTCGCCCTGCCGGAAGCTCGAAGCCGGAAGGCGGAAGGCTATTCCACCCAGTAACCGGGTTGTGTATATACACGACCTTGTTACCGATCGGAATAGCCTTCCGCCTTCGGGCTTCCGACTTCCGGCTTTTTTTTATTACCGGCTTGTTGACTAATAAAATATTAGCTGTTACTATTATAAAAACGATGCCTGATAGGGGCGGTCATTCAAGTAGAATCCCGGCACTTGTTTTCGATCCAAATTTCATAACCCATAATGAGCCATAACTTAACCATTCCCGACATCAGTCCGGCCACATATGTCAATAATATCTACTGCATCGGACGAAATTATCAAAAACATGTTGAAGAGATGGGCGGCGAGACTCCCGGGAAACCCATCGTGTTTTGCAAGCCGTCAAGCACTATTATTTATGACGGAGGATTGATCCTGCTTCCCCCGGAATCGAAGGAGGTTCATCACGAAGTCGAACTCGTCGTAGCAATCGGCAGGGAAGGGAAACGTATTAAAAAAGAAAACGCCGGAGAGTACATTCTCGGCTACGGACTTGGTATCGACGTAACCGCGCGCGACCTGCAAAACGAAGCCAAAAAGGCGGGTAATCCGTGGGCGATCGCCAAAGGATTTGACACCTTCGCTCCCATCAGCCGTTTTCGCCGCCCGGAAACGTTCGACAATATTAACGAGATGGAACTCAGGCTGGAGGTTAACGAGAAGATCCGGCAGCATGGAAATACCCGGGATATGATCTACTCCGTCGACCAACTGATTGCCTACCTCTCCACGATCTTTACCCTTCATCCGGGCGATTTGATTTTTACCGGAACCCCGGAAGGCGTGTCCCAAATTGAAGACGGCGACTTGATCCGCGCTACGCTGGGCGGTAACCAGATCGACCTGAACGTCTCGGCGATGCATGAGCCTTCTTTTGAATAATACAGCCTGTAACGGGGCTACAAGGCTTCTATAGCTTCCAAACGTTAATCCATTTAATCCCTTACCCTGAACGAGTGGCTGATAAATCGATACAATCCGGGAGGTGGGTCTGGCTCGTCCTGATTCTTTTGGTTCCCGCCCTGCTGCCCGGTCAGCCGCCCCCCACCGAATCGCCGGCGGAACCGGCTACCGCTGACACCAATCGCATTTTCAACGGGGGCGGTAACTATCTGTGGCCGACCAATGCAAGTCGCTATGCCTCCTCGTCATTCGGCGAAACGCGTTCGGCGCATTTTCATGCCGCCCTGGATATTAAAACGTGGGGACGGAAAGGATACGAAGTCTACGCCACCCGCGACGGCACCCTGGCGCGCGTCGGTATATGGGCCAGAGGATACGGAAACGTGGTGTATCTCCGCCATGAAGACGGTACTTATTCGATCTACGCCCACCTCGAGGATTTCGCCCCCCGCATCCGCCGGCTGGTCGACTCCCTCCGACTTCCCGAGTTCCAATTCGAGCTGGATTACCTCGCAGAAACCGACTCCCTGCAGTTTAAGCGGGGGGAGGTCATCGGGTACAGCGGAGCTACGGGCATCGGTCCGCCGCATCTGCATTTCGAACTGCGAACTCGAAATAATCATCCGTTCAACCCCCTGCTCACCAATCTGTCGATCCCCGACCGACGGGCTCCCCGGTTCGATGGACTGGCGGTGGAACCGCTGAGTGCCGATGCCCTGGTCGAGGGAAAAAAACAGATTCATCTCCGCACCCCCCGCTTTACAAACGGAAGCTATGATTTTGGAAGTGTGGAAGTGCAGGGGACCGTGGGGCTGGCCGTCGATGTTTTTGACCTCGCCGATCGCGTCAGCAATGCCTATGCCGCTTATGAGGTCAAACTGTCCCGTCGTTCAGACGTTCTTTTCCATTCGCGGGTCGACAGTTTTTCCTACAGCCGCGCACGCCAGCTTTTCCTGGATCGCGTATATCCACTGCTAAAACAAAACGGACAAGGGTTTCAGCGCCTCTATATCACCGACGGCAACTCGCTTTCTTTTTATCGCCGCCAGGGTCCCGAAACAGGCAAACTGCGACTTCCCCCCGGCCAACACACGCTTACCATCACCGCCGCCGACTATTACGGCAATCAAAGAAATGCCACCCTGACGCTGGATGTCCAGGCCGAATCGGTCGATACGTTGACTCAAACCACGAGCGACTTCCGTCCGCCTCCCGACTCTGTCCACTCTCCCCTTCCGCCCCGCATCCTGGACCGGTGGACCTGGCACAAAAACTGGATCGCCTACCCCTCCCCCGATTCCTCCTCACCGGTTTACACCATATATGCAAGCCGGGAAAATCGGGATCCTTTTCGATCCCCGTATATACTTGCCGCCGGCCAAGTGCATGTCATACCGACCGTTGAGCCCCGGATACTGGTGGAACAATCGAGCGGCCGGGCCGTTCGACTGCACCGCATTGTCCCCGGTGAAGAAAAACAAATCCATGCCGGTTCCGGCGCCTCGGTAGCCTTCGGGAAAAAAGCTCTTTTTGACACCCTTTCGGTCGCCCTGCTAACCGACCCCTCCCCCGATTCCACGCTACCCACCCTGCACGTATATCCCCCGAATCAGCCCATCCGAACCTCCTACGAGCTCTCATACCCGCTACCCGACTCCTCCCTCGCCATCCCCCCTGAAAAATGGGCCTTTTATCGCATTTCCACGCGCGACGGCGAACCGGAATACCTGCCCACCGGGATCCACGAAAATGAGACCTTCAACACCCATCCCGAGCAGTTCGGCACTTTCGCGCTGATCCCCGATACCACCCGCCCCGTGATCAGCGATCCGCGTATTTACCGGGAAGACGACGGACAATGGCATCTTTCCGTCAAAGTCGACGATAACCTGTCAGGCATGGCGTACGGGAAGGCGAGAATGTACGTCAACGGTCAGCGGGGAATTCCACGTTATGATCCACAGCACAAGCGTCTGATCTACTACCATCCCCAATTTTCCCCCTCCCCGCAAAACGAGTTGCGCGTGGTCCTGCCCGACCGGGCAGGCAACCGGCAAACCGCCACGTTCACCCTGTCACCGTAAAGGACTCACAATGTTCGTCCGTCGGAAGGCGGAGGCCGGAAGCCGGAAGGCTATTTCAGCAAGTTACCTTGTTGTGTATATACACTGCGACGTTACCGGTAGGAATAGCCTTCCGGCTTCCGCCTTCCGACCTCCGACGGGCGAGCGCAGCGAGCCCTTTCCCACCATCCGACAAACCATTACCTTACCTGTTCCATAATTTTTTACCAACCAAACGAACCGACGATGAAAAAAGAAACTATATATACCGAAAAAGCACCTGAAGCGATTGGACCCTACAACCAGGCGGTAGTCGTGGACGATATTATTTATATATCCGGTCAGATCGGTCTTGAGGCGGAATCGATGGAATTTGCCGGAAACGATATCGAAAGCCAATCCCGGCAGGTCATGGAAAATCTGAAAGCGATTCTTGAGGAGGCGGGCAGCAGTTTTGAGCAGGTCATCAAGATCAGCATTTTCATGGACGATATGGACGATTTTTCGGTCGTCAACGAGATTTACGGCAGCTATTTCGAGGGAGCCAGCCTTCCGAGCCGCGAAACCGTGGCCGTCGAAACCCTGCCCAAAAACGCACTGGTCGAGATCAGTTGCATAGCGTATAGATAAAGGCTCACTGCGTTCGCCTGCCGGAAGATCGAAGACGGAAGGCTATTCCAGCAAGTTACTTTGTTGTGTATATACACTACTGCGTTACGGGTCGGAATAGCCTTCCGTCTTCCGGCTTCTGGCTTCCGGCAGGGCGAGCAAAGCGAGCCCTACTTCGGCTGATACGCCGTCAGGAATTTTTGGAGGATGGACAAGAAGCTGTAGGGGCGCTCCATCATCGGGGCGTGTCCGCAGCGCCCTATCCATTCGAGTTGTGCGTCGGGCAAGCCGGATTCAAACGCGAGGGCCACTTCCGGCGGAGTGACTTTATCATCCTCGCCCCAGACGAGCAGCGTGGGAACGTCAATTTCGGACAGCAGCGACTCCATATTGTACTTGTGGGTCGCCCGGGCCAACCTCAACAACTTCAACAATTTACCCTTGGAATTGACGACCTCCATAATCTCATCCACCAGCGTCTTGGTAACCATGGCCGGGTCGTAAAACACAAGCTCGGCTCGTTCCCGGATATATTCGCGGTCGCCTCGCCGGGGCATGGTATTGCCGAATTCATTTTCAAACAGCCCCGAACTTCCCGTCAAAATCATGGAGTCCACTTCCCGGGTATGATGCAAGGCATACTCCAGCGCGATATGCCCGCCCATGGAATTTCCCAGAAAAATCACCGGTTTTAGTCCCTGAGTATCCAAAAATTCATCGAGCCATTCGGCCAGATAACTGATACTCAATTGGGAATGCTTTAAATCGTACAGCGGAATTTCCGGAACGACGATGTGATAATGTCCCCGGAGATTATCCAGCAGGTATTCAAAATTGCTGAGACCTCCAAACATGCCGTGAAGCAGAACAAGTGTGGGGCGCCCTTCCGGGCTGCCTTCCTGAATAAAGCGGTAGCCGTCACTTTCTTGTATGTGATATTTCGTATCTGTAAACATGTGTAATATAATATGAAAAAGCCGACACTATTCCAGATTTTTAAACCATGTTAAAAAGTCCCCCCACCATTGCGGAAAGAACTTTATATGATTACATTCAACGATAACAAACATTAATAAATGTCCACGTTTTTAAATAATCTTAACCCGCACTGAAATTAATATTATGCTACAGCGAAATTTACAATTCATCGTTATTCTTCTGATTGCAGGGGTATTTTATGGTTGTGGCGCCACCAATCCGAATATCGAATCTGCTAAAATTCAAATCAAGAATAAAGCTTACGATCAGGCATTACAAGCAGCAAATAGTGCCATTGAGCAAGATTCGACGGACGGACTGGGTTACTTCTACAAGGGCGTTGCATTGAGTGAACTGGCCGGCCAACAGGAGACCCTGGAGGAACGGCGCAAGTTTTATGAACGCATGAAGGCAGCCTTTGATCGTGCAAAAAAATATTTTGCCATGGAGGATAACCCGCCAGGCGAGGCCGATCGTATCGATGTCATACTGGCAACCACCTGGGCCCAGGAACACAATCGGGGCGTAAAATATTTAACCGTCGACAGCCTCAAGGGACAGGAAGGGTACCGCCAGGCGGTGAATCATTTTAAAAATGCCACTACGGTCCAGCCCGACAGCATAATGAGCTACGATGCACAGACCCAGGCGTATTTGCAAATGGAACCGCGCGATTTCGACGGGGCCATCAAGTCACTGGAACAATCCATCCAGTTGCAGGATTCGGCCAGTGCACAACAGTATCAACAGCTTTCCCAGATTTATGTGTTGAACGACGATATGGAGAAAGCTACCAAAACGCTTGAAGAGGGACGCGAACTCTATCCCGACACGCTGACCCTTGTGCGGCAACTGACCGACGCTTACTTTAAGCTGGACAGACGGGATGACGCACTTGACATGGTTCGCAGCCTGATCGAGAAAGAACCTGACAATCCCCGGTATTATAAAGTTCTGGGAACCCAGATATACCAGGCGGCACAACCGCTTAACGACACGCTGCGAAAGAATTACGACCTGCTCTTTGATCTACAAAGCAAAAAGTCGAAAGCCAGCGCCGAGGAGAAGGTTCAGGAAGTCAAGCAGAGGATCTCGGACCTGGAAGAGGAAAATAAAATGCTGCAGGACAGCCTAACCAATCTGCGAGATCGTGCAGTTGAACATCTCCGAAAGGTGGTGGAACTTGATCCCGAAGATGCCGAAACCTATCAAACCCTCGGGATCATTTATCAAAACAGTGCTGCCATTTTTGATAAGAGGCGCAATATTACGGTCGATAACGAGTTGGCAAACAAATATGACAAAATGGCCCGCGAGGAGTTAAAGAATTCCCTCGACTACTACCAAAAAGCGGTTGAAATCGATCCCGACAACCAGAGCTACTGGCAAAAACTCTTCAACGTTTACACCCGTCTGGGAATGGAGGAAAAAGCCAGCGAAGCGGCTGAAAAAGCAGGTATTGAACTGCAGTAACGAACTCGCCGGACATCTTTCAATCTTCCCGGATCGTGACGGAAATACCGGCCCGGCAGGCATCTGGCCGATTTTGGCGCCGCATTGGGACAATTCCGCTTTTCAAGAATTGAAACCGGGCCCAAACCCTGCCGCCGGTTTTTCCGTAAGTACCGGCGAGTAATCCGGGCCGGCAAATGCCAGACGCCGTTTCGTGCCGAACCAAACTCCCAAAAACCCTGCATTTAAAATCTATGAAAAATTATCTTGCCCGAATGGCAAGCCTGTTGCTTGCCTTCGGGTTATTATTTGGTTGCTCTTCCACCCTGCCGGACCTCTACCAGGCGCGGATGAATATGGACGAGGCCCAATATGAAGAGGCCCTTGAATCCATTAACCGGGAGATCGACGAGAACCCCTCAAATCCCGAAGCCTATTATCTGAAGGGAAATATTCTATTTGAACTGGCGCTGAATCATCAGAATCCCTCTGATCGGACCCCGCTTTACGAAGATATGCGGGAGGCGCTGGTGCAATCGCGCGACCTCTACCGGGATTCGTCATCCGCCATCCGATCGGTAGAGCTGAATAATATCAATAATCTGCTCAATAACGGGTGGACCAAAGAATACCGGTCCGGGTTGACCTATATCGAAAGCGACACGCTGACGAACGACATTACATTTCCCGAAGCCCTGGCCCACTTCGACAACGCCATTACGTTGGTCCCCGACAGCATACAGGCCTATCGGCACAAGGCGCGTATTCAATACCGTCAGGGGAATCACAATGCCGCCATCAACACCTTGCGCTCCATCCTGGAACAATATGAACGACCCGCGCCGGCGACGCTCGAGCAGTTGGCGTATTTGTATCAGAAAACCGGGGCGTTCGACCAGGCGGTAAGCTTATACGAGGAAGCATTCAGGCAGTCCGAAGACAATACGAACCTGGTCCACGGACTGATTAACGCCTACATCGAACGCGGTTCGCATCAGTCGGCCGTTCGACTGCTGGATACCCTCGTGAGCCGTTATCCCGGCAACGCTTCGTACCGCTTGACCTACGGAGGGGAACTATACCAGTTGGCCTCGGCCGAGCTCGATACGATCAAAAGCTATGCCGGCGACACCCCCGCCCCGACCTCAAAATCCGATAGCCGTAAACAGGCGATCAGCACACACTGGCAACGCGCCGATACGCTTCTTCAAAAAGCACGCCGACAGTATGCAAAAGCTGACTCCATGAATCCCAACAGTCCCGACATCGACTATTCGGCTGCATTGTTCTATAAAAACCTCGCCCTCGACTATCGCGCGGTAGTTCCCATACTGCCGAATGATTATACGTCCAACGCAAAATCCACCGTCGAGGAACACCTGAAAATGGCCATCCATCATCTCGAAGAAGCGGTCGCCCAGAATCCTGAAAATCCGCAATTCTGGAGTCAACTCTACCAGCTTTACAGTCATTTCGGAATGAAAGAGAAAGCGAATAAAGCTCGAAATAAAGCCAATCTATAGTTTTTAACAAGATGCGATTCAACACGAAGTCTATTCATGCCGGACAGGAACCCGAAGAAACATCCGGTGCGGTCATGCCGCCCATCTTTCAAACCTCAACCTACGCCCAGGAGAGACCCGGCGTCCACAAGGGATATGACTATGCCCGGGTCGGCAATCCGACCCGCACCAACCTGGAAAAACTGATCGCGGGGTTGGAGAGCGCCGATCAGTGTGCCTGCTTTTCGAGCGGCTGCGCAGCCACCGACGCCGTTGCCAAACAACTCCGGCCGGGCGATCACGTGATTGCGACGCACGATCTGTACGGCGGCACCTATCGCCTCTTCCGGCAGGTTTTCGAACCCTATCAGATCGACTTCTCATTTATAGACATGACCGATCTTGACCAGGTGGA
>CAYQXO010000106.1:0-9208 GCA_964421495.1 uncultured Balneolaceae bacterium | reverse complement strand
TTTCTGACGGCGAAGGACCAGGAGCAGGATGAGATCGAGGGACTCGAAATCGGGGGCGACGCCTATGTCACCAAGCCGGCGAGCCTCAAGCTGGTCAAGACGCACGTGGATAACTTGCTGAAGCGCCGAAGTCCGGAGAAGTCGAACTGGGTGCGTTTCGGCGAGGTGTATCTCGACAGGCAGGCCATGGAGGTGTATGTAGAGGGAGAGCCGGTGGAGTTGACGTCCACGGAATATACGATTCTGGATCTGTTTTTCAGCAATCCGAAGCGGGTCTTCAGTCGACAGGATATCCTCCGTCACATTTCCGGGGAGGATAAATACGTGTTTGACCGTACCGTGGATGTGCATATCAAGAATCTGCGAATCAAGCTGGGCGATGAAGGAGCATTGATTAAAACGTACCGGGGAATGGGATACGGACTGGACAGGGAGCGGGTAGCCTCATGAAAATTCGATCGAAACTTTCCTGGACTTTTATTGTGTTGCTGATTTTCGGTATTACGGCCGTCAGCAGCTATGCCATCCTGTTTATCCGCAATTACATGTTGGATGCGGGTGTGGAGCAAATCGTAAGCGACGCACGCTGGATGGAAGTTACGGTAAGCCAGATAGGCGGAGAGGAGCAGCTAAAACCGCAGGTGACGAGAGTGGGTCGGGCGTCGGGATACCAGCTTGTATTATATGATCGCGCGGGGCGTACACTCTCCTATCATCCCGATACGATGGAGGTAGAGGACGATATGGATAGAAACGTGCGACAAGAACTGCAGTCCCACCCCGATTCTGTTGTGGTTCGCAATCGATCCGACATGGAGCGAATCTTTGCCTATGTCCGCGTTATCCAAGCCGATCATCCGGCCCGTTTTGTACGCATCAGCCAGTATAAGGAAAATCTGTATCGGCCGATCAAGACGATCCGGTGGATCATCTATTACGGGATGTTTATCTCGATCGGGCTGGTGATCATCGTAAGCCTCTGGATTTCCCGGTCGCTCACCAAACCGATCACCCGCATTAAAGATGCGGCCCGCGAGATTGCCGACGGGGATATCGACCGGGAAATTGACCTCGATCGAAAAGACGAGTTCGGAACGCTGGCAAAGTCGCTTAACCGTATGGCCTCCACGCTGCGGGCGGATAACGAGGAGCTCAAGCGCATCAACGAACGGCAGCGGCAGTTTTTTGCCGATATTACCCACGAGCTTAAAAATCCGCTGCACACCCTGATGGGATCGCTCGAGATGCTCGAAATGGAGGAGCTGGATGAGGATCAGCGCAATACCTATATCGAAAAAATACGCGGCCAGGCCGAGCGCATCGACCGGCTGTTTCGCGATTTGGTGACGCTGCAGCGATACGACTCCGACAAATACTTTGTGGAAAAGAAGGTGTTCGATCTGGGTGAGTTGTGCGCGAAAATATGCCGTTGGCATGAAGACCGGGCCGGGGAGAAGGGACTCGATCTAAAGGTTAAGCAAGACGAGCAACCGGTGGTCGGGGATCCCGACAAAATTGGACAGGTACTCGACAACCTGGTGTCCAACGCCGTTAAATACACGAACGAGGGAGAAGTGGTTCTTGATTACGAACTAATAGAGGACGAAAAAGCCGTCGAGGTCACCGTCCGCGACACCGGGTCCGGTATTGATCCCGAACACCGCCAACGGCTGTTCGACCGCTTCTACCGCACCGACAAAGCCCGATCGCGCGACCGCGGGGGCACCGGACTCGGACTGGCCGTAGTCAAAAGCATTCTCGATGCCCACGAGACCGACATCCACCTCGAAACTGAAAAAGGCAAAGGCACCACCTTTCGATTTCGACTGCCGGCTAATTAAGCTGTGTTTAAAAAGAATAACCTACCATGAGTCGGAAGCTTCTGGGATGCCATTTTTTGTTGGACCGCATTGCTTCTCCCAACAGTTTCTGTTCGTTATATATGTCATGCAGGCCAAACATACCTTCAAAGCTGAAGCTAATAGGTGATCCAGTATCATAATAGAGGGAAAAACCCGCGTTTAGTGTATAATCGGGAATGACTTTTACCCTCGATATAGGTTTTTCTGTGGTGTTTGTTAAATCCCACTTTCCACTATGTCGAGAATAATGCTTTATCTGATAGTCAAACAAGCGTTTTCCGCTAACGATGGGTCCAACACCAAACGAGTCGAATTTCCATATTCCCTTGATTCCTAAAGCTGCCGAACGCATAGAAATTACATCTTTTTCCTTGAAGGAATCTTCATAGATATTGTCTTCGTTGATGGTATGTACTTTTTTTCCTCCCAACTGTGAATATCCTGAATAGACAGATAAATTAAAATCCTCCCTTTCTAAAATGGCGTAAGAGAGTTGAACGTGGGGACGAACGGTGATTTTATTATAGTTTTTAAAGTCTAAGTTGTCAGAAGTTATATTGACAGAAATAGTGGGATATTCAGCGCCAACGGTGAGTGATAAATTGTCAATATATAGGAGTTGTGCATAACTGGCCCAAGGGCTAAAAAGGAGAATCAAGCCTGCTATTATTAATAGCTTTTTCATAAGCGAAATCTTTATGGAGATATTAATAGGTTTGCCAAAGTAGCTATTCCTATCCTCATTGAGAGTCTCTTGATAAGCATAAACCAATAACTGTAAATCAGCATTATAGTATAAAAATCAATTTAAAAGATTAAGTCTCTTTGTCAAAATTACAGCTTAATTAGTATTGAAATCATTGTCGTGTTTATGGTCAGTCATATGCGTCGTGTTGGGAAGCTGGTTAGGATGAAAATTAATATATACTTATGAGTTCGATTCCCAGTTCAAACGAATTGATCCAGGAGTCTGTCGGACTTTTTTCGCTACGATCCGAAAAGTCCGACAGACTCCCAAGCGATTGAAGAAGTTACCTCACCTCGCTCTTCATCTTCACTTCACATTTCTTCATTTTCTTACACTACCGTAATTGTAATAAATGTGGTATGTCGGAGGCTGGAAGTTGGTAGCATATACAACCTTTTAAACCGTGCAAATATCCATAATTAAGGCACCAAAATAGAACAGGGCTACGAAGTATGAGTGAATCGTCTACGCGAATCGGAGTGGTGTTGATGAATCTCGGCGGACCTACCGGCTCCGATGCTGTAAAACCGTTTTTGTACAACCTGTTTAAGGATGAGGATATCATTAAGATGGGCGGCGGAAAGACGCAGGAGCTGCTGGCCCGGCTGGTGTCGAAGTTCCGGGCGCCGAATGTGGCCGAGGATTATGCCGAGATCAACGGGTGTCCCAAGGGCTGCACCGGCAGCGACTACTGTCCCAACCGGCAAAACCGGGTGGTGTCGGACGGTTGCTCGCCGATCAACGGACTTACGGAACGGCAGCGCCGGGCGCTCAAGCGTCGGCTGAACGAATTGCTGCCCGATTCTGATATTTTTGTCTACACGTGCATGCGCTACTGGGTGCCGTTTGCCAGTGACGTGATGGACGAGATGGAGGAGGACGGCATCACGCACGCCGTGATGCTGCCGCTCTATCCACAGTTTTCGTGGACGACTTCCGGCAGCAGCTTTCGCGACTGGGAGTCGACGCATAGTGAGCGATACGGCGAACAGCTGCCGTGGAAAGAGTTTTATGTAAAAAATTACCATCTGAATCCCCTGTACTTGCAGGCGATGAACGAGCGGATCGACGAGGCGCTGGAGGCGATGGATCCGGAGACCCGCAACAAGACGCACCTGATTTTCAGTGCTCACGGGACCCCGATGCTCGAAGTCAAAAGCGGCGATCCCTACACCACCGAAATCGAACAGACGATGGAGGCGATCATGGAGATGCGCGATCGCACGGAATCGTACTGGATCGGCTACCAGTCGAAAGTGGGTCCCCAGAAATGGACCCAGCCCAATACGGCCGAGCTGGTCGAGCGACATATAAACTACGGCATTCGCAATTTCCTGATGATTCCGGTCGCGTTTGTGACGGATCACGTGGAAACATTGTTCGAACTCGGAATTGAACTCAAGGAGGACCTCGAAGAGGAAGGCTACGAATACGAGAATATCTCCGTTATGGAAGGCCTCAATGATCATCCGAAGTTCATCGATGCATTGGCGGAAGTTTCGCTGAACAAGTTAACCCACGTAGTGGGAGAGGAGTGGAAAGGTGAAATAAAGTCGGAAGCCGGAGGCCGGAAGGCGGAAGCCTATTCTAGCAGGTGACGATGTGGTGTATATACACAATTGTACTACCGGTCGGAATAAACATCAGTCATCCGGCCTCCGACATCCGACTTCTATAGATCGAGTATAAATTAGCAGGCATATGAAAGTTGTGAACAATTTTTTCGTTACATTTTGCGCGTTTGAAATGCATGGATATAAAACAGGATCGGTAACAGAGTACTTATGAATCAGCCGAAATTGGAACAATTTACTGTCGTGGGAGTCAATCACTGGGAGGCTCCCATCACCGTACGCGAGCAGTTTAGTTTGCTCGACGAGCAGAAGCGCAAGCTGCTGGAGGGCGCGCGTCGCGAAGGCATAGAGAGCCTGATTACGGTATCGACCTGTAACCGGACTGAGGTTATTGCCCAGGAGGCCACACCGCAGGAGCTGATTCGGTTGTTGAACTCCTATTCCGACGGTACGCTCGACCAGTTTCACCGCTACGGTTTTGAGAAACGCGGTCGCGAAGCGCTGGAACATATTTTCCAGGTGGCTGTGGGACTCGATTCGCAGATCCTGGGAGATCTCCAGATTATCAAACAGGTGAAGCACGATTACGAGCTGGCTTCCGAGATGGAGGCGGTCGACGGACCGCTGCACCGCCTGATGCAGCATGTTTTCCGGGCCCACAAGCGATCCCGCTCCGAGACATCACTAGCCCAGGGAGCCGCAACTACCGCGTATGCGGCGGTTCAATTTGCCAATCGCACGTTCGACGATATTACCGACAAGAACATTTTACTGATCGGTACCGGAAAGATCGGTAAGGTGACGGTCAAGAACCTGTTGAGCATGGGAGCCGGTCGACTGACGCTGATCAATCGCTCCCGCGAGCGCGCCGAATTTGTTGCGGACCGGTACGATCTGGAAGTTTCGGATTTTGAAGATATGCCGGAGGCTATCGCCGAGGCCGACCTGGTAATTGTAGCTACGGGTGCCGGCGAGCCGGTCGTTTCGATGGAGCACATGAAGCCAGCGCAGCGAGAACGCGGATTTAAATTGATGATTGACATGTCGGTCCCCCGAAATATCGATCCCGAAATCGAACAACTGGATTTTGTGGATCTGGCTAATATGGATTGGCTCTCGGATGTGACCGACCAGGCCTACCGGGAGCGGGAGAAAAATATCCCCCAGGTTAAAAAAATTATCGAAGAGGAGCTCGGGAAGTTTCATCAGTGGGTCGAGGAACAGAAAGTGGTGCCCACGATCAAGGCCCTGAACGAGAAGCTGGACAGTTTGCGGCGGGAGGAAATCGATCACTTTCGCAATAAAATATCGGATGAGGAGCTGGACACCGTCAAGCAGGTCACCGAGCGCCTTGTCAATAAAATCGCCGCCCATTCGATCGAGCATCTGCGTGACAATCACGAGTCGCCAGACGTACGGGAGACGGTGAAGGATATGTTTAAGCTGGACGAGACGAACGGTCGACAAAAGGAGTGAGATGGTACGCATCGGTACCCGAAAAAGTAAGCTGGCGACCTGGCAGGCCGAGCAGGTACGAAAAAAACTGAAAGTGCTGGGCGTGGAGGCCGAGCTGACGTTCATCTCTTCGGAGGGGGATCAGGATACGAAGACGCCGTTGACGGAGATGGGCGGAGTCGGCGTATTTACGAAGGCGCTGGACGAGGCGTTGATGGAAGAAGAGATTGATGTTGCGGTGCATTCCTACAAAGACCTGCCGACAAAATATCCCCTCCCCCTTACCGTAGCTGCCGTATTAGAGCGCGGCGATCCCCGCGATGTGCTGGTCACTCCCGACGGAACGGACTTTCTGTCGGATCCCTCGTACGAAGCCCACATCGCTACCGGAAGTAATAGGCGGCGATCCCAGTGGCGGTCGCGCTACCCCCATCATCGGATGGAGGGACTGCGTGGCAATATCCAGACGCGCCTGCAGAAAGTGCGGGACCGCGGTTGGGACGGTACGATCATGGCGGCGGCGGGATTGCAGCGCATGGAGTTGGACGACCAAATCAGCGAGGTGCTCGACTGGATGGTCCCCGCCCCGGCCCAGGGAGCAATTGCCGTGCATGTGCGGGAGGAAGATGCGGAACTAATTGAAAAGGTCCGCCCGCTCAATGATGCGGATACCGAACAATGCACGCAATTGGAACGCGACTTCCTCCACGACATGGAAGCCGGATGCAGCGCACCCGTCGGCGCCTGGGCGTGGGTTGACGAACAGGACCTGCACCTCAGGGCAGTTGCCCTTTCGCTGGACGGAAGACAGCGTTTCGAGACAACACTCAATGCTCCGCGCAACGAGGCCGGTGATCTTGGTCACCAGGCCGCACAGCGGTTACTCGACGAGGGGGCAGACAAAGTGGTGCAAGAGCATCGGGACGACCTGTAATGTTTATTGACTTTCGAATATTCGTTGGATTCTTAAAACTATCTGCAGATACTGTGAATGATTTCCAAAAAAGACTCGTCCCGTTTTCCCGTTAGCAATCGTAGAGCCATTTCAGAAACCCGGAGAGGGTTCTGAAGCACTTGGGTTGTTCGGCTTTAAGGTAAATAAAGTATTTTGCCTACATGCCAGTATTTAGGATAAGTGCCCTATTGAAGCAATGACCCGCCGAATTTCCCTGGCTGAAGAACCCTCTCCGGGTTTTTCAAAGAGCGCTAAGATTGATAACAGTCTACGCAATGAGTGGAAATTGGAATCAGTTGTAATGAGGATTATTCATGAGTCAGCAGCGACAAAAACGCGTATTGATTACGAAAGAGTTGGAAGGGCAGCAGATTTCGTATGCCCGCATGTTGGGACTTGACCCGATTATTGAGCCGGCCCTCGAATTCGAGTTTCCGGAATATTGGGATTACGTGCTCAAGGAGATCAACGAGCATCCGATGGCAGGGTGGGTGATTACCAGTCGCAATGCCGTGCGGGCCCTGGAAAAATTGATGGATGCGGGACTCGGGGTGCTTGACGACCAGATTATTTACGCGGTTGGACCCAAGACGAAAAAGGCCCTCGAGGATCTCGGTCTCACGGCCGAAATTCCCCTGAATGCCAATGCGGAGTCGCTCGCGAAGTATATAGTGGAACGGGATGAGGTGAAATCCGCTATCTATTTTGCCGGTAATCGCAGCCGAGAAGTGCTCGGCGACGAGTTGGAAAAAAATGAGATCGATGTCAGCCGGGTGGAAGTCTATAAAACTCATCTGAGGGATATTGATCCCCCGGATAAAACCATCGACGGTATTCTGTTCTACAGTCCCAGCGGCGTGCAGGCGTATGAAGACAGTGTGGGATTCGGGGAGATGAACGAGGAAATCCGCCTTTTCGCCATCGGTCCGACGACGGCCGATCGCCTCCGGGAGTCGGTAGACCGGGAAGTGCATATCGCCGAACGACCCGGCACGGAGCCGCTGCTTCGAAAAGTGGCCGACGTGTTGGAAAGCAGATTTTAGCTCTCACTGCGTGAGAGAATGATGAATTATAAGTTATGAATTACGAATTAATGTCGTTGATCGATCGTTTTACCGATATTATTTGGTACCGGCTTCTTATGTAAGTGCCGGCGTAACATATAATTCCGCTGCCATTCCATACTTTGCAGCTTGCGCCACAGCGTCTTTCATTTATACTCCATAATTCATAACCCATAATTTCCAAAAAAAGTGAGTACAAAGGATTTCCCGGAACTTAAAAAAGATTTGCTGCTGCGTGCGCTGCGGGGCGAGGACGTTGAACGTCCACCGGTGTGGATGATGCGGCAGGCGGGGCGCTATCTGCCTCAATACATGAAGATTCGCGAGAATTATTCTTTTTTTGAGCGGGTGCAGACGCCGGAACTGGCCTGTGAAATTACGCTGCAGCCGATCGACGAGCTGGAGCCCGATGCGGCGATCCTGTTTTCTGACATCCTGACGATTCCAAAAGCGCTGGGTATTGATGTGGAGCTGGTCAAGGGAAGGGGACCGGTAATCGACAACCCGATTCGGTCGACCGACGACGCTTTTGCCATCCTCGCCGAGAATATCCCCGAAAAGCTGGATTATGTGATGGACGCCATGCAGTTGACGCGCCGGGAGCTCAACGGACGCGTTCCGCTGATCGGTTTTGCCGGGGCGCCGTGGACGCTTTTTTGCTACATGGTGCAGGGCGAGGGATCGAAGAACTTTTCCGAAGCCAAGAAATTCCTCTACCGCGAGCCCGACGCGGCCAAACACGTGCTGAAAGAATTGACGAAAGCCACGATCAGTTATCTGCAAGCCCAGATCGAGGCGGGTGCCCAGGTGGTGCAGTTGTTCGACTCCTGGGCGGGTATTCTGGGTCCGGACGATTTCAATCGCTTTGCCTGGCCCTATCTGCAGGAGATTTGCGAGGCCATCGACGACGCGCCGCTCATTCTGTATCCGAAAGGGATCTGGTATGCGCTCGAGCGAATCGGATTCAAAAGCGGGGCCGACGCGCTGGGTATCGACTGGACCATCACCCCGGAATATGCCCGGGAGGCAACCCGCGGGGAGATCGTACTGCAGGGCAACCTGGACCCCTCACGCCTACTCGGTCCGCCGGACGAAATAGAGCGCCTCACCCGCCGGATGATCGATCGCTTCGGTACCCGTAATTATATCGCCAACCTCGGCCACGGCATATTGAAGGATGTACCCGTCGATAACGCCCGTCGATTTATAAATACGGTAAAGGAGTATGATGGGTAGGGGTAATTGGAGATATACTTCTATATGAAGCCATTCGTTATGGATTAAAGCCTGTGAAAATCTGTAATTTATCTTTTTATTTAATATTTGGAAGAGGTTAAGTACCTTTAGATATGTAGATATGGTTAAAAAGGGTTCAAATATCATTTCACGAGATAAGGAGATTCTCGGGGGAACTCCGGTTTTTAAAGGAACTCGAGTACCTGTAAAAGCTTTGTGGGATTATATTAAATCGGGGGATACGGTTGAAGCATTTCTGAAAGATTTCCCTTCTGTGAATCGAGAGCAGGCTATTACGCTCATAGAAAGAGCCC
>CAYQXO010000105.1:0-9365 GCA_964421495.1 uncultured Balneolaceae bacterium | reverse complement strand
CAATTTTATTTTCGGCACCATCTACCATTTTTTTGCCTTTACCTCTGCTTTTTTAGCCAGACGGAGGACCTTGCCATCAGCATCCTCAAAGGGTTGGGCCACTGTATTCACCAGGTTATCAAATCCGTCGGTTACATAAACCTAATATTGAACAATTGGTTGGAGACTTTTCACAAATTCACTGGGTGAATCTGGCGTAACAAGCAGCGTTTTATCTTTCAATTCCAATACCACGCATTTGTTACGATTAGTTGCATAGGCCCGAAACGTTCCCAATTCCGTATTGCTAAATGCACCGATCCATCCAAACAAACCGCCATTCCCCAACAGTCGCCAGGATCCTTTTATTGCTTGCGCCTTAAATTCTGCATTTACCAAATCGTGGAGATCAAATTCTGTTGTCCAGCCTAAACGGTGAATAATTAATTTCTGATCATTAATACTATACCCCGTGATCATGAAAAAAGGCGGTATAATGATTAGGCCCCCCATAATTAGAATTGTGATAAGTTGCGGGTTGAAGTAGATCAGCGGTTTCTATCTCGTTTTTAATCCAACAGGGAGTCACTGGACGCTTGAAATTTACATGCGAAGTATAAAGTCGGGTTGGTAGAGTTGGTTGTAAAGAACCGTCATTACAAACCCGTAAAGGACGTGCAGCAAAACAATTATGAAAGGAATGCTTATGCCCCATCGGTTGCCAAACATACCGGGATCCGGGATAGCTTTATCCGGTCCAACATGCGGGTGACTGTCCGCAAATGTGCTGATGATCACTCCGACAAATAACCCGTGTGCGGCTCCAAATTGAAGCCCCAGGGTCCAATTGGGCGACTCCACCATGCCAATCATAAGGAGGACGTACAGGAGTCCCCATATGATACCGATCAAAAGATGGAGTATAAATCCAACGGTATATGCTTTTCCGGAATCGGAAGGATCCACAAAGCGGGTGCCGATTAAATAAAGAACATCTATCCGGAACCCGATTGCAACCAGGATATACATAAATACCGTCATAGCCAGTGCACCGCCCAATCCCGCTAGGGCGGCAACCGAAAAATTGGCACTCATAAGGCCACCTCCTGTTGGTTTGTTACCCTTTCACTTAACTGAACAACGAGGGCCGCTTAAAAATTTCGGTAGTTTTATATAGCCGAAAGTGATTCGATTATGTTGTCAGGAAAATACTGGGAGTCTGTCGAACTTTTACAAATCTACTGCAAAAAAGCCCGACAGACTCCTGGATCCGCCGTGTCTATTAAAATGCACACCTGCTATCTAATGTTTTTATCAAAAAACACGGTAGTCACCGTGCTCTTTTTAACGTACCTCACTCCGTCAGGATGAATCAATATATTAGTGGGGAAACCACGTAATCGAAAACGCTCGGCCAACTCTTCGGAAAGGTGGACTTGCGGCCAATTTATATTTTTTTCCTTTATGACTTTTTTTGCTTGATCCAGATTTTTGGTATGTAGTAATCCAACAATCAGAAGCTTGTGGTTCTCATACTTTTCGGTGGCTTTTTTAAGAAACGGAATTTCATGGATACAAGGACTGCACCATTCCCCCCAGATGTTCAATAATACATATTGTCCCTTGTATTTATCGAGGGAAATCGCCTTCCCCTCCAACGTAGTCAACGTCAAATCCCAAAATGAGGCATCAAGGCGACCGGATTCCTTAGACGAAGCTGATGCTTTATTGAGTGCCGTCAAATAATAATGGGTAGCCGCCTTACTTGTCCTGGCTAGTTGAAGGTGTCTTCCATACGGATCCACCTCTGAAATTTTATAGTTTTCCCCCTCTACCTTAAATATGTCATTCAGCTTAAATACCTCGGAATCTTCATCGAACCTTAATTTTTCATCTTGTCCGAGGTCTATAAATAGAAGATCTTCAGAATCATTATACAGCCCATTATAATTATAGTCGAATACACCTATTTCATACGTTTTCCCTCCGAGTACTACATGCCCCCGCGAAAGAATCTTTTTATCATCAAAGAAGAACGTGCCTTTCTTACCTGAGGTTTCTGTTCCATAGGAATTCATAAATTTTGCCAACCTCGGTTTCATATTACCATCTTCATCCATATAGTAATCCGTATTCCGGGGCGGTACACGCCAGA
Source organism: uncultured Balneolaceae bacterium (assembly GCA_964421495.1). Lineage (GTDB taxonomy): Bacteria > Bacteroidota > Rhodothermia > Balneolales > Balneolaceae > CAJXOW01. The sequence continues at coordinate 7,231 of CAYQXO010000105.1, read as the reverse complement.
GAACAAAGTCGGTATATTGCAGGGAATCCTGGGAAACCCGAAAAACAAATTCATTGGAATCGGCCGGGAAAAAGAGGGGGTGCTCATCCGAAAGATCCTCATCGTTATCCTTATCAATATAAAACCGCTCCCCCTTTTCCTTCGAAATTACCAGTACAGACAGACTTCTATCCCCCGGTATATCTTTACTATAGTGCAGTGTTAAAAATTTTGCTTGAGAAGAGTCAATTGATGCAGGTAATATCAGTTCTTCACCCGGATTATTCATTAGAACCTCTGCATGGATGCCCTCATCATCCGGGATAGTGCGCTTGTTCAAATCTATAGTAATCTTCTGCGCGTAGCCGTGCCCCCCAATAAACAGTCCCATTAAAACAACCCCTAAAAAGAGGGCGATCCCTGTACGTTTCATCCGGTCCTCCTTGATCTAATCGAATATTTAGTAATAAATCACAACTTCATCAAATAGTTTTAATTAATCAACCAGAGAGACCCGTTATCTGAAGGTGAGGGATTGCAGACTGTGATATATGTAATATAAATCTGCCGGTGTGTAACGCAATCAGTCTGAAATAGTGTAACTTGTCCTCGTTGTTAATCACTTCATCCCCCCTGACAGAAGGGATAGCACAAAAGCATCTCTGCACCCTAATCATTCAATCACATTATATATGATAAACTATTACAATACCTTTAAGAACAATTTTACTATGTCCAATCTTATTTTTCGAGGCTCACGGCTTTTAACCTTGTGCATCGCTCTCGGATTTATACTATTCTCAACAACAATAGCACAACCGGCAGTACCGGTATTATCTTCTCCCGTCGATTCAGCAATTAATCAACCCCAGAACCTGACGTTAAGCTGGAATACATCCGCTGATGCTGACACGTATCATTTACAAGTGTCGGAAGAAGCAAGTTTTAACACTACCGTATTTAATGAAGCCGAACTTTCCGACACCACGCAGTTAATCTCAGGTTTGGCCCTAAACACAAACTATTACTGGCGCGTACAGGCTACGGGCACTAGCGGGACCAGTGATTTTTCACCAAGCCGGCTCTTCACAACCTGGGAATCCGTACCCACAAGCCCTGATTCCGTAAATCTTGGAACGAGCGGGGATTATGTATTGCTGGCGAAATCAGCTATATCCACGGTACCGTCTTCTACAATTACGGGAGATGTTGGCATAAGTCCGGCAGCAGCATCGTTCATCACCGGTTTCGACCTGACTGATGCCACCGGTTATGCAACGTCACCCCAGGTAACCGGAAAGGTTTACGCTGCTGATATGGCAAGCCCTGCCCCTTCAAATTTGACAACGGCTGTCAGTGATATGGAAACAGCCTATACGGATGCAGCAGGAAGGGTGAATCCTGATTTTTCCGAATTACATGCGGGCGACCTTGGCGGGAAAACCCTTATCCCCGGTTTGTATAAATGGGGAACCACGGTAATCGCGCCAACCAGTTTCGAAATAAATGGCGACGAGAATTCCATCTGGATTTTCCAGATTGCAGGCGATCTTACGGTAAGTTCAGATATCAATGTGACTCTGAGCGGGGGTGCGCAAGCCAAAAACATTTTCTGGCAGGTAGCCGGTGAAGTAACCATTGGCACGAACGCTCATTTTGAAGGTAATATCCTCTCCCAGACTGCAATAATTCTTCATACGGGAGCAAGTCTAAACGGACGTGCTTTAGCACAAAGTGCCATTACATTAGACCAAAACCCGGTTACCCACCCTACCTCTCAGGCTACCAGTATTGGCGGAAAGGAAAATTCACTGCCAGGTCAGTTTACGCTTTCACAGAATTATCCGAACCCGTTCAATCCTGCCACAACGATCAAATACGAAATACCGGAAGCCGCTCATGTTGAGATGACCGTGTATAACATTATGGGACAAGAAATGGCAACGCTTGTCAATTCCCGACAGGCAGCCGGCCAATACCGTATCCAATTTGACGCATCTAACCTTACCAGTGGCGTGTATATTTATCGGATCAATGCTGACAATTACCAGAGTACCAAGCGCATGACATTGATTAAGTAATCTATGACGTTACACGTTTATACCCTGGTTTGAGCCGGCCTCTCGTAAAACGGGGGTCGGTTTTTGTATGGGATATATAAATGCACGGGACTTTGGTATAATAAATTTGACCTTCCGGAATCAGGATTTAAGCAGCCGGGAGGAATTTAGCAGTATCCCGACATCTGGCAGGGATTGAGCAGCCGCGGCCAGCACGGGCGGCAGAAAGCCGAAGGCGGCGAGTGACAAGCCGGCCAGGTTATAGGCGGCGGTAAAGGCGAAGTTCCACTTGATGACCCCCATGGTCTTTTGGGCGGAATCCAACAGCTCGGGCACCAGGTGCCAGTCATCCCGCATCAGCGTAATATCGGCCGTTTCGATGGCCACGTCAGTGCCTGTGGTTCCCATGGCAATACCGACGTCAGCCTGGGCAAGTGTGGGAGCGTCATTAATGCCATCCCCCACCATCACCACCGTTCGACCCTCTGCCTGGTAACGCCTGGCCACGTTGATTTTATCCTCGGGCAGCAGTTCTGCCTGATACTTGATGCCCAGACGCCGGGCCAGGCTTCGTGCAGTCTCGGTATTATCGCCGGTCAGCAGTTCAATGCGGCCGATGTCGAGCGAGCGGATCTTTTGCAACGCATCTCCAATTTCACCGCGTTCACTGTCTTTAGCCGCGAGCAAACCCAACAGCTTGCCATCGCGCTGGACCGTAATCACCGTCTGTCCCTCTTTTTTGATGGATTCAATCTTCTCTCGGATAGACGCATCCGCTTCGATCAAGCGTTCGTTTCCAACGGTTACCGTCTGACCATTGATATCCGCTTTGACCCCGTTGCCCGTTAGCTCTTCAAAATGACCAGGCTTTGTCAACGTCAGGGAACGCCGCCGGGCCGCTTCGGTCACTGCCTTGCCAAGTGGGTGTTCGGAGAACTGCTCGGCGCTGGCAGCCGCAGCAAGCAACTCTCCCGACGAACAGCCGTTCAGGGGTATAATGTCAGAAATCTCGGGCTTTCCCAGGGTAAGCGTCCCGGTCTTGTCGATAAGCAGTACGTCGGCACGCGCCAATGCTTCGATATATTTTCCGCCCTTGATCAATACGCCCCGCCTCGCATTAGATCCGACCGTGGCCAGCAGGGCTACGGGAGTTGCCAGTGCAAACGCGCAGGCACAGGCCACCACCATCACCGCTACGGTAGCCATTACGTCACCGCTAAGGACATAGGTTAAAAGCGCAATTCCGGCCACCACGGGCAGGTAGTAGGCGGAAAACTTGTCGGCGAACCGCTGAACCTCTCCCTTATGGGCTTCGGCCTCCTCCACCATGCTGATGATCTTGCCAAAGGTGGAATCGCGTCCAATGGCATCGGCCCGAAGCAGCAACCGACCGCCCTGCGCAATCGTAGAGGCATAGACGCCCGATCCCTCCGAAATTTCCACCGGCATCGATTCGCCGGTGATGGGCGACTGATCCACCGTTGCATGCCCTTCCAGCACGGTTCCGTCCACCGGAATCTTTCCGCCCGGTCGTACGAGCACTCGATCGCCTGACTGTACTTCGTCGATAGAGACTTCCTGTTCCTCTCCATCACGCAGCACGGTAGCCGTTTGCGGAGCCAGGTCGGTCAGCGAGCGCACCGAATCACGTGCCTTATCGGTGGTATAGCTTTCGATGTAATCGCCGGTACGCATGAAAAAAACCACGATTGCCGCCGTTACCCACTGTCCGGCGACCAGTGCGGTAACAGCTCCCAAAGCCATCAGCGCGTGGGGCGTTACCATACCTTTCGCTGCTGCCACTACCACCTGGCGGAATACGGGATAGCCGATAGCACCGACCAACACAGCACCCATCCAGAAGGGCACCCACGCGGTAATGGCTTCAAATAGCCCCAGCCATTCTCCAGCCACTACAATAAGAAGGATTCCTCCAAATACCAGTCCGAACAGGCGGAAGGATTTCCGGGCCAGGTCTTCCATCTTTTGCTGTTCACCCTCGGAGGCGCTTTTTTCTTCAGGGATCCAGTAGCCGATATCTTCCACGGCTTTTTTGAATTCCGCCGGATCCGCTTGCCGATCTCGCATCGTGATACGTGCTTTTTCCGAGGAAAGCAGCACTTCGGCGGACTCCACGCCCTTGATCTTTTCCAGGGCCTGCTTTACACTCTTGGCACAGCCGGCACAGTCCATGCCTTTGACCGTAATTTCCGTTTGTTCTGTTTTCATCGCTTAATCCTCGATTGTTTCTTGTTCGTCTGCTGCACCACAGAGCGTTCCTTCAATGAAATCCTTGGCTACCTTTGATAACAAACGCTCAAACAATGAAAGAATTTCATTGAAGAAACCGGGCGGGGAAGTTGTCGTGAAGATAGAGGAAGGCAATTACTTTAAATATGGGCTTCAGATCACGCAAGCTATCAGGTAACGTGAATTAACCGAAACACATTAAAGAGTTGTCCTCCATTATCTGAAAGAATGCATGCGATAAATACCTATCTTGGGAGTAGGTATTTTTCAAAATTAATTTTTTAACCCGATCTCTATAAGTGGCCTGAAAACGGTTCTACAATGTCCATAATACTTAATTCATAAAATGATGAGTGTTGATACTAACAACTTACGAATTCGAATTGATTAAACAACAATAAGCACAGTACTGATTGTATTACGATAACTTTCAGGAATCAAGGAACAGATTAACAAACATTCCTGTGCTTTAAACTGTGAATTTTCATTCAAAAGCTTGTAATTCCATGGTTCGAAATAATTTTATTTTGATGCTGGGCATTCTTGTTATTGGCCTGCTAAATTCAACTTGTAAAAAAAATCAGAAGAACTTCACTAGCTCAACGTTCTCCTCTCAGCCCAATATAGTATATATCCTGGCCGATGATCTGGGTTACGCCGATATTGGTGCCTACGGACAAGAAAAGATCAAAACGCCCAATCTGGATCAAATGGCTGAGGAAGGTATGAAGTTCACCCAACATTATGCAGGCAGTACTGTGTGTGCACCTTCTCGGTCTGTCTTATTAACCGGTCTTCACACGGGCCATACCCCTATTCGGGGAAATAGAGTACATTTACCTATTGGACAACGTCCTATTCCTTATAGTACAACAACGGTGGCTGAAGTTTTAAAGGAGGCGGGGTATACGACCGGAGCGTTTGGAAAATGGGGACTTGGATATCCGGGATCGGAAGGTTCTCCATCCCACCAGGGTTTCGATTATTTTTTCGGCTATAATGGTCAACGCCGGGCTCACTTTTACTTCCCGGAGTTTCTATTCCGTGAAGTTCAGGGAAAAGGAATCGAGCGGGTAGCCTTGGGAAAAAATAAAGTTATTGATAATCCTGACCGACACCCGGGAGCCGGTCCACCCCAGGAACGAGGCCAGTACAGTCAGGATGCTATTGTTGATGAGGCATTGACATTTATTGACCAACATAATAAAAATCCCTTTTTCCTTTATTTGCCGCTTACTATTCCTCATGCTTCCCTTTCCGTACCACAAGAGCACCTGAAAATATACTTGAATGAAAATGGAGAGAGCATCTTTCCCGAAGAACCTTACCAAGGGGGACATTACAGCGATCAATTGCGTCCAAGGGCAACATATGCCGCAATGGTTACATTGCTGGACAAATACGTAGGTCAACTCATAGAGAAGCTTGATGAAAAAGGATTGGGGGAAAACACGTTAGTAATTTTTACAAGTGACAATGGACCTCATGCTGAAGGTGGGAATGATCCTGATTTTTTTGACAGCAACGGGCCGCTCAGAGAAATAAAACGCGATCTGTACGAAGGAGGTATTCGCGTTCCGATGCTTGCCTGGTGGCCGGGAACAATAAAAGAAGGCAGTGAGAGCGACCATATTTCCGCTTTTTGGGATATCATGCCAACTTTTGCAGAACTTGCCAATACGCAAGCACCGCCCGTGCATGACGGCATATCTCTGGTACCGACGCTAACAGGCAAGGGTAAACAGAAAAAACACGACTACCTGTACTGGGAATTCGATCACCAGGGTGGCAAGCAAGCAGTCAGAATGGATAAATGGAAAGGCATCCGGAAAAATGTCAAAAATAATCCGGAAGCATCCATTGAACTATATAATCTCGAAAAAGATACCGGAGAACAGCATAATGTAGCTGACAAATATCCGCAAATAACAACTAAAATAAAACAAATTATGAGCGAGGCACGGGTCCCCTCGGAAGATTTCTCATTGATGGAAGAATAAATCCCCCAAGTGAACAGGAACGTTGCTAATAGAAGATTTTAAAACAGTGTCCAAGCACCTATATTATAAGATTTTTTTAAACTGGCATGTTTAGTCTGTTTTTACAGATTCATCCTTGATTTTAAGCAGACCGGACGCTGGAACCTTAAACTGATGAACCCCTTTATCAAGATCAATCTCTTCTGTGTGTACTTCTTTTCCCGTAGCCGAATACGATGTAATGTTTGATGAACCCGGCTTATATCCAAAATCGATGGTAATTTTATTGTTGGTTGTGGCATTGGCCACATGGATATTTCGCTGATAATTTTGCTGGGGAATCACCATAGGTTCATATAATCCGTAGATGGTATAATCCTGCCCACGCGCTTCCAGCAGGGGGTAAACACTACCGGGAGAAGACGCACGAAACCGGGCATCCAGCAAAGTTTCACGGTGATTTTTCTGATATTTCGTCCAGAACTCAATCATCTTCAACATTTCTTTTGACTGCTTATTTAAACGTACGGAGAGCTGGGGAACCGCAAAAAGGGTGTTAAGTACTTGACGGGCAGCCGACTCCACTGGCTCTGATGCATGCCACATGTACATATCGGAGTGCACGGCAGTACTGTCAGCCATTAACCGTAAATTAGCTATGCGAGTTCGATTAAGGACCTCCATATTCGGTGCGTCAATAGCCCGGAACATGTTGCCGTATTTTCGCATCAGCGGTCCAATATAAGGCTGACGAAATTCTATCATAATATTCGGCTTTTTTGACCGCAATTGTTGCATGATGTCGGTCATCAACCGATCAACCGCCCGGTTTACGGATGCAAAGTCCCTTCCCCCGGTCGCCTTCATTTGCGTGGTATCTGTTGGCGTGAACCACCGGATAAAATCCAGTTTAAATCCGTCGACATCCCATTGTTCCACTGCCTCAACATAGGTGTTGATTAA
>CAYQXO010000104.1:0-9782 GCA_964421495.1 uncultured Balneolaceae bacterium | reverse complement strand
GGACGGCACTTGTATGGTTAAGGTGTTCTCTTCAAATTTTATCGGCTTGATCGGCTCAAACCACGACTTAAATTTCTGGTAGCTAATATTGTCCTTAATAATCTCCAGGCACTCCTCCCAGGCAGAATCAGCAGTAATGGTACTCAAAGTAGTCCAACCTCCTCAAATTTACGGTTTTCTGGTCTGTTATCCCTAAAGTTATCCACACGCAACTCCTCTCACGCGATGTGCTAAAATGAAAATGGGGATTTCTGCAGCATATGTCAAAAAAATAAACCCCCTGGTACGTCGAAGTTATCCACATATCGACAAACAGCGTAACTATATGAATACCAGTTTATTACAGGACACACATAAATTTAACATTTTGTCAGTGTAATGTTTGTATCAGCCTATAAACGCCAACCTAGCGTTGTTCGTGAGCCCTGAGAAATTTTTAAAAAAATTTTCAACAAGTTTTCCACATGCTATGTGGACGTGGAGGGAGGGGTTGATTATTCTACATGCAAATGGAGTTGGTTTGCCTTGAATTAAGGGAATGTACCTTCTGTTCGTGGTAAAAACGGGAGAATAATCGGGGGATGGGTCAGGCTCGCTGGCTGATCAGAAAACGGGGTTTTGCACTGTAATCCTTTTCCATATGTGCATCCCACTTTTCCGGGTCAAATAATTCCAGCAGGGATTCGGTATGGTGTTCGTGGGTTTCCAGATATAAATAGCCGGTATTCGACATTTTCCGGTCGGCCAGGGCCAGCAGGTCCCGGTAAAGATCGTGCAGGTCTTCGACGAACAGGGCCCGGGAGGGTTCGTAATCGCGAACTTGCGATTCCAGCATCGATTTTTCCTCCACGTGTACGTACGGGGGATTTGAAATTATAAGGTCAAACGGTCCCCGGGAATCCACCTGGTCGGGTGAGCGCAGGTCGGCCTGGATAAAGTCTACCTCCACGTCGTTGCGTTCCGCATTCCTGCGGGCTGTGGCAAGGGCATCCTCGCTTATATCGAGGCCGGTCAGACTCCAGCCGGGTCGTTCCATTTTCAGGGCTATGGGAATGCAGCCGGAACCGGTTCCCACGTCGAGGACGTTCAATTCCTCCCGGGAGTGGCGATCCAGGATCATCTCGACCATCTGCTCGGTTTCGATGCGGGGGATCAAAACCGATTCGTTAACTTCGATCTCGGCATGCATGAAATCGGTGGAGCCGGTAATGTACTGCAGCGGCTCTTGCCGGGCGCGCCGCTTGACGAGGGGACGAAGTTTTTTGCGCTCCCCGGCGGTCAGCGGACGATCGAATTGCAGGTAGAGGTCCAGCCGCTTGATGCCGAGCGTGTGGGACAGCAGCCACTCGATGCTGAGTCGCGGCTCCGGGACGTCGTTTTCCTCGAAAAAATCGGTGGCCCACTCCATCATGGAGAGGACGGTCCATTCTTCAGGTATTTGGGCCATGTAGGGTGGATCTTCAGGTATTTTCCTGCGTTTCCTCTTCTGCGCTTTCTTCCTGGACCGTCAATCCGTAGCGCTTGGCAAAATCCAATATATAATCGGTGACGTCATCCTCGATCGTCTGCTCCTCACTGAGTGAACTGCCGCGAAACCCCATGCGTCCACCCGTGGTTACCAGCTCAAACTTAAGCTGCTTGGAGGAATTTTCGATAATGCAGGTAAGGGTTAGACTGGAATTGATTTTCTTTTCATATTCCTCGTAAACAGCGACCTGAACCTTGTTGCTGTCTTCGGCACCTTCGTATTCGTAAATGTACTTGGGTTGAATGTCTTCCAGTAAGGAGGGGGGCATTCGTTTCAGCGTTCCTGAAGGTCCGTAAATAACTAGCTTATTGATTGAGCTCATAAAAAAGTTAGATTCCGGTTTTAATTCGCTTTCGAGAAAAAAATGTGCTATTCGCTCTACTCGATTTGTCCATTGTCCAAAAGTAACAATAAAAAGAAATTAAAATAGGGTTTGTTACCTAAACTCCAAAAAAAATACCGATCAATCGTATGAGTAATCGAACGAAAGATAATTTTTTATTATTTTAGTGGTTCAATAAATAGGATATATTGGCGTATGTACATTAAAAGAGTGCCTCTATTATAGAAGGGATCCTTATTGGTATAAATCCTTACATATATTCCTAACGTATCTCAAGATTGGTTAATTTTATTTTATGATGGTTAAAAATCCACCGCATTTATCTGTCGCTCGTCGCATTTTGCTGGCCGTGGTATTTCTGACGATGGGAATGGCTGTCAGCGTCCCGGCCCAAACCAACGAGCCGCCCACGCGGGCAACTCCGGACCCTGAAACGTATCAGAAGAAGGATTTGTCGTATGGCGTGGGATTTCATCTGTTTATCAATAATTTCGGCTTTGGACTGGGCAGTCAGTATCGCCGGGTCGTGGGACCGTATTCCCAGATGACGGCCACCCTGGATATTACCGGCGTGCGAGATGTGAGTGAGCAGCGTTTTCAGTTTTTTAATCAACAGGTGATACCGAATAAATATCGGCGCGTGATAGGACTGCCGATCATGCTCGGCTACAAACAGCGTCTCTTTCCGCAGGAAATTGCCGACAATTTTCGCCTCTACGGCATGGTGGAGGGAGGGGGCATTATGGCCTTTGTCATTCCGTATTTTAAAGATCTTAACGGGAACGGCTTCCGTGACGACCGGAGAACGCTGCCGGCGGGGGTTCCGGCTGAACCGATCAATGATATTTTCCAGGGGTGGGGAAATGCCGATATTCAGTGGGGGTATTCGGGAAGCGTGAAAATTGGAGTGGATTTTGGTACCAATTTCGAGAAACTTTCCAGCGTGGAGTTCGGTTACAACTTCTTCTACTTTCCCGACGGGATCCAGATGATGGAACCGAGTAGCCCGGTCATGGATGAGAATAACGAGCCGATCAGGGAGGATGGTCAAATTGTAACCGAACCTACTGACAACGATCCCATGCATTATTTCGGAACTCCGCAGATAAGCCTTGTTTTCGGTAGTTTCTGGTAATGCCGGGTTAAAAATGAATTTTGGAACTTCAAAAGTATTGGAGCACTATGAGTTATATCGATGAAATTATAGGTCGACAAATTATTGATTCGCGGGGTAATCCCACCATAGAGGTTGATGTGGTGCTGGAGGATGGGACCGTCGGACGGGCCGCGGTTCCGTCGGGTGCCTCCACCGGCGAGCATGAGGCGGTGGAGTTGAGGGACGAGGATCCCGATTATTTTCTCGGCAAGAGCGTTCAAAAAGCGGTTGGCAATGTCAATGAGGTCATTGCCGACGCCCTCGACGGTCATGAAGTGCTTGACCAGGCCGGTATTGACGAGGCGCTGATTGATTTGGACGGCACCTCCAACAAGGGAAAACTGGGTGCCAATGCCATTCTCGGGGTTTCGCTGGCGTCGGCCGATGCGGCCTCGAGTTTTCTGGATATGCCGCTCTGGCGTTATGTCGGCGGCGTGAATGCAAAGGTGCTGCCGCTGCCGATGATGAATATTATCAACGGCGGATCGCATGCCGACAATAGTGTGGATCTCCAGGAATTCATGATAATGCCCGGCGGAGCGGAATCCATGAGCGATGCCATCCAGATCGGGGCGGAAGTGTTTCACAATCTGAAGAAGGTGCTGGCCGAGAAAAATTACAGTACGGCGGTCGGCGACGAGGGCGGTTTCGCGCCCAACCTGAAATCCAATGAAGAGGCAGTCGAAGTTATTCTGACGGCAATTGAAAAGGCGGGCTACGTTCCGGAAGAGGAGGTGGTCCTGGCCCTGGATCCGGCGGCTTCCGAATTTTATAACCCGGAAACCGGCTTGTACGAATTCAAATGGAGCGACGGATCGGAGCGCGATACCGATGATATGGTCGAATACTGGGATCGCTGGGTGGATCAATATCCCATTATCTCGATCGAGGACGGACTGGCGGAAAATGACTGGGACGCCTGGAAGCAGTTGACCGATGCGATCGGCGACAAGGTTCAACTTGTCGGGGATGATCTGTTTGTAACCAATACGGAGCGGCTGGCGAAGGGAATCCGCCGGGGCATTGCCAATTCCATCCTGATCAAGGTAAATCAAATCGGTACGCTCACCGAAACGCTGGACGCGATCGAAATGGCGCACAAAAACGACTATACCGCCGTCATCTCCCATCGATCCGGCGAGACCGAGGATACCACCATCGCCGACCTGGCGGTAGCGATGAATACCGGACAGATCAAAACCGGTTCGATGTCCCGAACCGATCGCGTCGCCAAGTACAACCAACTACTGCGCATCGAGAAGCAATTGGAGGATAACGCTATCTTCCTGGGCGTGGAGGCTTTTGGGTTCTAGCACAAATTTCTCTCCAGGAAATTCGTGGCGGGAGTTAGTCGTTTTTTTCCAGATCGCAGCGAGAACACACAGGACCGGAACCCAAAACAGAAGGCCCGAAGTCTATTCCGCCCGGTTCGCAGGGACGTATATACCCAACTAAATTACCCGCTGGCAATGGGTTTCGGGCCTCGAGCTTCCGACTATTTTATCTGTTATGATGACTTATGCATATAACCTGGCTACAGCTTCAAAACTTTCGCAACCACGTCGACAGGGAAGTGGAGTGGGCTCCGCACCTGAATGTGATTACGGGACCGAACGGGGCGGGGAAAACAAATCTTATTGATGCCGTCCATTATCTGTGCATGTCGCGCAGCTTTGTGGCGAACAGCGACCGCTATGTCGTCCACGGCGACCAGTCGTTTTTTATCCTGAAGGGAACGTTCAGGGGGAATATCCGGTCGGAGTTTGAGGTGACCTGCAGCTATTCCAAAGGGAAGGGGAAAAAAGTGTATGTCAACGACAGTCCCCTGGAGCGCTTGTCGGATCTGATCGGTCGCGTTCCGGTGGTGGTTCTGTGTCCGGAGGATCGCAAACTGACCAGCGAGGGTCCGTCGGAGCGGCGGACGTTCATCGACACGTTCATCAGCCAGATTAATCCCCCGTACCTTCAGGATCTGATCGATTACCGAAAGATCGTTCGCCAGCGTAATAATCTGCTGCAGAAATTTCATTACGATCGTCCCACCCGCGAGGCGTACCTGGAGCCGTGGGATCAACAGTTGACGGAGGTCGGGTCGCGGATTGTGGCGAAGCGCACGGAGGTGATCCGGCAGTTCCAGGAGTACCTGCACCGGCAGTACGATATGATTACCGGCCTGGAGCATAAGACGTTCCTGGAGTATCAGACGTTTTGTGAGCCGTCGGCCGATCCCTCGACCGTGCGGGAGCGGTATATAAAGGCCCTGGAAGACTACCGGGAGAAGGAGCTGGAGCGGGAGGTGACGATTGTCGGTCCTCATCGCGACGAGATCGTTTTCTACCTGGATGACAAGGAGTTGAGGCGGTACGGTTCGCAGGGCCAGCACCGGCTTTTTGCGCTCGCGTTAAAACTGGCCCAGCTCTTTTATTTTACGGAGGAGCTCGACGATCTGCCGATTTTTTTGCTGGATGACGTATTCGGGGACCTCGACCCGCAAAAGATCGAGGTGTTGTTGAACGCCCTGATAGAGCATGCCGGACAGATTTTCGTGACTTCGGCCAACCCGATACCTTTTCGGGAGTATGTGGATTTTGACGGTACGCATAATCGACGTTGGAAGATTGAGGATGGAGAACTGGAGCGGCGGGATTAAAAACACATAAATATCAAAGGATGGAGTCCCGTGGCCGTGAATTTTTAATTTTAGGTGTGAAGCGCGTCAAACAAATCCTTATCTTTGATAATGACGAGTGGACCAGGGGCGGTCCGGATGCGGGATTTTTGGCGAATAATAAGACAGGAATTTTCCGGACGTTCCTTCTGTATTCAATCTATTTACCCGGAATAATATGAGTCGATTCGACACCCCAAAACCGCTGAAAGATATCTTGAAGGATTTTATTGAGGACTATCCGCATCGGAAAAGACTCAAGCGGGGCATGGTCTTGTCGCTGTGGCCGCGGATTGTAGGCGATAAGATCAATGAGAATACGGAGGAAGTTGAATTTGAAGGCGATCGGCTCGTCGTGTATGTGTCCAATGAAGTCTGGCGCCGCGAAATACATATGCGTCGCCATCAACTGAAAAAAAAGTTGAATGACCAGGTGAAGGAAAAAATTGTGAAGGAGATCGTCGTCCGCAGTTAACGTCCTCTATGAACGCAACGAGAAATCCAACAAGGCAGCGAACAAGCGCATGAATTTCAAAAATCTTTTAGATACCATCAAGGGATGGTGGTCCGATAATCTCTCCCGGGGAGTGGACGATGAAAATATCTCCATCGTCCGCCGCGAAAAAATCATTGTGTTTATCGTTGCCTTTTTGCTTGCGTTGGGACTTTGGTTCCTGGTGAATATGAGTCGCAGTTACAACCTGGATATTAAAATGCCCCTCAAATTGGGAAATATCCCGGAGAGCAAGGCGCTGGCGAGTGATTTGCCGGAGACGGCCACGGTGAATCTGCAGGGAGAGGGATGGAAACTGGTAAGCCTCTATAATAACCCGCCCGAGATTTACCTGAATATAGCGGACGACCAGATCAATCTGCACGAGCAGGTGCGCGAACAGCTCAGCACCCTGCCTACGGTGACGGTATTAAAGGTATCGCCGGTAACGGTGGATGTGGAGTTGGATGATAAAGTCAGCAAGACCGTTCCGGTCGTTTCCAATCTTGAGGTCTCGTTCCGGGATCAGTTTGGTTTCCTGGAGTCACCCCGGCTGGAGCCGGACTCTGTCGAGATCCGCGGATCTTCGTCCCGGCTGGAGGAGATCGACTCGATTGTGACCCGTCCGCTTACCCTGAACTACGTATCGGGAGATATCGACCGCAAGGTTCCGTTGGCAAAACCCGGCAACCGGATAGAAATGTCCACTTCCTCGGTTCGCTATGTCGCACGGGTGGCTGAGTTTACGGAAGGGGAGAGCACGGTGGAGGTGGTTGCCCGCAATGTGCCGCCCGGAAAGCGGGTTACTTTCAGCCCCTCCATGGTCAGCATTCGATACGAGGTTCCCATCCAGGAGTATAAGGAGTCGAGTGAGAAAAATCCGTTTGCAGCGTATGTATCCTACAAGCAAATCAGTCGGGATTCTACAGGATATGTTGATCCGCAGGTGGAAGTGACCAATAAGAACCTGAACATCAGGATTCGCTCCTATCAGCCCGATCAGCTTTCCTACTACCACGTACTCGGGGCCAGTAATTAATTTCCCGGGTGCTTGGTGGGTGTTGACCCGGTTTTAATCGATTGTGGGCTTGCAAGACTGGACAGCCTTCGGGTCCGGTCCGCGGTTGGGGGGTAGATCGCAATCAAGCTCCGGCCGCGCCGCCGGTTATATTCGACTCGACGGAAGGGGAATTACGCCTCTTCTTCCGCCAGCTTGTGCTCGAAGGGTTCCAGCACCTCATCCCGCGGTCGGGTTTCCTCGAAGAAAGAGAGAATCTCGAGCATGACTTCGTCGACAAGCACATCCGGACACGACGCGCCGGACGTTAATGCTATGTTCAAAGGAGATTCATGATCGGGAATCCAGTCTTCCGTTTGCCTGATCTCGTCATTCCACTGGTCGTAGTGCCGGATACTTCGCCTGCCGTCAATTTCGTTTTTATCCCGGATGTGGTAGGTCGGGACATGATGCTCCAGGATTTCGGCGATGTGCATGGTGTTGGAGGAGTTGTATCCCCCGATTACCAGGGCGATATCAATATCCTGCTCGGCGAGGGCATAGGTGGCCGACTGATTTTCATTGGTGGCATAGCAGAGGGTGTCGGACGTGTCGGCAAAGTTCTCTTCCCCGAATCGGGTGGCGGCCGCCTCTTTCAGAATGTCCATCACTTCCCGGGTCTCGTTGGCGAGCATCGTCGTCTGGTTGATCACGCCAAAGTTTTGCAGGTCGGTAAAGGGATCAAAACCCTCGGTGCACTTATGACCAAAGTACGTATCGAAGTCGTCGGCCGGACGTTTTTCCAGCAGAATATCGGCCAGGATTTGCGCCTCTTCGGGATTGAGGACGATCACCGCCGGCGAATGGCGGGCGGTATGAGATAGGGTGGCGCGGGTTTCCTCGTGACGGTGTTTGCCGTGAATGACCAGGGCATATCCCTTTTCGCTCAGTTGTCGCCCCTTTCTCCATACCTTCTCGACAAACGGACACGTCGTATCAAACTCATACGGATCAATATTCTGCTCCTGCAGCTTCTCCTGGATCTCCACCGTAGTACCGAATGCCGGGACGATCACGATATCGTCTTCGTCCAATGACTCAATCGGTATGCGCTCGGTGCCGTCCGTCTCGAACAGAAATTGAACGCCCCTCCGCCGCAGATCCTCGTTCACCGTGGGATTGTGAATCATTTCGCTCAGCAGATAGATATCGCGATCCGGATGCTCCTCGACCGTCCGATACGCAATGTCAATGGCATTTTCGACCCCGTAGCAAAAGCCGAAATGCCGGGGGATGTAAAAGTGAACCGGTCCGAAGTCAAGCACCGTCGGATCCAGCTCCTTCTTCCGCGGATCCAGTACTTTATTGTAATCCTTGATCTTGCGAATAATCGGCGATTGATAAATATCCGGTATGTCAAACTTCTTGGCCATAAATCAGTTTCATTGAAGCTGGGAGTCTGTCGGACTCCTTGGTTAACGTCAACGGGTCAATATACAAAATCCAGAATGTAAAATATACGATCGGATCCACTCACTATTAACGTCCCCTAACCGCTGGACAAGGTGTTTATTGTGTTTCGGGGCGATGCCGATGCCGCCTCCGGAGCAAGTAAACGAATTTACTACCAAACGGGATATATGAGTAAAGCAGTTGCCCTAAAAGCGGGTCTGCCTTCCCGCGAGCAGGAATATAAAAAAGAGTTGCCCTTACAGTATGTCAGCCTTTTCCGGGTCAGCAGCATAAAAGCAAGTTGCCCTTATTAGAGGTCAGCCCCTCCCCGGACAGGAGCATAAAATCAGCAGTTTTGGTTCAGCTAAACCACCAAGTAAGACTCATTCCAGTTGGGAAGAGGCAGACATCGTTGAGCACCGGTCGGACCGCTCTGAAGCACTTGGAATGTTCAGCAAAATACAAGATGTAAGCCCCCCATTGAAAATGCTTAACCGCACAAAGCGGGGGTTAGCTCATACCCCGAGAATTTTCCTGGCTGAAGAGCGGTCCGACCAGTGTGGCAACAGCCCCAATCCCCCCTTGCCACGAGGAGAAGCTACCCCGCCACATCCTCCAGTTGAACGGAAACCAGTTGGCTGACCCCGGTGTCGGGCATGGTTACCCCGTACATGCGCTCCGCGTTGGACATCGTTTTCTTGTTGTGGGTGATGATGATGAATTGCGTATCCTCCCGGAACTGCTTCAGCATATTGACAAAGCGTTCTATGTTGGCGTCGTCGAGCGGTGCATCCACCTCGTCAAGTACGCAGAAAGGCGACGGTTTCACCAGGTAGATGGCAAACAACAGGGCGATGGCGGTCAACGTTTTTTCGCCCCCCGAAAGCTGGCTGATATTGGTGGGGCGTTTTCCCCGGGGATTGGCGATGATTTTGATTTTGGCGTCCAACGGATCTTCCTCGTCCTCTTCAAGCCGCAGATCGCACTGGTCGGTTTCCTCAAAAAGCGTGTGAAAGACTTTCTTGAAATTGTCCCGAATCTGCTCGAAAGTCGTATTGAATTGCTCGGTGGCCTTTTCGTTGATTTCACGAATCGTCTCCTGGAGCTGCTCCTCGGCCTCGGTGAGATCATCGATCTGATCTTCG
>CAYQXO010000103.1:3370-9947 GCA_964421495.1 uncultured Balneolaceae bacterium | reverse complement strand
CTCGACCGCATCAAAAAAAGCGGCTCCGTATTTAATTACAAGAAGTTGAAATTGTTTAATGAACACTATCTAAAGGAGAAATCCCCCGAAGAGTTATTGGATCGGGTGAAGGAAGATGCGGTGGAAGTCGGTTTCAACGGGGTGGAGGACGACTATTTGCTTCAGATTATTCCACTCATGCAGGAGCGGGCTGCACGCGTGCCCGAAATAATTGAAGAAGGCCGCTTCTTCTTCGAAGAACCGGATTCATATGATGACGGGGCTTTGAAGAAGTGGAAAGAGGATTCCCCGGAACTGGTGGAATCATTCCTTGAAAAAGTCGAAAAATTAGACGAACATGAATTTACAGCTGATCAAATTAAACAGGCGGTAAAGGATATAACAAATGAAAAAGATGTGGGTTTCGGCAAAGTAGCCATGCCGCTCAGAGTTGCCGTGACAGGTCAGGGGTACGGACCCGATCTGTTTCCCACTATCGAGGTACTTGGCAGGGAAATTGTAACTCAACGTGTCCGAAAAGCTCTTGATCAATTGTCCTAAAGGGGGGCAGAAAGCAGCTATTCATACCAGTTAACGGAGGATAGGTACCTGGCGTTTGTTACGGCATTGATGAAGTGTGCACATATTTAGTGTTATCATCTTTCTTATGATAAAGGAATGTTGTATGAATATTTGAAAAATTAAGTCTAATTAATCATTAGCCAGGTCCGTGTCGTTCAACACATCGGGAGGTAAATCCATTTATTCTGAAAAAAGATTCAGTATAGACCACAAGCTCATTAAGCTTGTAGCTATATTTGTTGTTGCGGGTTTTGTATTGATGATCATTAGTAATTTGGCTACAACAACAATGACCTCCTTGCGGGCCTATACTTCTCTTCAGGCAGAGTGGACGCGCGAATGGAAAGAAGTAAAATTCAACCTGGACAGGTATATCGATTCAGCCAACCCGGTGTATGCAGACCGCATTGAAGAATCAATGCAGTTTATTCATCATGCCACTACGATACGGGAAGAGTTGGAAAAGAGTGAACCGGATTATCCCAAAGTAAGGGAAGCGATGTTAAGTGTGAATACGAGTCGTCCGGACATTACCGGAATGATTAGAACCTACGAATGGCTTCATACCCTGAAATATTTTGACCAGATTGTGGTGGTATGGGAAAAAATCGACGGGTTTGCCTATCGGATGGTATCGATGAGCGAGCAAGTACGGGAGAGTTATGCTCAAGGGGATACGCCTTCTGCCGGGGAACGTACCAGATTGAAAAAAAGGCTGGAGAACATAGATGAGCACATGGCAGGTTTGCAAATGGAGCTACATAATCTTTTGGGAAAGGGTATGCGGCTTCTGAAGAATATTGTTTTCTGGTCCACCATGGGTTTCGGAGTTTTATTGTTCTGCCTCGGCATTGTAGTTACTTTCAGATTCAGAAATAGTTTGAAAAAATGGCGTCATTCCCTGAAAAAGAGTGAACAGCGCTACCGTTCCCTATTTGACCAGAATCCGAATGCCGTATTTTCGCTGGATCCGGAGGGACAATTTTTAGCGGGTAATAAAGCCCTGGAGCAGATGACCGGCTACCAGAACGAAGAGCTGCAGGAGATGACCTACCTGCCATTGGTTTATCCGGAGCACAGGGAGTTTGTTGAAGAGCGATTCGTTCAGGCCCTCAACGGCACCCCGCAAAGTTATGAGTCAAAAGGTATTCACAAAGATGGGACGGAATATCATGTTTATGTTTCTAATTTGCCTATCATAGTCGATGGTAAAATTGAGGGTGTGTACGGGATTGCCCAGGATATTACGGAACGAAAGCGGGCCAGTCAGAAACTGCAGGATTCGCTGGAGGAAAAGAAAACACTGTTGGCCGAGATTCATCACCGCGTCAAGAATAACCTGGCTATTATATCGGGACTGCTGGAACTTCAGGCCGACGGATTGAATGAAAATAAGTTGAAATATGACCTGAAAAATACACAGTCGCGTATTCACTCGATGGCAATTGTTCACGAGATATTATATAATTCCAGGTCGCTGTCCAGTATTAATATGCCCGATTATGTCAAGGATCTGACCCGGTCGATTCGGCAAACGATTAATGTCAATACGGATATTAAATTTGAATATGATGTAGATGATGTGGAGCTGGATATCACCCAGGCTATTCCATGTGGATTGCTAATGAACGAAATGGTGGTTAATTCGTTTAAATATGCATTTGAAGATCGGGAGCAGGGGACCATTGGAATTGAGATGGAGCAAGTACAGCAGGAAGCGAGGTTGAAAGTATATGATGACGGTATCGGACTGCCGGAAGATATTAATATAGATACATCAACGTCACTTGGACTGAAGCTTATAGATACGTTGACCCAGCAGTTGAATGGTACGCTGGAAATTGATCGATCCTCGGGTACCGAGTATACCATCAGTTTTCCCATTAAAGAAAAGAAGTTTTTGCCAACAATGTGAACGAATTATGCTTTTAAAAGATATGCAAGATTCATCCGCTATATGCAAGGTGACATGCTGTATGAATTCAGCGATCACGGAGGCAACAACTTACTGACAGGACTTGATGCTCAATAGGCTTTACCGTCATACAAAACTCCTCTTGCCGTTCCTGTGTTTTATAGCGCTGGCCGGGATGGCCATTCCCGATATCTACGGGGCCGCCGGGGCAGTTCAGACGTCGGCCGGGAACGCGGAGGTCAGCTGGATCAGCATCTTGCCTCCCCTGGTCGCCATTCTTTTGGCCTTACTGTTTCGGCAGGTTCTGCTCTCCCTGTTTTTGGGGATCTGGATGGGAGCTTTCCTGGTATCCGGACAGCAATTCGGAGATATCTTCACCAGTTTCTTTCACACGATTACCGATTATATCGTCCCCGCCACCGCCGACGAATCCCATATGAGTATCATCGTATTCAGCCTGCTGATCGGTGGAATGATCGGCATTATATCGAAGAATGGAGGGACCCGCGGCATTATTCGGATATTTACCCGGTATGTCAAAAGTAAAACGGGCGGGCAGCTCACAACTTCTTTAATGGGATTCCTGGTTTTCTTCGACGACTATGCCAATACGATGGTGGTGGGGAACACCATGCGTCCGCTGACGGACAAACTGCGCATCAGTCGGGCGAAACTCGCTTTCCTGGTAGACGCCACGGCGGCTCCCATTGCGACGGTGGCGCTGGTGAGTACCTGGATCGGGGCGATGGTCGGTTTTATTTCGGACGCCCAGGCTGACATGAGTCAATTCAGTGAATCGGCCTACCTGGTGTTTATCAATTCGCTGCCTTATAACTTCTATGCTTTTTTCACCCTGATGTTTGTGATCCTTATCGCCTGGAGCGGACGCGATTTTGGTCCCATGCTGAAATCGCGACTCCAGCTGTACAAAGCGAAGGTGAACTCCAAACTGGATACCTACGGGGTTTACAAAGAGGGAGCGACGGAGGAAAAAGAGGAAAAGCGAGTCTCCCACTGGCTGAATGCCGCCGTCCCCATTGCCGTATTGGTGGTGACGACGATCGCAGCTCTTTTTGTAACAGGCAGCCCGGATCCAATCAATGAGCAGATGGCCGACGGGGGACAGACGCTGTTTGAAAAAATACAGAATATTATCGCTTCGTCCGATTCCTACGCCGCCCTTTTGTGGGGTTCGCTCCTCTCGGTTATGACGGCGTTTCTGATGACGATCTCCCAGGGTATTTTGAGCGCGGACGATACGCTCGACGGTATGACGGAGGGCATGAATGTGATGTTCGAAGGCGTGCTGATATTGGTGATGGCGTGGTCGCTGAGCAAGGTGACGGTGGATTTGAATACGGCCGATTACCTGATCAGCGTATTCCGGGAGGTATTGAGTCCCCATTGGATGCCGGCGCTGATACTGGTACTTTCAGCTTTAACGGCGTTTGCCACCGGTTCCAGTTGGGGTACCATGGGAATACTGATGCCCCTGGTCGTTCCGCTGGCCTGGTCGCTCGGCGATGCGGCCGGACTTGCCCCCGAAACCATACGTCCCATCCTGTATGCCAGCGTCAGTTCCGTGCTGGCCGGGTCGGTCTGGGGTGACCACTGTTCGCCTATTTCGGATACCACCATCCTGAGTTCACTGGCCAGCCAATGCGATCATATCGAACACGTGAATACCCAGTTGCCCTATTCGATGGTGGGTGGGGTCCTGTCACTGCTTGCCTGCGTGGCGGTGTTGGTCCTGCAAATACCCTGGTGGATGGTTTATCCGGCGGGAGCGCTCATCATCGTGGCAGTTATTATGAAATTCGGCAAAAGCCCGGATCCCCGGCAGGTAGAGGAGAACGAGCGAAAACGGATGGCCGAGGGAGATGCTTGAGGAACAGGAGTCAAGCGAGTAAGTCAGTTCGAAAAATGTTTCGTAGTGAAGCACTACTTTGTCTGAGAACGGAGGCGTAGGCCTATTTGGCCAGCGGGGATCGGCAGCTCTGAAGCACTCGAATTATGCAGCTATATGCAAGCAACGTAATGAAAGTTAAAGAGCAGGACGCAAGATAATTTCCCCGTAGAGCAACAAACGGCTGGATATTTCTGGCAGAAGAGCGGCCGATCCCCGCTGGCCAAATAGGCCGGCTAATCCATGTAGAAAGAAAATTGCGCATGGTTTACCTCTTTTTGGCCGGGACGGTGATAGCGCTCCTCGAAAAAGAACTTGCCATGCCGGTCTGCCATAACCACCGTTGAACTGCGGGTTCCGTAATCTTCGGTTTCAATGAAAATCGAGGAAACGGCCCGCTCCTGCTCGGGGGTTAGTCCCGTATCGGGGAGCTCGTCGGGTGATGCTTTCTGCTCGTTGTACAGAAGGTCAAATAGGGGTTCCGGCTGAACCGACTCTGCTTCGAGGATACGTTCCATGTTAGCGCGGGCATGCTCTACTTTGGGCCAGTTGTTATTGAGCAGGTTATTGCTGAGTCCGTAAATGCCGGGCTCCAGCGGATAAAGCCGATTATTTTTGTTATTCAGGTAGAGAAGTTTTTCAAGGGGATACCCCGCCAGCAGGTTGAACCCGTTGTATGATTTCGCCCGGTCAAGTACGCGTTGCATATATTGTTCCGTCGAATGCTCGCCGACCAGGTAGTCGAGCACCAGGCTCCCCCGGGATGGTCCGCCGGATACCGACAGCGCCGGATCGCGAAAATTGGTGACGGTGGCAAACCGTCCCCGGCGGGTAACGCCGAGCCAGGTTCCGCCTCCTTCAAGATCCTTGCCGGCAAGCAGGGAGGGATGGGAATCCCAGAAGCGGGCAGAGCGCGTGGAGCGATCATAGATTTCGTCCCGGTTACCGGCAAAAATAAACGGAAATTGAGGATGCTGTCGATAAGCGAATACTATTAAACACATAGGCTGTTCAACGTTTGAAAACGGGATTTCATATTGAAGTATACAGATATTTATGGGCAATACTGTCGCTTTCTTGCGTTAATAAGTACCATTGGGATGAAGCTTGGAATAAGTGCTTGAAAATTCTTAACTTCACTCGATCTAAAAAGCAAGATTGATTATTATTGTGGGCCGGTCAGGAGAAGCCGGACAGATGACTACCAGAAGGGCTCAAAAGTGAAATCGGAGATAAAAAATTTAATACATGAGTATAGACAAACTACGCAGTATTCTTGAAGACCGTATATTGGTACTGGATGGTGCCATGGGAACCATGATTCAAGAGTACGAACTCGGTGAGGACGATTACCGGGGTGATCAGTTTTCCGACGTCGAGGATAATTTGCAGGGCAACAACGAGTTGCTCAGCATTACGCAACCCGACATCATTAAAGAAATTCACAAGTCATTTCTGGAGGCCGGGTCGGATATTATCGAGACCAACACCTTCAGCGCCAATCATATTTCGCAGGCAGACTATGAATTGCAGGATTATGCCTATGATTTAAATATAGCGTCTGCGAAGCTGGCCCGTGAGGCGGCTGACGAGTTTACCGAGAAGAACCCCGACAAGCCGCGCTTTGTGGCCGGGGCTATCGGACCCACGAATAAAACGCTTTCGCTCTCGCCCGACGTCAATAATCCGGGGTACCGGGATGTGACGTTTGACGAGATTTATGAATGTTATTACGAACAAGTGGAAGCGCTGTATGAAGGCGGCGTTGACCTGTTCCTGGTAGAGACGATTTTTGATACCCTGAATGCGAAGGCCGCTATCTATGCGATAGAAAAACATCGCGAGGAAACCGGTGCCGAGGTTCCCGTTATGATATCGGGTACCATCGTGGATCAAAGCGGACGTACGCTTTCGGGTCAAACGACCGAGGCTTTCTGGATATCCATTCAGCATACGCCCAACCTGTTGAGCGTGGGACTCAATTGCTCCCTCGGCTCCAAGGAGATGCGTCCCTATATAGAAGAATTATCTGAAAAAGCCGACTGCTTCACCAGCCTCTACCCGAATGCAGGGTTGCCTAACGAACTTGGCGAATATGACGAGACGGCCGAATATATGGCCGAGCAGTACGACAAATACTGCGAGGAAGGCTTTGTCAATATTGTAGGCGGTTGCTGCGGTACCACGCCGGAACA
>CAYQXO010000103.1:0-3360 GCA_964421495.1 uncultured Balneolaceae bacterium | reverse complement strand
TCGAGGCGTTTGCCGAAGTGGCCGAGAAACATGAGCCCCGCGTCCCGTCTGAAAATGAAAAATATCTGCGCCTTAGCGGACTCGAACCGCTGGTGTTCCGTCCCGATTCCAATTTCCTGAATGTCGGCGAGCGGACCAATATTATGGGATCCCGCGAGTTCAAACGGTTGGTCAAGGATGGCAAGCTCGAAGAAGCGCTGTCCGTGGCTCGAGAGCAGGTCGAAAGCGGAGCGCAGGTGCTTGATATCAACATGGACGAAGGGATGGTCGAATCGGCCGAGGCCATGCGTGACTTTCTCCAACTTATTGCGGCCGAACCTGATATCTCGCGCGTACCGATGATGGTTGACTCCTCCAAGTGGGAGGTTATCGAAGCCGGACTCAAGGCAACGCAGGGCAAAGCCATTGTTAACTCGATCAGCCTGAAAGAGGGACCGGAACAGTTTAAGGAGCAGGCCCGCGAAATTATGAATTTCGGGGCGGCGGTAATCGTGATGGCCTTCGACGAAGAGGGACAGGCTGATTCCTTCGAGCGGCGGAAGGAAATTTGTGAGCGTTCTTATAAGATACTCACCGAGGAAGTCGGTTTTCCGGCTGAAGATATAATCTTCGACCCCAACATCCTGACGGTGGCTACCGGTATGGATGAACACAGGAATTACGGGGTTGATTTTCTCAAGGCGACGGAATGGATTAAGGAGAATTTACCCCATGCCAAGGTTTCCGGCGGAGTCAGTAACATTTCCTTCTCCTTCCGCGGTAACAAGAAAGTCCGGGAGGCGATGCACGGCGTATTTCTCTATCATGCCATCAAGGCCGGACTCGACATGGGGATTGTCAATGCCGGTCAACTCGAGGTGTACAGTCAGATCGATGAAAAACTCCGGGACCTGTGCGAAGATGTCATTCTGAATCGAGAGGATGATGCCACGGAAAAGCTGCTCGACTTTGCCGATAAAGTGGAGCAGGACGATGAAGAAGAGGATGAGAAAGAAGAGTGGCGCGAATGGGAGGTTGAAAAGCGAATTGAGCACGCCCTGGTCAAGGGTATTACGGATTACATCGTCGACGATGTGGAAGAAGCGCGGCAGAAGTCGGAGGAAAGTATCGATGTGATCGAGGGTCCCATGATGGACGGTATGGATGTGGTGGGCGACCTCTTCGGCGACGGAAAGATGTTTCTGCCCCAGGTCGTGAAAAGCGCCCGTGTTATGAAGAAGGGCGTTTCTCACCTGATTCCCTACATCGAGGAAGAGAAAAAGAAAGCCGGGGATACCGAGCCCAAAGCCAAAGTGCTGCTGGCTACGGTAAAAGGGGACGTCCACGATATCGGCAAGAATATTGTCGCTGTCGTTCTCCGCTGCAACAACTTTGAAGTGATTGACCTCGGCGTGATGACGCCGGCGGACGAGATCCTCGAGGAGGCGAAGAAAAACGATGTGGATATTATCGGGCTTAGCGGACTCATTACGCCCTCGCTCGACGAGATGGTACACGTCGCGAAGGAGATGGAGCGGGAGGATTTTGACATCCCGCTGCTGATCGGCGGGGCTACGACCTCCCGCATGCACACGGCGGTGAAGATCACGCCCCAGTACAGCCATCCGGTCATACACGTGCTGGATGCTTCCCGCAGCGTGACCGTCGTCAGTAATCTGACCTCCTCCAATAAGAATACGTTTGTTAAAGAAAAAGAAGAGGAGTACCAGAAACTGCGTGATCGACACGAGGGACGTAGTTCGCGGAAGACGTATCTGCCCATCGAGGAAGCTCGTGACAACAAGGTGCAGATCGACTGGGACGAGTCCCAGACCTATGAACCCAACAAACCCGGGATACATCGTTTCCACGATTTCCCGCTGGGCGAGTTGCGCAAGTATATTGACTGGACCCCCTTCTTCAAGACGTGGCAGATGAAAGGGAAGTATCCCCGCATTTTTGAGGACGATAAAGTCGGCGAGGAAGCGAAAAAACTCTTTGATGACGCCAACCAGCTGCTCGACAAGATCGAGGAGGAAAAGCTGCTGCAGGCCAATGGGGTCATCGGACTCTTCCCGGCCAACGCGGTTGGCGACGATATCGAAGTGTATAAGAGCGAGGACCGCGAGGAAGTCCTCACCACGCTTCACATGTTGCGGCAACAGGCCGAGAAACGCAGCGGTGTTCCCAATAAATGCCTGGCCGATTACGTGGCTCCCAGGGAAAGCGGCGTAAAGGATTATATCGGCGGTTTTGCCGTGACGGCCGGAATCGGAACCAACGATCTCGTGGAACAGTTCGAGCAGGATCATGACGATTACAACAGCATTCTGACCAAAGCGGTTGCCGATCGACTTGCCGAGGCGTTTGCCGAAATGATGCACCAGCGGGTACGGAAAGAGTATTGGGGATACGCACACGATGAAACCCTGGAGAACAAAGAACTTATAAGAGAAAAATACCAGGGCATTCGTCCGGCCGCAGGGTACCCCGCTCAACCGGATCACACGGAAAAGCGCCTGATCTTTGAGTTGATGAATGTAGAGGAAAATGCAGGCATCACGCTTACGGAAAGCTTCGCGATGCTGCCGGCCTCCTCGGTGAGCGGTCTGTACTTCTCACATCCCGAGTCCAAATACTTCAACCTCGGCAACATCGCCTACGATCAGCTGCAGGATTACGCCCGACGCAAAGGCATGACCATCGAGGAGATGGAGCGGTGGATGAGGCCCAATCTCAACTACGATCCTGACAAAGCGGAACCGGTAGCCGACGAATAAAGTAAGCCGGTTTGTTTTGACGTAGGACTGGTGGTTATCAGGTTGGAAATGGTGGCGTCTAGGAGACTGTCGGATTTTTCGGATCGTAACGAAAGAAAGTCCGGATTTCGCTTACACAGGAATCGCTTCGCTCTGTACGCACCAGGAAATTTGATGGTCTGCGAGGCGACAGGGCGCCGGTGACGTATGCGGCACTGCTTTTCCGGGGATGATTCGTGAGGGGCGGGGAACGCTTTAATGGAATAATCCCGGATATTGCTTACATGGAGGGAGTGTGCTATACTTTAGTTAAGGAAAAGAATTGCTATTCATGAAGGTCAGAATAGGTCGATAGCGACGTTCCATGCAACTTGAAACGGCAACAAAAAGTAAACTTAAGGTGGCGGGCTGGGTCACGCTGGGTTTGGTGGCAGCCGCGTGGTTTTATTTTTTCTATCCCGCCCAGCATCCCTACAGCCTGATAGAATCCACGGCGGACAAAAAGGAGATCAGGGAAAGGGGGATTGAAAAATTGAGCCGGTTTGGATACGACCCCGACCAATTTACCTTTCAGTCTTCCCTGCGTCAGGATGCCGATCTGGTAAACCGGCTTCAGCGGATC
>CAYQXO010000102.1:0-9989 GCA_964421495.1 uncultured Balneolaceae bacterium | reverse complement strand
GAAACTTGTAGATAACCTCCACCCGTTCCATGGCATTAAGCTCACTGTGCATATACGCCGCGTCGATGCCGAGGTTTTTCAGGTACTCGCTCAACTCCTCGCTCAATCGTTTCGTCAGTGTAATACAAAGCACCCGTTCCCCTTGTTCCACGCGATCCCTGATTTCATCAATCAAGTCGTCGATCTGATTATCGACCGGACGAACCTCGATTTCCGGCTCCATCAATCCCGTGGGACGGACAATCTGCTCTACGACCACCCCGTCGCTTTTTTCCAGTTCATAGTCGCTGGGAGTCGCACTTACAAAGATCACCTGGTTTACCATCGTTTCCCATTCCTCGAAAGTCAGCGGGCGATTATCCATCGCCGAGGGAAGTCGAAATCCGTGCTTCACCAGGTTGGTCTTCCGGGAACGGTCGCCGCCGTACATTGCAGAAATCTGGGGAACGGTCTGGTGACTTTCGTCAACCACGAGTAAATAATCATCGGGAAAATAATCGATCAGGCAATGAGGCCGCTCGCCGGGCTCCCGGGCGCTGAGATAGCGCGAATAATTCTCAATCCCGGCGCAGTACCCGATTTCCTGCATCATCTCTATATCGAAAAGCGTCCGCTGCTCCAGTCGCTGGGCCTCCAGGTTCTTCCCCTGATCCCGCAGGACGTCCACTCGCCAATGGAGTTCCTTTCGAATCTGTTTAATAGCCGACTCCAGCCGCTTCTGGGTCGTTACATAGTGGGAGGCCGGATAGATATGAAATTCCTCGAGCTCTTCGGTTACCTCTCCCGTTTCGGGATCGAATATTTCCAGCTGTTCAATTTCATCCCCCCAAAAAGCAATACGTAGTCCATGATTGGCATACGCCGGATAGAGGTCAACGACATCGCCGCGGACCCTGAAGGTTCCGCGGGAAAAGTCGGCATCATCCCGCGTGTAATGAAGGTCCACCAGGTCATACAACAGCTTATCCCGGGGCATCTCCTCACCCCGGTTAAGGGTAATAATAAGTTTTTTATACTCCGAGGGCGATCCGATACCGTAAATACAACTGACCGAAGAAACGATAATAACGTCCTCCCTGCCGGACAGCAACGAACTGGTGGCACTCAGCCGTAATCGCTGAATCTCTTCGTTAATGGAGAGGTCTTTTTCAATATATTTGTCCTGCGTAGCGATGTAGGCTTCGGGCTGATAGTAGTCGTAATAGGAAATGAAAAATTCCACGCGGTTCTCCGGAAAATAATCGCTCAGCTCCCGGTAGAGTTGGGCCGCCAGGGTCTTGTTGTGGCTCATCACCAGGGTGGGTTTATGCACCTGCTGAATAACGTCGGCAACCGTCCGTGTTTTACCCGAGCCGGTAATACCCAGCAAGGTCTGGTAGGTATCGCCGTTTCGGACTCCTTTCACCAGTTCTTCGATCGCCTGAGGTTGGTCCCCCGCCGGCTCAAATGGTGAATGTAATTTAAATTCTGACATACCTCCTTATTATCTCTACCTCGTGATTTTAAAGATCTTTAAAAATCGGGCCAAGAAGCCATTTGGATTTTTTGGCTCGTAACGAAAAAGTCCGGTTTGAGGTAGATTTCGGTCGATTTTGAGGTAAAATAATGAATCTATTGAACGAGAAATCGACCAAAAGATAACCAAATCCGGTTTTTTGCAGTAAATTTGTGAAAGTCCGACAGACTCTAGTAACGCGTTCGACTCAAAAATATTCGACCTGCCCGCAAATAAACGCCTGCCGCATTAACAGGGTCCCCGGCTTGATCAATGTACTACTGCAGGTTTCCTTCACCGGCACCCTGACGCTTGCGGGCGACCAAACTTCCTGGTGAGCAAAGCGAAGCGATTCCCGCGTTAGCACACCGAGCGTAAGCGAAATCCGGGTAGTACAAATCTTTTGGAGTCTGACGGACATTCCGAATCGTATTGAAAGATAGCCGTACGTGGTCGTAAATAATTTACAGGCCTATCCCTCGCGAATTCGCTTAATTCCTGTTATGTTTAGCGTTATTTTATATTACTATAGCCGGGAAGCGGTACAGCTCCCCATTAAATGAATAAAACAAGAATCAGTACCCTATGTCAGATGAGCAAAAAGAGTTAGACGGACCGCGCGAACGCATCGATCAGATCGATGAACAGATACTGGATTTGCTGTCGGAACGCAACAAGGTCGTGCAGGATGTCATCAAAACCAAAGTTCAAGAACAACTCCCCATTTTTGTGGCCAAGCGGGAAGATGCCAAAACGCAGTCATTTCGAGATAAAGCTGTTGGCCGCAACCTGGATCCCGATTGGGCAGAGGACTTTTTACGCATGATCATGGCCGCGTCCCGCGCTTCCCAGTCCACCAATACCTTTCCCCGGGCAACCGACGATCCCAAACATATTTGTATTGTGGGAGGACAAGGCAGTATGGGTAGTCTCTACGCCCGCATTGCTCGTCAATCCGGACACGAGGTCTACATCATCGATAAAGACAACTGGGACGATCTGGAAACGTATGCAGACAAGCTGGATTTCGTAATAGTGACCGTTCCGATCAAAGTCACCGAACAGGTCATTGAACGGGTTTGTCAATACCTCAACAAAGACACTATCCTGGCGGACTTTACCAGCCACAAGACCGATCCCCTGAACAAGATGCTGGAGGAGCACGAGGGACCGGTACTGGGCCTGCATCCCATGCACGGACCGGATGTGCAAAATCTCTCCAAACAGTTATTGGTCGTTTGCGAAGGCCGCGACATGGATCAATCGCAGTGGGTCATCGACCAGGCCAAACTGTGGGGCATGCAGATCAAGGAGGCCGATCCCGAAAATCATGACCATGCCATGCACCTGGTCCAGGGACTCCGCCACTTTGTAGCCCTGCTGCACGGTTCTTTCATGAAAGAGTACGACCTGAATCCCGACGACATGCTGGACTTTTCGAGTCCCATCTACCGGGCGGAATTGATGATGACCGGACGTATCTTTGCCCAGGACGCCGAACTGTATGCCGACATCGTATTATCCGATGAAGAAAGAAGGCAACTGCTGCTGAAGTTCTTCGAACATCATTACAAACTGGCGGAGCTGGTCAAGCATGGCGACAAGGAAGCCTTTATCAAGGAGTTTGAATCGATCTCCGACTTTTTCGGAGATTTCGCTCAACAAGCCATGTATGAAAGCGGATAATTTATCTACATACTGTGTTATCTTTTTGCCTGAGTTAAAAGGAGATACGGGGTTCGACTATTCGCCGCCGTCACCGTTCTCATCTGCTTCGTCCCCGCCGGAACGTTGAGCCAGTTCCCGATCCAGCATATATAATCCGCCGCCGTCATCGCCAATGAGCTTGATGCGATCCAGTATTTCTGTTACCGCTTCTTCCTCTTCCACCTGCTCATCGATGAACCAGTTCAGCAGCGTCTGCAGCGGGTAATCGTTTTCTTCCCGGGCCAGGTCATACATTTCATGGATACGCTTGGTAATATACTGTTCATGCTCGAGCGCCTGCTGAAATGCGTCGGCCGGATCGTCGATATCCACATCCGGCTTTTCCAATTCTTTAAGCTCCACTTCTCCGTCACGTGAGATTATATGGCGGTAGAACTTCATCCCGTGCTCAATTTCCTCTTCCCACTGCATGCGCATCCAGTGAGCCATACCGGGCAGATTTTCGGTCTCACACCAGCCTGAAAGTGCTAAATAAATATAAGCCGATTGAAACTCTGCCTGGATCTGATCATTAATAGCGTCAAGTACTTTTTGCTTAATCATTTTTATCGTCTCTTATCTTTAATGTGAAAACATTTTTGCCGACAAAAGGATGGTTCAACATCCCTTCGATCTCCATAAAGGTGACGGACTTCTCCAACGTGTAACCTACAAAAATTTCGGCGGAAAGTGGATAAATGTCAACGCATTTATTCTGCCGGAATCCTTTCGGTTGATGCCCTCATTGCAAAGCGGGGACGGGCGTCCCGAAAGCTTTCGGGACAGAAATATCCAGCCGCCTACTGCTTTTTCTTTTTTGCCTCAGACTGCATAGTTCAAATACTTCAGAGCCCCCCGTCCCCGCTTTACCCAACACTTCCATCCCTTGAATATAGCAAAACTGCTGCAACTGAGCGGATTTATCGGTTTCACTTTGAATTCCCGAAGTCCTGGATAAATTCTCTCCATTCTTCCAGTCCCCTGACCGTCTGGTGATGGCGGGGTCGGCTTGCAGCTTGCTCAAGTTTTGCCAGCAGGGCATTGCCCGTTTTTTCCTCCCCGAGAAAGAACAGTCGACGGGTGATTTTAGCGAACGTGCCAAAATCGAGCATTCCAACGTCAGTCATATCCACCCGTCTCGCATACGAAGCGAAGCTGTCCCATTGTTCTCTCTGCATCAACCGATTTAACACAATCGCCTTCAGCGGACCCGCTAAAAGACCGAATTTTTTGGGATCCGGGAAAGTTGGATTATATAGAATATCAGTCGTCCGGGCCCATCGGGAGGAGTCGCTGCGCAGGGCACGGGCTCTTCGATAATAGAGGGTCCCCAGGGGACCTTCCGGAAAAACCGACCGGCGTATCCATTGTCCGGCCTGTTCCCTGTTGCCGGTCTCAAAATGAGCATCCGCCATGCGCAGGGCGGCGGGAAAATAACGGCCGGACGCTGAGTCAACCCGATTATCTTGTTGAATAACTTCGAGAACGTTCGATTGCCTGATTTCATCATACGCCCACTCAGTCCATATCCTCAAATCGGGGCATTCTGGCGTACAGGCCTGGCGTATGCTGCTGCGGGCATGTGCGGTATCGCCTACCGCCAATAAATACCGATGCTGGTCCCACGTCGTCTCCGCCTTCGATCGGGTGTGGGGACATTGTTTTTCAAAAACAGAGGGAACCCTGAAGAGGGATGAGCGGCGAGCCTGATCCACCGAATCGGTTGTCACATCTTGCAAGTGCCGGTGCCATCCGGTTATCAGTGAATCGAAAGCCACCGGATAGGCATTCTCCAAATCGGCCGTTCGATAGGCTTTTTTCAAGTAAGAAACCTCGTAATTCCGTAGCAGGTAGCCGATAAAGGAACCCATTGTGACATAATTCACCGTCTGACGTCCTCCGTAAAATCCGGTAAATGACAGCGACTCCTGCAATTGTCTGGAAGAAGGATACGGCGTTTCGGCCGCCACCAACTGATCCACAGTGGAATGGGGAGATACCCGGCCGGCCACCGCGACCGCCAGTCCCTCCACCAAACCGATGCTCCAACTCGCATTCAGCAATCGATTGCCGAACGACTTGGCAAGTACGTGCACCAGTTCATGATGTAGACTGGGCGACAGCTGGGGAGCCGCAATATGCAGCTGGTCTTCTTCCAGCCAAACCGGCACGTAGCTGGTATATTTCGCCCCCACCAGCTCTTTTTTCTGCCATGGGTGCGAATACAAATAGCTCTCAATCCGGGACCTTTTCCCCCTTTGTCCCAGTTGCAGGGGGTCCGCAGCTTGCCGATAGAAAAATTCATGGCGTGCCCGGTAGTAAGATGCTTTGCGATCGTCCCATCGTTCACCCTCATAATGGAGTCTGAAATGTTGCGAGGTGAGCGATTCATCCAGGTGCTGCTGAAGGGCCGAAGGAGGCCTCCTCAGGCCCATCTGTCCCATATTTAAATATCCCAGCAGCAGGCCGACCAATATCAGCCAGATCAATCGACGGGCCGAGGTCGAATCCCGGTAATCCGGCAGAAACCACAAAAGCAATCCCCACAATATCGTAAGTCCCCTGAAAAAGATCAGCGACCCGTTCAACGTCACCTGCTCATCGTAAATCGGGCCCGGCCAATAGCCCCACACATGGTTATAGAAATATACCTGGGGATAGGAATAGAACTCGAGGAGAAATCCGCCCACCCCAACCAGTATGACAACGCTTCCGGCCAGCAAACCGGGAAATCTGCCAACCATCCGGCGGAAAAACCGTACCAGGGCAAATCCGAAAAAGACGCTTGCCGAGGGTATGCTCAGCCAGAATCCGAGCCCGTCGACGCTAAAACAGCCGGTCCATATATCTTTAAGCAACAGGGGAACCGCGGAGAGATAGACATAGAACAACACCAATAACAGTCGAAAGATATCCTCGTCCCTGGTGGCGGACACTTTTTTCCCGTTCCATATCGAAAAGAAAATACCGATCCAGGCCGCCAGAAAAGCGGATTCAAAATGCAGGTTTCCCACAAGGGGCAGCCAGGCGGCCAGAATGCCCACGCCCAACGCCCATCCCATTTTTATATAGGAAGGACGGCTTTTAATAGTATGGGTATAGGTATTAATAGGATAACCTTCCGATTATTTCAATTAGGCCGGTATTCTAAATCGTTCGACCATCCCTACGTTGAATCGAGCGGGAACGGCTAGCGCTGAAACATGGTGGTTAAAACAAACCAAATATTCTCCTTCCGCTCCATCAAACGACGCTTGAAATAGGGGAACCACATCGTCCCGTAGGGTACGTATATTCGCGTATGGTATCCGTCCCGGGCCAACTCCTCCATGGTAGTCTGCCGCAACCCGTACAACATTTGAAACTCAAACCGCTCGGGTCCGATGTTATGCTCCTCCGTATACCGGTGCGTCCATTCAATCAATTCATTATCGTGGGTGGCGATACGGGGAAAACTCGTCTTGTCCAGCAATACCCGGGCGTACTCCTTATAGGCTTGCCGGATGTCGTCCATCTTTTGCAAAGCGATGTCATCGGGTTCATTATAGGCTCCCTTGCACAGACGCACATCGGCGTCCATGTCCGCCAGATCACGGACATCTTCTTCGGTGCGATGCAGATAGGCCTGCAATACAATTCCCACGTGATCACCATATTGACTATGGGCCTGTTTAAAAATATCGATAGTGGCCTGGGTGTAATCCGACCCCTCCATATCGATTCGCACAAAATTGTCGGTTTCCCTGGCCTTATCCAGCACTTTATACAGATTATCCCGGCAAAAATCCTCGCTGATATCAAGTCCCATCATGGTCAATTTTACCGAGATCGTCGAATCGAGGTCGGCATCATCAATTTTTTGGAGTAATTTCCTGTAGGTATCGGCGGTATCAGAAGCCGTCTCCCGGTCATCGACATTTTCGCCAAGCTTGTCCAGCGTGACGTGTATATTTTTTTCATTCAACTCTTTAATACGAGGCAGCGCTTGATCAAAATCTTCACCGGCCACAAAATTTTTCGCCAGAAAAAATGGTAATTTCATTCAATCCTTACTTGAATTTCTGCGGATTCATTCACCTTTAAAATATAAAAATTCAGGTCTCACACCACCGTTTTGAAACCTGCTGCAAACTTTTGCGTATAGATACAATACACAAATCCTAAAAACAAGTGCAGGAGTATATTGATATGAGGCGACGCAAATACTTTATCCAGCAATCCATGATGGTAATTCTGGCATCCTTTCTATGGACCCTGCTTTTATGCGTGAACGCAGTACAGGCACAATCGACAGCAGATCAGCAGGAAGACAACCGCACCATTTACCAAACTGAATCGTTTACGATAGAGACCCCCGCCGATCTCACCGGCGCACCCGTTAAAATTTGACTACACTCTTTGGAAATCGCGTACGTTAGTCCTATTCTGTATGACTTGTTCCTTTCCGCCCGAAACGGGACAAAGTTTGATTTAACGCACTTTGAGTTGTCAATTTGAATTTTCAGCAAAAGCTAACGTATGTCTCAGTCGAAAACGGCTGCACGAACCGAGGCCGACGGAAACGAGAAGACCAAAGATCGCCCTATCATAGTCAAGGGAGCCCGTGTCCACAACCTCAAAAACATCGATGTGGAACTTCCCCGTAACCGGATGACCGTCGTTACGGGCGTTTCCGGTTCCGGCAAAACGAGTCTGGCCTTCGACACCATCTATGCCGAGGGACAGCGTCGCTATGTTGAAAGCCTTTCCAGCTATGCGCGACAATTCCTGGAGCGGATGGACAAGCCCGACGTCGATTTTATGCAGGGTATTTCTCCCGCCATGGCCATCCAGCAGAAAACCGCCTCCAGCAATCCCCGTTCGACGGTGGGGACCACCACTGAAATTTACGATTACGTGCGCCTGCTGTTCGCCCGCGTCGGAAAGACGATCTCTCCCGTCTCCGGGGAGGAAGTCGAACAGGATACCCCTGAAAAAGTGATCGATGAGCTGTTTGAACAGGAGGAAAAGACCAAGTTCTACGTTCTTTTCCCCATTCCCGAACATGATAAACGGGAAATGGACGAAGAGTTGAACGTGCTTAAGGAGAAGGGTTTTACGCGTCTGCTTCAGGTCGAGGAGGAAGAAATGGTGGATCTGACCCGCGACGAGGTCGATCCTTCTGACATCGACCGGGAAAACTGGCGCGTACTCGTGGACCGCCTGTCGGTCAAAAAGGACGATCAGACCCGCAGCCGCATGGCCGAATCGGTTGAGACGGCATTTCGCGAGGGACATGATCGCTGTTCCATCAAGTTTCGCGGCGGCGAGGAAGAACGATATAGTCAACGGTTTGAACGTGACGGCATGGAATTTTTAGAGCCCACTCCCCGCATGTTTTCCTTCAACAATCCTTACGGCGCGTGCGAAACCTGCGAAGGGTTCGGCCGCGTTACCGGCATTGACGAAAACAAGGTCATTCCCGATCCGCAGCAGACCATTCGCAACGGTGCCATTGCGCCGTTCGACTCCAAGAAATTCAGCCGTCACCTGCGCGACCTGATCAAGGTGGCCGCTCGCTACCAGTACCCGATCGACACGCCCTACAAGGAACTTTCCGACGAGTTCAAGGAGATCATCTGGGAAGGGAAAGACGAGTACACCGGCATCCATCCGTTTTTCGAGAAGATCAAAAGCAAGTTCTACAAGGTGCATATGCGGGTGTTTTACGCCCGTTACCGTGGATACAGTTTGTGTCCCGACTGCAACGGCTACCGGGTGCGTCCCGAGGCACTAAACGTGAAGATCGACGGGCTGCACGTCGGGGAAGTCACCGAGATGTCGATCGGCAAGGCGCGCGAGTTTTTTGAAGAGCTGGAACTGAGCGAGTTCGAAAAAGAGGTCGCCGAACAGGTGTTGTTCGAGATTCGCAAGCGATTGAAATACCTCGACGAAGTGGGACTCGAGTACCTGACCCTCGATCGACAGACGCGGACCCTCAGCGGGGGCGAGTCGCAGCGCATCAGCCTGGCGAATTCGCTGGGAAGTTCGCTGATCGGGAGTCTGTATGTACTTGACGAGCCGACGATCGGACTGCACCCGCGCGACAACGACCGGCTTATCAATATTCTCAAATCGCTACGCGATATCGGCAACACGATACTGGTCGTCGAACACGACCCGGAAATGATACGGCAGGCCGACAATATTCTGGATCTGGGTCCCTTTGCCGGCGTCCACGGCGGCGAGGTGGTTTTCGAGGGATCCTACGACAAGCTGCTGGAAGCCGACAGCCTGACCGGCAAGTACCTCAGCGGACGCAAGAAGATTCCCGTCCCGGAGAAACGCCGCAAGGGAAGCGGCAAAAGCATCCAGCTCAAGGGCGCCACCGAACATAACTTGAAGCATATTGATGTGGAATTCCCGCTGAATAAGCTGGTCTGTGTGACCGGCGTCAGCGGATCCGGCAAATCCACCCTGATTCACGATACGCTGTTTGCGGCGATCCAGGATGAGCTGGGAACCTACAAAGACGAAATCGGTCGCCACAAGGCGCTCGAGGGACTGGGTCACATCGACAGCGTCGAGATGGTCGACCAGAGCCCGATCGGTCGCTCCTCCCGCTCCAATCCCGCCACCTACACCAAAGCATTCGACGGCATCCGCGACTTGTTCGCCAACACGCGTCAATCGAAAATCATGGGATACTCGCCCGGCCATTTCTCCTTCAATGTTCCCGGCGGACGGTGCGAAACGTGCCAGGGCGAGGGCGTACAGACCATCGAGATGCAGTTCCTGGCCGATATCG
>CAYQXO010000101.1:0-10030 GCA_964421495.1 uncultured Balneolaceae bacterium | reverse complement strand
CCGCTTAACTTGTAGGTACCTCCCTCTTGGATTACGGTGGAGTCGACCGGAGCAATAGGGTTGGGACGCGGTTGGAGGATCGTAATAGTCTGCGTACCGGTCGTATCGGAAGTCGAATCCTGAACGATGACCGTCGCCGAAGCCTGTAAATCGCCGACTTGAGCAGCTACCAGACCTATACCAACGTCCGTTGCGGAAAAGAGTCCGTTTGAGTCAACGGTCCCGACATCATTACCGCGAACGGACCACGTTACGGACGTATCGACCGCCGATCCACTCGTGTCTCGAAAGGTCGCACTAAACTGGGTCTCGCTTCCAACAGCCACGGTCGTATCCTTCGGGCTGACCGTTAATGTATAGTCATCATCGTGGTCGCCGTGAAACTCAATCTCCACATCAGCCTCGGCAGAAAGCGAATCGGATTCGGCCACGACTTCAGTCTCACCTTCCGCTTCTGCTGTAAAGGTTCCAGCGGAGTCAATGTGACCTACCGCCGTATCGGCTACACTCCATGTAAAGGTCGTATCCTTCCGGGTACTGTCTTCGAGCAGGATATAGGCACTGAACTCGACCGTATCCCCGACCGTTCCTTTATAACTGGCCGGTTCCAGCACAATGGCCGGAAGATCATTTTCATCACCGTCATCTCCGGCTTCCACTTCCACCTCGGCGGTCGCCGAAGAATCTCCAAGCGAAGCGGTTACTTCCGTTTCACCCGGTGCGGAAGCGGTAAGCAGTCCAGTATCACTTAACGAAGCAACAACCTCGTTGGAAGTAGTCCAACTGAATGTTGTATCAACGTCATTTCCTTCTTCATCCACTGCATAAGCCTCAAACTGCACTTGTTGACCTATCTCCAGGGTGGTATCCTCCGGCGCAATATTCACCGTAAAATCCTGGGCTTGCAGTCCTGTAGAGGTTATAAACAGCATAACCACGGCTGTCAAAAAACCGCTCATCCATTTGACAACTTCAATTCCTTCTGCATTGTATCTAATATGAGTCATAATCCTTGTAGTTTAGATTTTGTTTAGTTTCCAACGTAAATACATGGCCTGGCATACGTTGCTGTAATTAAAGACGAGTCAGTTCAAGATAAGTTACAAAAAAACATTAAGATTCTTTAATATTAATGTGTATATAGGAGGAATGGCGGTGATTTAAAGGGGGTTCATTTACTCCGGCTGATGCCTATTTTTGCCCGTTTTTCTTATGCTTATCGGCGGCCTCGGTTTGATCCGGTCCTACAGGTTGATCCATACGGGGAGGCATATCGCCACCTTCGACAGTCCCAATCTGTAAATTCTGAATGATACGGGTTGCCGACAGCCCGTCATTGACTTGCCGGGTAAATCCATTTGCAACGGCTTTTGCCGGCAGTCGGCTGT
The DNA here is from genome assembly GCA_964421495.1 of uncultured Balneolaceae bacterium. GTDB lineage: Bacteria > Bacteroidota > Rhodothermia > Balneolales > Balneolaceae > CAJXOW01. Next base: position 8,642 of record CAYQXO010000101.1, on the reverse strand, counting down.
TTTCATGAGCCAACTTGAGGGCCTGGGGCAATTGGTGCAATTCCGAAGCCGAAAACCCGGCATTAACGGCATTGACAAGCATTTGATTACTCAATTCCGGGTGTTCCTCGGACGTAATCAAGTCTGACAAAACATGTACTGCAGCCGTCAAACTTCTAGAATGGCGTCTATTGTTGCTGACATTATTGTCAACATAATCCAGAAAGGCAGTTATGCGTTCGGCAGGAACCGATCCAGACAGAGCTTGGGCGGTTGCTTCAATCATCAAATATCGGAAGGATCGTTTTTGTCCATTCTCGGTAATAAAGCTTTTTTCACTGTCCTCTTTATCCTCCATCCACGGTTCCACCACATCCTTCGCCTTTTGAATACGGCTTTTCAAATCGATTATGACAGGTTCTATACGGTTAGCGGGCACATCTTTGGCAAGTCCCTCGAATGCTTTCTTCAAAACCAGGGTTCCCGGCAGATTCTGTTCGGCAAGTTCGGCGGCCGGTAATATCAAATTGGTTATCTGCTCATCCTCCAAACCTTCTTGACGGGCTCGCTGTATCAATTTTTCAATTTGCTGGATTGACAGACCTGCTTGCTCAGCTCGCTCCACCACCTGCTCGAGATCGGATACTATTATAGCGGAGGCATCGCCCCGCAGTTCACTCGCGGCTCCATACACCATCAGAAACGTTAATAACAAGCACCCTATTTTTTGTATATTGGCCATTCTCATAATAGAACTCCTTTTTATTCAATGATCATTCGTCCGTTCAGTCCACCAAAACCATCCTCTACCATCATAGTGGCATCATCGAGTTCCAGCCACTCCGTTTCTCCGCCTTTTACTACCAGAATTTTGTATTCATACAATCCCTTTTCCAGTTGCAATGTCGTGCGATACAAGTGATTAGGCCCCTTGATCAATGGAATACCGGGTCGATTCCAGTCATTAAAATCACCCGTCAAATACAGTTTGCCTTCTCCCTTATATGTGATTTTAAAAAGGGTTTCCTCTTCCCGTTTCTGTTCAATTGACGGGACCTGCACTTTTTCCCTTCCTCCCCAATCGGGGACCAAAGAATATGTCACACCTGCTGAAAGCGATCGATCGATCGCATGATCCACAGTCCCGCTGCGATTGTTCTCCCATTGCATCAGGGCGCTCGAAATACTGAACGTCCAACGTGCATTCAGTGAATATGATCCACTGAGCTTGATCCGATATATCCTGTCGCGGTTGGAAATCGACACGAGATTGTTCGTACTACAGCCTTTCAATACATCGCAACGCGGACCTACGCTCCGCTTGGAAGTAGATTGAAATCCATATCGTTCAAATCCTGCTCTCAACTGTACATTCAAATCATTTCGCAGCCAGTATGCCGATCCCACGTAACCGCTGAAGGCTTCTTTACCGCCGTTAAACTGGTCTATGTTACCATATACCCCGGCTCGTAATCGCCACTTGTAGGACGGCCACCACTGATAATGAAGTGAGGCACGATTATAATGATTGGAGGACGTATCAGTTTGCAGGTTCTGATAGTCGCGGTACGAGGAGTTCCACTGAAGTCGCCCCTCCATATTATCCTTCAAATTCCACCGTATGTATGGTTCAAACCAAATCATACTCCGTGCATATGAATAATGATACTGACTAAACCCGGATTTTATCCCCGTAAACAGGGAACGAGTCCAGCGCCGATTAAAATCCAGCTGACCGTATCCTCCGCGCCAGTTTGAATAACCGGATGCCAGATAAGGCTGAAAATACAAGCCTCCGCTCGCTTTAAATTCATTCTGTCCGAAATACCGGCTGAACTGGACGCGAGGTGCCACCATCCAATAGGGAGCTGACAAAGAAGGTTCCCATTCCGATAAATACTCATTCAAGTAACTATTACTGGAAAAGCCGCCCCTTGATTCAACCGAGATACGCGAATGCCACTGCTGAGCATACACGCAAAGTGGAAGCCCGATTAATAATAGTATTGTAAATAGTGGGACATTCGCCATTTTCATAAACTGATTACCGCGTTGCGATGACCAAATCCATCCTCCTTATAACGAGTAGCCAGGGGATCCGTCTTCCATTTTTCCCCGTCGATAATGTACATATAGCGATGTTCTCCACGTTCCATCTGAATATTGCCCGTCCACACCTTTCTTCCGTTCACCTCTTTTTGATCCAGCGGTATGGGTTCCCAGTCACTGAAATCACCGGCTATGGCAACTGACTCTGCTTCTTCGTTCACATAGAAAAACCGTGCCCAGGCAAGGTCCGGACTTTCCGAAGTCGTCGAGGCCACCTGAACGGCCTTTCCGTTATCAGCAGGTGAATCACCTTGATTTTGAACCATCTTTTGAGAGGTCGGAGTCGTGTTATCCTGGAGGGATACGCCAATAAAGAGTGCAACGGCCAGAAGTACAGCCGCCACTCCATAGACGGGCCTCCATTGGACCGTACGCGGGGTCAGAATAAGATCCACAGTTTGTTTCAGGCGTTTGCCGAGGCCCGCTTTGGCTTTTTCTTCCTCTTTTTGCTCTGCATTTTCGCGTTGCTCGACGGCTTTCACAACATCCTCGCTAAATCCTTGCGGTACATCAAAGGATTGCGCTTCGTCCGTTTGACGACGGAAAGCATGGTTTAGATCGATTTCGAGGCGGAGCAGTTCCCGCAACTCCTGTTCTTCTGCCATGAGACGCAGGGCTTCCGCTTCCCGCGAATCATCTATTGTTCCGTCCAGGAACTGTTGTACCAATTTTTCTTTTTCTTCTTTATTCATATCGTTTCATGATTTGTTTAAGTTCTTTCCGCGCTCTATGCACCCGAACTTTTAACGCACTGACCGAAACGTCCAAACGGTCCGAAATTACTTTATAACTCATTCCATCCCGGTATTTAAGCAAAAGTGGTTCTGCATATTTTTCCGGCAACTCATCCAATGCCTGGAACAACCGGGCGTTTTCCTGATCCTGTTCCAAATCTTGATCCGGTGTATCCTCATGGCCCAATTGCGCATTCACCTCATGCTCCTCCATTTCACTAAATCGCTGGTTCTTACGCCGAATATTCTTGGCATAATCTCTAAAGTGATTCATGCTCAAGCGATAGAGCCACGAGGAAAACGAGGCATCGCCTCGAAAAGACTCCAGACGTTCATACACTTTAACAAAAACTTGTTGTGCCAAATCCTTTACCGTTTCCTCGTTATTGGAAAATCGTCGTGCCAGGTGGAACACCATGGAGGAATGACGCTCCACCAGTTCCTTATAACACTGGCGTTCTCCATTCAGAATTCGCTCAATAAGCTGCGTATCTGTCGCCTGATCGTTATTAGCCATTGATTAAGTTACCCTGTTGATGTGATATCCGACTGATCCATTAAACGCTCATGAATTAGTGACAATCCATGTCGCACCGGCGTTTGTATTTCGATTACAAAGTTATAATATAATGTAATTCAACAGGGATTTGGCAGTCTTATCAAGTTTTTCACAGAACTTGGTAGTTTTTCATACCAATAATATGACGAACTAACGAGCCATTGGTTACAAAATCCCTGTTTTTGCAAATCTACTTTTTGAACAACTTAAATCGGCAAATTAGTTCATGCCGGATTTTTTCGGTGCCATCTATGATTAATTTTACCCTTTTCTTACTTTTATTACTTTATAGGCATCCTGTATACCATTATATAAACTACATACTGATATAAAAGGAATCATTATTTTAAACCGCATCAAACAATCACTGGACCTCAGCCGTATGATACGCTTCCAAATCGTTGGCTGGGGCGGTGTTCTGCTTAATCTCCTCATTATATGGTTGTTATACGATATTGTGGGATGGTCTCTGGTAGTTTCAGCCACCCTGGCCATTGAAGCATCCATCATTCACAATTTTACCTGGTACTACTTTAAAACCTGGCACGATCGCGTCGGCTACAGCATTCGCGACTATTTCAGTCGGCTCATTCGATTTAACGTCATTACCGCCTCTATTGAATTACTGGTTAAAGTGGGAGTTATCTGGTTTTTAACCCAGCAAATGGGAATGCATTATTTACTCTCCGATCTAATCAGCATGCTTTTTGGACCTATTTTCAAATATACGGCCAGCGAGTTTTACATATTCAAACCACCCTCTCCCACCGACGATACTATCACCTAGGAGACTGTCGGACTTTCCGGATCGTAGCGAAAGAAAGTCCGGTTTGAGGTAGGTTTTGGCCGATTTTGAGGTAAAATAGTGGATCTATTTAACGAAAAATCGGCCAAAAGATATCCCGACAGCTGTCGGGATTATTTGCAGTAGATTCGCGAAAGTCCGACAGTCTCCTAGGAATAATCTCCCTTTCCTTAATACCGCAGAACATCTCCCACAAGAAACTTCATTAAATTCCTGAAGGAGTCCGGCCCGAATACCTGTTATAAAGGGTGATTCACCAGATACCTTTTCTCCCGAATCCAGACACCGCCCACCTTTTACGCATAAAAACTTGTAACTCCGGTCCTTTTTGTTCGTCACACCATCTCGGTTGAAATCCGATACACAACGAACATTCATCACAATCTGAATAAAAAAGGAGTAATATTATGCTTCGCAATTTAAAAAGATACCAACGAAGCTTAAAAGCTATACTTTACGTCTTTGCAGCAGCTCTTCTATTGTACCCGGTCTCAGCGTTCGGGCAAGATTGGAGTCAGAGCAATGGACCTGAAGGAGGAACGGTCCTGGATGCTACCACCACCGCTGAAGGCACTATTTATGCCGCAACTCGAGGTGGCGGTGTTTTCAAATCCGATGATAACGGCGATTCCTGGATGCGCGTCGGCTTTGCCGATACCACGGTAGTTGACGTGGAAGCCAGCGCCAGTGCCGAGATTTATGCCTCCGTAGAAGGAGAAGGCATTTATAAAACCGTGGATCAGGGCACTACCTGGGCCAAAAGCCAGCTATCAGCCGACCACGCCAGTACGATCACCTTCGATGCAGAAGGGAATTTAATAGTCGGAACAGAAGCTGGTGGAGTCCATTACCAGGAAAATGACAGTTGGACTGAAGTCAATATATCCGACAGCGCCGTTACTTCCGTCAAATTTCATTCTGACGGTGATATCTTTGTGGCCACCCACGGGGAAGGGGTATTCAAAGGTGATGCCCAGTTCAGCGGATGGACGCAAATGAATTCCGGCCTGGAAAGTAATACGGTTGTAGCACTGGAAATTGACGCTAACGGACATCTCCATGCCGGTACGGAAAGCGAAGGCATGTTCAAGTCTGAAAACAAGGCTGGCTCCTGGTCCAAAACAAGTGCCAGTTTTGACACGGCCGCTGTTACATCGCTGGAAATCGCTGCCCAGGGAACCCTGTACGCAAGTACCAAAAACAACGGCGTTATAAGGTCTGAAAACGAAGGAGAAAGCTGGGCCAGCATTAACAGTGGTCTTGATAGCGAAACGATTATGACGGTTGAAGCCGACGGTAACGGACATCTATTTGCCGGCGCTGAATACAAGGGAATATTCCGTTCGGAAAACGACGGCGACACCTGGGTTAAAATCAACAACGGATTAAACGCTACCGTCGTTCTTTCCCTGGAAACAAAAGATAACGGTGAAGTGTATGCCGGTACCAGGGGAAATGGAGTATTCAAGTCTTCCCTGGAAGCCAGCGGCTGGAGCGAAACAAGTATAGATAACCAGACCGTTTATGCTCTTACGGTCGGCTCGAACGGCGAAATATTTGCCGGTACGGAAGGCGAAGGTATTTTCAAATCCGACGCCGAAGGCTCCACTTTCGCCCAAGCCGGGCTGGAAGGCAAAACCGTGCTGTCTCTTGCTTCAAATAAAGACGACACGCTTTATGCCGGTACAGAGATGGAGGGAGTATTCAAGTCCTCCAATAACGGCAGTGACTGGAACAAGCACAATGTCGGATTAACCGCCAATGCAGTAACCACCCTGCAAATTGATGCGGAAGGCAATGTTTTTGCAGGCGCCGCCAATGCCAGCATCCTGGCCAAAACCTCTGTTTCAGCTGAAGCCTGGACGGAACTCGGCGTCTCCGAATTCACGACTACAAGTCTGCTGATCGATTCGCAGGGTCACTTGTATGCCGGTACGGAAAGTGACGGTATCTATCGATCGGAGGACCAGGGAGACAGCTGGACCCAGGTTCACGCCCACAGTGATATGATTCATTCGCTGACGATCGACGGAGACGGCCAGTTGTATGCCGGTACCGAAACATCCGGCACTATCCGCTCGGACGCCAGTGGTGAAAACTGGGGCGAGTTCAATAGTGGACTCCAAAGTAAAACGGTCCTGGCCCTCAGCTCACAAGCCGAGGCTAATATGAAAGCCAAGTCTGCGTCCGAAACCGTCTATGCCGGAACCGACGGCAGTGGAGTTGCGGAAACCGGTGGAGAAAGCACAGATATCAACGAACCTGGCCAGAGCGAGAAGCCCAGTGCTTTCAGCCTGAATCAGAACTATCCCAATCCCTTCAATCCGACTACGAAAATAACGTATAACCTGCCGCAGTCCAGTGATATAACCCTGGCCGTGTATGATATCCTGGGCAGACATGTAGCCACGCTGGTTGATAAACGTCAATCGGCTGGATCCCACACCATTACTTTCAATGCCACGGATCTGTCCAGCGGCACGTACTTGTATCGCATTGAAGCGGACCAATTCTCGAAAACGAAGAAAATGAACCTTATCAAATAATCCCCTCTATCTATCCCCTGCATGGCAGAACCTCGTCGTGGTGAAACACGGCGGGGTTTTTTTATTACCCGATCAGGATTTATCGTCATCTTGTCCCTGATCTTGCTGCTGTTGTTGAGCGGCTTCGCTTGGATCCACCATGCGGACCTGGTTCTTAAGGGACGTCTGCAGCTCTTCAACGTCATCATCGCTCAGCAAATCATCCACATCATAGTCCAGCTCGCTGATAAGATTATAAATGAGACGATTAAAGAGCAGTTGGTGTGCCGTTGAACTTAGTTGGATAAGCTGTTCCTGGGGAATCTGCTTGCCACTCAGTTTAATTTTGTTAATAATCGGCTCCAACAACTTTTCCGTCTTCTTGCTCAGCTTCTTTTCCAGTTCCTGGGCCTCTTCGTTCTGCTTGCTCGTAATTTCATTACCTTGTTCATCCACAAGCTTCATAGTATCCGTCCTGTCTGTTTTATTAGGTTTAACACTTTCACGTGAAGTATAACTGTTTATTACTACTATTTCTAGAGCCTGTTGCAAAACTCGGGGAGGATTCTGAAGCACTTGGGTTCTTCAGCTTTATGGCTAAAAATAGATTAATCCCCCAAAGCCGTTATTTTGGATTCATACCTTCGTAAAGCAGCAGTCGGCTGAATTTCCCTGGCTGAAGAACCCTTCCCGGGTTTTGCAACAGGCTCTTTTATTCCATCACTTATTCATCGTTTGAACCGCTCATTTATTCTGTTACCATTATTTGGATACCGGGAACGATTCCATGCGCTTTGAGCATTTTTCCCGACGTTTCACTTTTCCTCTTTGCGACTGTCAGACTCACGGGATGCCGGTAAGCGTGCCGCAAAAAAAAGCCCGATCGATTTCCTCGACCGGGCTATGTATAGGGGATACTACTTAGGGATAAAATATTTAGAAGCCAATCGCTCCTTCCACCATGAAGCCGTCAACAGAAGCGCCTTGATAGACACCTGCCGGGTAATCATTATACGTCTGCGTCATATACTCCGCTTTAATGAGTATATTTTTGGTCATATACCAACCGGCACCGATCTGAATACGATCCGCGCCTACGTCAAGCGTGTGCCCTGTACCAAATTCACCGGAGACAACATTATATCGTCCTCCGACATAAACTTGGTCGTTTTCCAGGAAACGATAGATTACGTCGACGGCATATTGGTTCCAGGTACTCTCCTCCGGTGCATTAACCACGCTGTTGCCGGTAGCCGTTTCCACTACGCCAAAAACCTCAAGTCCCTCGTATTTCACGAAGGGATTGATCATGAAGGCATTCACTTTGTTGGCCAGTCCGGGCGAGATACGAGGGGTTCGGAAACCACCGTCGAGCACATCGTAATATCGTGATCCCGCGCGATCACCAGTGTACAAATGGTTTGGCGCCGACTTTGACGTATGATAGTAGGAGCCGGTCAGTCGAAATCGCTTATTTTCGCCAAATTCCGTGTCATATCCCAATTTCCCGTATATAGAGGGAGCTTTATCATCCGGATTGGTAACGGAGGGCCGCAACTCACCACTTGACAAGCCGAGCATAGCCATGATTCCATTATTGTTGAAGTAGATCTCGCCGCCCACTTCGGTAGTAAAGGAATCCATTAAATAATTACCTACAAAGGGATTGTATATGGCCCGGGCATTGTCGGTCCGACGGAAGTGTGTATCGCCATAATTGACTTCCATATGACCTACTTTCAGCGATAAATACTCCATAAGGCCATCGACGGCATCGCTGTTGAACATCGACAAATCATCCACAAGCAAATAACCTCCTTTCACCCACGCTTCAGGATGGTGCCTGGAACTCAGGTAAGTGGTCAAACTTAAACGAATACCGTCAGCCAATTGGGCGTCCATGTATAAATTCGCAGTAGCCAGATTAAAAC
>CAYQXO010000100.1:0-10795 GCA_964421495.1 uncultured Balneolaceae bacterium | reverse complement strand
GGATATGGTGAGGGAATGGACCCATTATTTTGGTTTGTACGACGGAATTAACCTGTATCGCGAAAATCCGAATAAAGAGTTTGAAAGCTACTACGTGGTGCCCGAAGGTATTAATGAAATACCACGATACCTGTCGCGTTGGGTAGATATACGGTCAGAGGTGAAAGCGGGCGGTTTAACGCATATCGGATCATTTCGTTCGAAGAAGCACTCCTGGATGATCAACCTGACCGATAGCAATCTGCTCGAAGTGGATGCCGTCATATTGGCTTCACCCGCTCCTCAAGCGTATGCAGTGCTGCAGACAGCACAAAATGAGACGGCCGCCCGACGGATCATCCGGCATATTGACGAGATCAATTATACGCAAACCTTGACGGTCATGGCGGGGTATGGCGATCAAGACCGGCCCGACTGGAAAGGGATCGAATTCATGGATGATCGCCTGTGGTGGGCTTATAATGAGTCTTCCAAACGTAATAATCCACCGGAAACGGCGTTAGTGTTGCATTCACAGTCGGATTTTGCCAGGCAACACAAGCGAGATGACCCGGATACGACTGCGAACCTGATGCTGAATCGTCTTGGCGAGATTCTCGGTGACTGGGCGGCCCAACCCGATTGGGTCGAAACCAGCCATTGGAGATATATGCTGGCCAGAAACCCGATGGATGATCCATTCATCGAGTTGGAAATGGAAGAGGCGCCATTGGCCCTTGTAGGCGACTATCTGGGCGGCGATACCGTTGAGGCGGCTTATTTGTCGGGCCTGAAACTTGCGAATCACTGGATTGAAAAGTATGAGCATGAACCTACAGACACTAATCACGCTAAACCGCTACTTTAAGAAATATCTATGGACCATCGTAGCAGGCACCCTGTTTTTAACAGCTGCCAACTTCTTTCTTGTCTGGATACCGATTTTCATCAGGCGAACGATGGACGAAATTTCAGCTTTGGGCGGCCGAATCGACCAACCATTCGACAGCCTCTTTACCGTCCTTTTTTCAAGCGAAGCCAGCATCATATTGGCAAAGAATGCAGGTTTTCTGCTGGGAGCCGTCGCGCTTTACGGCATCTTGCTCTTTGCTACCCGCCAAACACTGATTGTAACCTCCCGTAAAATTGAATACGATATACGCAATGAGCTGTTCCACAAGCTGGTTCGCCTCCCTCAACGCTTCTACAGTCAACGGGATACCGGAGATGTCTATATTCGAGCTACCGAAGACGTAGTGCGGGTCAGGGAGTATTTCGGACCTGCCTTTATGTATACCATCAACACGTTGACAAGGTTCAGTTTTATTATCACCATGATGCTTATTGTAAGTCCCGAGCTCACCCTCTGGGCCTTGCTTCCGCTGCCCCTGTTGTCAGCTGTTGCCTATTATATAAGCGGTTATATATACAGTCATTCACGCAAGATTCAACAGCAATATTCCAAAATCGCGGGACGTGCAAAGGAAGCTTTTTCCAGTATTCGTCTGATAAAATCATACAATCGGGAAGCATATGAGCAGAGTCGCTTCGAACAGGAAAGTGATAGTTATCGCCGAAAAAAATTGCGGCTGGACATGGTGGAATCTCTCTTTCATCCTCTTTTAAATTTGTTGATCGGCATTTCAGTAATAATAGTGATTTGGAAAGGGGGGCAGATGGTCATTAACGGAGGCTTGTCTATAGGTAATATTGCAGAGTTTGTTATTTATGTGGCATATTTGACATGGCCGGTGGCTTCCCTTGGATATACTGTGAATCGATTTCAGCGTTCACTGGCTTCCTGGAAAAGAATTGAGCGGATACTGAATGAACCGATCGAAATCAAGGATGAGGATCATACCGACCCCGACATTGATTCCATCAAGGGAGATATCACCTTTGAGCAGGTCAGTTTCAAGTATCCGGATACGGACGAATATGTGCTCAGGGATATCGACTTGCAAATAAAAGCGGGAGAAAAAGCGGCAATTGTGGGTCGAACCGGAAGCGGAAAAACAACACTGACCCAATTGATTCCCCGTTTGTTTGATCCCGATAAGGGAACGATCTATATCGATGGTATAGATTTTCGAAAAATTCCGTTGGATGTACTTCGCCAGGAAATAGGTTATGTACCGCAGGACACTTTCCTGTTTTCGGATACGATCGCGGAAAATATTGCATTTGGTATGGATAACGCCGGTATGGAAGAAATCGAGGAGGCGGCAGAGCAGGCCCAGGTGCGTGATAATATTTTGGAATTTGAGAAAAAATTCGAGACTATATTAGGCGAGCGAGGTATTACGCTGTCCGGTGGACAAAAACAGCGAACGGCCATCGCACGGGCTTTAATAAAAGATCCTAAAATTTTAGTGATGGATGATTCGTTAAGTGCAGTAGATACGAAAACAGAGGATGCAATATTACAGCACTTATACGATCATTTGGAGAACCGAACAACCTTGATGATTAGCCATCGAATATCTACTATTAAAGATGCAGATAAGATTTATTATATGGAGGAGGGACGGATCGTTGAGTCTGGTACGCATGATGACCTCCTCGCTGAAAAGGGTAGATACTACGAAATGTATAACAAACAATTACTGGAAGAAGAATTAGCGGAAATATAGTTTTAACAATCGAGATAGTAATCTGTTTGAACGCAGATGTTTCCGTAAATAAAAACAAAATAGGAGTCAGAAAATGATTATTGTGCCTTTAGGCGTGGCCTCAGCAACGCCCACCACCACGAGAGAGGGTAGTATATACCTTTTTGACTGTGGAGAAAATACGCAAATGCGCATGCTTCAGGCGGGAATGAAGCGATCGAAAATTGATTGTATCTTCATTTCCCATCTGGATATAGATCACTATACCGGAATAATCGGCCTGCTATCAACCCTTCAGCTGCAACGCAGGGAAAGGGAATTGAAAATAGTGGGCCCCAAAGGCCTGAAAGAATTTGTGGAGTTCAACTTTAAATTCGCGGAAGTGGATATCACTTTTCCCGTCAATTATGTCGAATTGGAAGAAGAGGGATTTGAACATGAAGTGGTAGTGGATGAAGAAGAGTTCTACGTGGAGGCGCGCCCTCTCAGCCATACCAAATTTTGCGTTGGTTACCGCCTGCAGGAAAAAGATAAACCCGGCAAAGTCGATGCCGAAAAGGCCCAAAGACAGGGAATTTCCGAAGACTGGCAGTATAAGGAGCTCAAGGCCGGCAATGACGTAACGCTCGACGACGGAACCGTGGTCAAATCACATGAAATCGTCGGCCATCCGCGTCCCGGAGATAGTTTTGCCTACGTAACGGATACGGTATATTGTCGTAATGCCGTCAAGTTGGGTAAAAATACCAACGTTCTCTATCATGAGGCCACTTTCGGAAGCACCTTGAAAGAGAAAGCGGAAGAAACGGGACATTCCACGGCCAGTGATGCGGCACGCGTGGCTAATGAGTCAAAGACGAAATTACTGGTTATAACTCACTTCTCGGCCCGTTATACCAACCCCTATGTCTTGTTGAGAGAAGCCAGGGATGAATTTCACCCTACCTGGATTGCCACCGAGCTTCGTCCGATCATGACGGATCCGAGCCATGAGCGTGGTATTATTCAACCGCGGGTTTCGATCAAGGAATTTGATAACAAAAAGAAGAATAACAAAAAGAAAGGCGGCAAGAAGAAAAATAAGAGCAAAAAGAAAAAGAAATTCCGGAAAAGGAAGAAAAAAAGCTCGAAAAAGAAAAGCTCCAGTAAAAAATACAGCAAGAGCAAAAGCAATAAATCGGACAGCGGCAAAAAAAGTAAAAAGAAAAAGAAGAGTAAGAAAAAGGACGATGACAACGACAAGCAGGAACGACAACCCAAGCATATCACTCCGCGTACTCCGTTTGACGATTTCGACCGATTTTAATGTACAATACAAACGCAGTTGAGTTCTAACGAAAAGACGCAAAATGTAGATACGGATCTGCTCAAACGACTTTATTCGTTTGTCAGACCGTACCGTTGGTATGTTCTGCTGGCCGTACTGTTGACGTTAAGTGCCTCTTTTATGGGCACAGTACGTCCCAAACTCACACAACTGGCCATCGACGAGCATATTGCCAATGATGACTTCCAGGGATTGTACTGGATCGTCTTGTTGCTGGTGGGTACCCTTATCAGCGAATTTATCCTGCTGGTCGCCAATACGTATCTCACCCGATGGTTTGGACAGGGAACGCTCTACAGCCTCCGGAACAGGGTATTTGAAAAAATACAGTCGATGAACGTTCAGTTTTTCGATAAAAATCCGATCGGAAAACTGATCACCCGGACCACCAGCGATATCGAAGCGCTGAACGACCTGTTGTCGCACGGCGTGGTTAACCTGGTCGGCGATCTGTTTCGCATTATTTTTATTCTCTATTTCATGTTCAGTATGAGCTGGGAACTATCCCTGGTCGTTTTGGCGACCCTGCCCGTCCTCTTTTACGCTACCTTTCTGTTTAGAGCCAAGGTTCGCGTGGCATTCCTGAATGTCCGCGATCAAATCGCCCGGGTAAACTCCTTTGTCCAGGAGCATATTAACGGAATGGATATTGTTCAGTTGTTCGGCCGCGAGGAAAAACAGCGAGAACATTTTGAAAAAAGAAATCGCGATCATCGTGATGCCTATATAAAAACCATCTTTTATTTCGCCATATTCTGGCCTACCGTAGAGGTAATCGCAAGTGTGGCTATGGCCCTGGTCATCTGGTACGGCGGGGGACGAGCATTAATGGGGGGCGTTACGTTTGGAGTCCTGGTTGCTTTTATTCAATACGCACGACAGTTTTTCCAACCGATTCGAGGTCTCTCCGAAAAATTCAATACCCTGCAGTCGGCCCTGGCTTCTTCGGAACGAATATTTCATCTGCTGGATCAGGAAAACCAAATTCCAAAACCCAAAGAGCCGAAGTCCATCGAGAACCCCCGGGGAGAAATTGAATTTCGGCAAGTCTGGTTCAAATATCTCGAAAATGAAGATTATGTGCTGAAAAACGTTTCCTTTAAAGCGGAACCGGGGGAAAGGATTGCAATCGTGGGAGCGACGGGAGCGGGAAAAACCACGATAATCAACTTGCTGAATCGTTTTTACGATATAAACGACGGAAACATTCTGTTGGATGGCGTGGATATCAGGGAGCTGTCTATACGGGAATTGCGTTCCAATTTTGCACTGGTTCTCCAGGATAACGTATTATTTACCGGCACTATTCACGAAAACATAACCCTGGGCAACGATGATATCTCGCGTGAAAAGGTCGTAGAAAGTGCGAAAAAAGTCGAGGCACACCGCTTTATCAAGTACTTGCCCAACCAATATGACTATCGCTTGAAGGAAAGAGGTAAATCCCTCTCCATGGGGCAGCGGCAACTCATTAGCTTTGTTCGTGCGATGGTGTATGATCCGAGGGTGCTGATCCTGGATGAGGCGACCAGCAGTGTCGATTCTGAAACGGAGGCTATTGTAAATAAAGCCTATCGCAAAATTATGAGCGGGCGAACCTCGATTGTTATAGCGCACCGGCTGTCGACGATTCAGGGAGCTGACAAAATTCTTGTTATGCACAAAGGGGAGATCCGCGAAGTCGGGACCCATAAAGAACTGATGCAGCGAGAAGGCGGCATTTATCGAAAATTATATGAGTTGCAGTACAAAGAGCAACTTACGGGCAAACAGGAAGAGCGATTAACGACAGACAAGCAGACTGCAGATACTTCAAAGGAAGACATGTAGGGAACAACCCCTTAAATGTCAGTCTGATAAATTATATGAATTGGACGTTGTATGCGTTATAATGAATAGGTACACTCTTGGTAAAATTGGTTAACAGGGAACGTCATAAACAAGCTTTATTGTTGTATTTATGAATATGATAAAAAACACTATGAATATCATTAATCATTTGATTATCAAGTACTTATACATATAACCTAAATAAAAATCTAACTATTATGGCAGATAATCAAGAACCTATGGCGAGCAACGGTGATTACGCGAATGAGGAGACTAAAACGCAAAGCGAACGCGAACCGTTTGTTGATCCGCAAGTTTATGAACGCCTGATCGACCGTCTCAAGGACGAACGGCATAAACTTGAACGCGATCTGAAAAAGGATTATCGAAATGCGAGACGTTATGTTCGCGCTCATCCTGAGGAAGGATTGGGAGTAGCTATAGTGGGAGGATTTATTGTGGGCTACTTCCTGGGACGATTGACGCGTAACTGATTTTACTCGAAAGAAAAAGCGGGTTGGGAGTTGACCATATTAGGCCGGTATAGGGGTTTTGTATTGGTCCAGGGTTCAACTCTCAACCTTTTTTCTATTTTTTAAATCAGTATGGAATCGATAATTTCAGATGCACCGACAAATTTTATCGCAAACCATTCTATCCCATTTCTATGACAACGATTAATATCAACCAGGAAAACCTGAATGCCTTGTTCGAGCGTGTCGATGCGCTCAGGGGGTATCTTTGACTATGATGGTCGTCAAGTCCGCATAAAAGAACTGGAAGAGCAGACGCAGGATCCACAATTCTGGGATGATCCGGATCGTGCCCAGCAAATCATGAAGGATCTGGACCATGAGAAAAAAATGGTTGCCAAATGGGAGGAGCTGAGTAATCTGCGGGACAGCATTAAAGTGTATCAGGAATTTCTGGAAGAGGGAGAAGAGGTTGGTGACGAATTGGAAGCCGAAGTCTCCACGCTTCGCAAGAAAGTGGAAGAGTTGGAGTTCAAGAGCATGATGCGCGGGGAAGACGACCACCGCGATGCGATTCTTACCATCAATCCCGGTGCGGGAGGCACGGAAAGCCAGGACTGGGCAGAAATGGTGTACCGAATGTATAAGCGATGGTGTGATCGAAACGGATATCAGGTTTCGGTGGCCGAATACCAGGAGGGGGAAGTGGCCGGTCTTAAGAGCGGAACCCTCGAGATCGAAGGCGATTACGCCTACGGATTTTTAAAGTCGGAAAGCGGAGTGCACCGACTCGTCCGTATTTCGCCCTTCGACAGTAATTCGCGCCGCCATACCTCTTTCTGCTCCGTATTCGTATCCCCGGTCATTGATGACTCCATAGAATTGGATATCGACGAGAATAACGTAAACATGCAGCGTTTTCATGCCAGCGGCGCCGGCGGTCAGCACGTAAACAAAGTGGAAACGGGGGTTCGGCTAATCTGGGAAGGCACGCTGTCAGACGGCAGCGATGAGCGTGTTGTTGCGGAGTGCCAGCAAGAACGTTCGCAACTGCAGAATCGCGAAAAGGCCCGGCAACTTTTAAAGTCAAAAATATATGAGCTGGAAAAGAATATCCGGGAACGCGAGAAACAGAAACTGGAGGAATCTAAAAATAAAATAGAATGGGGTTCCCAGATTCGATCCTACGTTTTCCATCCCTATAACATGGTGAAGGATCATCGCACCGACCACGAAACCTCTGACACGGAGGCCGTGATGGACGGCGAGCTGGATGATTTTATCAAATCCTACCTGATGGCCAATGCCCACACCTCATAAATACGATTTTTTGGTCGTCGGAAGTGGTAGCGCGGGGCTGACGTACGCCTTGAAAGTTGCGGACCGGGGGTCCGTGGCTATAATCACGAAAAAAGAGACGGATGAAGCCAATACCCGCTACGCACAGGGTGGTATTGCCAGTGTGCTTGATCAGCGCGACTCGTTTGAAAAACATGTCGAGGATACCCTGACGGCGGGAGACGGTCTGTGTAAAAAGGAGGCGGTGGAACTTATCGTCCGGGAAGGACCGCGCATGATTGACGAACTGCTGGAATACGGGGCCCGGTTTACCACCGATAACGGCGAACTTGATTTGACGCGCGAGGGAGGGCATTCCCACAGCCGTATTGTTCATGCCGCTGACATGACGGGAAAAGAGGTGGAGCGGGTACTGGTGGAGCAGGCGACCAACCATCCCTCGATTGATATTTTTGAACACCATTTTGCGGTGGATTTGATAACCGAACATCACCTCAGCCACTACGTAAGTCGCTACGATGATATTCACTGTTTCGGGGCTTACGTCCTGGATGTCCAATCCGGCAATGTGGAACGGGTCCTGGCAAGAACCACGTTGCTTGCTACCGGGGGGGCGGGACAGGTGTATCAGCACACGACCAATCCCTCCATAGCAACCGGCGACGGAATTGCCATGGCTTACCGCGCCAAGGCCCGTATAGCGAATATGGAATTTATCCAGTTTCATCCCACTTCCCTCTACCACCCCGATGCTGACTCGTTCCTGATTTCCGAAGCAGTGCGGGGACAGGGAGGGGTATTATTGAATCGCGAAGGGGACCGCTTTATGAAAATGTATGATGAACGCGGCGAGCTGGCTCCCCGCGATATCGTGGCACGCGCCATTGACGATCAACTCAAAAAGCGCGGTGAGGAGTGCGTGTATCTCGACGTTACGCACCTGGATTCGGGTAAAATAAAAGAGGAATTTCCTCATATTTATAACACATGTAAAAAATACGGGATTGATATAACCGGAGATCCCATACCTGTGGTGCCTGCCGCCCATTATATATGCGGTGGAGTTATCACCGATTTGGATGGACAGACAAGTATTTACGGATTGTTTGCCTGCGGAGAAGTTGCCAATACGGGAGTACACGGGGCAAATCGCCTCGCGTCCAACAGTTTGCTGGAAGCCCTGGTTTTTGCCGATCGTTCAGCCCGGAAAGCCGTCGAGTACATTCAGGATGTATCTTTTAACGAGGATATCCCCGAATGGGACGAATCGGGTACGGCCAATCCGGAGGAGTGGGTACTGATTTCCCATAATAAACGAGAATTACAGCAGATTATGTGGGATTATGTCGGAATCGTGCGCAGCGATTTGCGGCTGTCCCGGGCACAACGCCGTTTACGACTGCTTTATGAAGAAGTGGAGGACTTTTATCAGCGTACCAAAGTAAGTGTGCCACTGTGTGAACTGCGGAACCTGGTCGGGGTGGGCGACTTGATTATTCACTCAGCTATGCAGCGCCGGGAAAGTCGGGGACTGCACTATACTACCGATTATACGGATACTATTGAATCAGCCCAGCACGATACGATAATTTAGAAGCCTGTCGGCTTTCCGGATATGTAGCAGGATTTGTGGAAGTCCGACGATTTCCTGGACGGAATAGCGTGGATTGATAACAATAAAAGGGTGAGCCGGCTTACACTTTTTTACCAACAGTTCGAAGATAATTGGACAGGATAAGCAACAGCGATGGACTGACAACAGGTTAGGGATTATCATGATCATTATCGGTTTAACGGGTGGCATTGGAAGCGGCAAAAGCACCGTACTAGAGGTATGGAGGGAAATGGGTGCTTATGTCGTCAAGGCGGATCAACTGGCAAAACGCCTCATGAGAGATGATCCGGAGCTCAAACAACAGATAATTGAGGCCTTCGGGGATCGATCCTACGATTCAAAAGGAAGGTTGAACAGGGGATTTCTGGCGCAGGAGGCTTTTGAAAATAATCGCGTGGAAGAACTGAATGCGCTGGTGCATCCCAGGGTCCGCTCCGCCACAAAAACGGAAATAAAGAAAGCTGAGGAGCAAGGATATAAAGCTTTTGTAAAGGAAGCTGCCCTGTTATTAAAGGAAAAACGACCGGCGTATCTGGATGTGGTCGTACTTATACAAGCCGATCTGGATCAGCGCATAGAGTGGGTATCGAAAAGGGACCGGGTCGATCCCGGGCAGGTGCGAGCTCGTATGCAATGGCAACAAGAAGATCAAAAAATGCGGGAACTGTCGGATTACGAAATAACAAATGACGGATCCCTGGAAGAACTGAAATCAAAAGCACGCGATCTTCTGGAGAAATTGCTTGAATCCAAATAAGGAGCCCGTCGAACAGCTAATAATCAATTGAAAATGCGGGTGCAGTCTATCTGAAAAAAACTCAATTACATCCTCGCCATCCCATAATTGCACAAACCAAAGCACCATGTGTTCACAAAAGAATCGGCTAGTCACCCTGGAAGAATTTATCATTAAAAGACAAAATCGTTTTCCCGGGGCAACCGGCGAGTTTTCCCAGTTACTCAGGGACATAGGACTGGCGGGCAAAATTATTGCACGGGAAGTAAGCAAGGCGGGCTTTAATAATATTCTGGGAAGATTCGGGCGGAGCAATGTTCACGGGGAATCAGTACAAAAGCTGGACAAGTTTGCCGATGACCAATTGATAGCCGCCCTGGACCGTTCCCGGATAACCTCCATGGTCGTATCGGAGGAAAATGATGATCCCATACACCTGGGAAGTCCGTCGGGCAAATACATCGTTTACCTGGATCCGCTCGATGGTTCCGGGAATATCGATGTGAATGTATCGATCGGAAGTATATTTTCCGTCTATATGAGAAAAAGCGCCGCGAACAAGAAGCCCTCTGTTGAAGAAGCATTGCAGAAAGGGAGTCGACAAGTGGCTGCCGGATATGTCTTGTACGGATCCAGCACCACATTGGTATATACCACGGGACTCGGAGTAAGCATGTTTACCCTCGATCCCAGTATAGGTGAATTTATCCTCGCCAAAGAATCTATTCGCATACCTGAAAAAGGATATATTTACAGCACCAATGAGGGTCATTACAACGCCTGGCCTTCTGGCCTAAAACGATATGTGAAATATTGCCAGGAGGTGGCGGTCGATGAAGGCAGGCCCTATTCGGCTCGATACATCGGGGCCATGGTGGCCGATATACATCGGACTTTGCTAAAGGGAGGAGTGTTTATATATCC
>CAYQXO010000099.1:0-10837 GCA_964421495.1 uncultured Balneolaceae bacterium | reverse complement strand
CTGCCGACCGTCGTCGCCCAGGCCGGCGACATCGCCGATATCGTCGAGGATTTCATACAACTCCTCATTACTACCTTCAAACAGGAAACGAATGGTTCGTCCCCGCGAGGTGGTATTGTCTACTACCTCCGCTACCAGGTGCTCTCCAAAATAGAGCTTATTGCCGATCCGTATTTTTCGTGCCGGTTCAACCAACACATCCCACAGCTTATTATCGGGCTGTAATTCCCTGAGCAGGAACACTTCAATATCGGCGTCAGTTTTCTCTTTTTTCCCTTTTAGTCGCGCCGGAAATACTTTGGTGTTGTTATATATAAGGACATCCCCTTCATTCATATATTCGTGGATATCCTCGAACTTGCGATGCTCGATGGACTGGTCGTCCCGATGGAGCACCATCAGTTTTGAACTGTCACGCGGTTCAACTGATTTTTCCGGTACATTAAAGTCTACCTCTTCGAATTTAAAATCCGTTAGTTTCATTTATAGAAACGGGCCGTTTTTGTTTTGTTAAAAATAATTTTTGTTATAAATTTGAGGGCTTGCCAATATACCCGATTTAATAACATCGAACAACTGGAAATTATTTTACGCCAACATTTGTCCGGTACGGAGGTGTGGCAGAGAGGACGAATGCGGCGGTCTCGAAAACCGTTGACCCCTTCTGAGGGGTCCGGGGGTTCGAATCCCTCCACCTCCGCCATTTTTAAATAAGAGCATGCTTTGAAAAACCCGGGGAGGGGTCTTCAGCGAGGGAAATTCGGCTGACTGTTGCTTTGCGAGGAGTACAAGCAAAATACCGGTATGAAGTAACAATACATTTTTGCCTTAATGCCGAACAACCCAAGTGCTTCAGACCCCTCCCCGGGTTTTTCAAGTAACGCTCTTATGTAGGAGTTTGTCGGATTTTACAGGGCATACCGTGATATCCCGAGGGCTGTCGGAAGTGTTTCTCCCGGACGGTTTTGATGCAAAGCAACGGTTTCACCCACGGGAAAAATTGCTACAAGATAACCGGATTCGCCCTTATTGCAGCAGATTAGAGAAGGTCTGAACGGCTTCCGGGTTGCACCCCTTGATAATTATAATTTAATTACCCGTAGAGACGTTAATAAAAAGCGCATTGCGCAAACAAAATTTGTCATCCTAATATATTAATAAGACTATGCACCGAAAGGCCATATGTATTCTTGTTGCAGGTATTTTCCTGTTACTGGCTGCCGTGGAGGGGCAGGCTCAATTTCGCGATCAGCAGGTAACGGAGTATGATTATACCGGTCCCATTCTCAAGCAAGAACGTCCCTCCGGCAATGTTGGCTTTCTTTCCGGTCTGTTCGACGGAGTTCAGATGGAGATGGAACACTCCTACAGTATGAATTTTACCAGTCTGGGCGGGCAGTATCAAAATATTAACATGTACACCAACACCATGCATTTCGGGTTCACGGATGACTTGAGCGGACGACTCGATATTTCGATGATGCATTCCCCGTTCGGCGGTTCTTTCAACCAAGGGTTATACGGCCAAGGCGGACCGGATGCGCGCATCATGATACGCAATGCCGAACTGAATTACGACCTGGGTCCGAACAGCCAGATACAACTGCAGTTTCGACAGTCCCCCTCTCCCTTTACCGGTTACGGTAGCGGTTTCGGAGGTTATTACGGGCGCGGTGTAGATCCCTTCTTTCTGCGATAATGATTTGAATCCATCGATTTCGCTACATGACCAAAAAGCAGCCCGATACAAATACTTTCAGATTAAATGCAGTCATCGGTTTTCTGAGCGTATTACTTTTTATTCTGGTCGTTGCCCTGGTCACTCGATACCTCTATCCCCGCATTCAAAATCAACGAACAACCGCCCCCTCGCGCCTCATAAGCGACGTTATTCAAATCGAGGTACTCAACGGATGCGGCGTACCCGGCCTGGCCGATCGTTTTACCACCACGTTGCGGGAATACGGTTTTGATGTAGTGGAGACGGGAAACTTTGAAAATTTCGATATGCGCAAGACGGTCGTCATTGCGCGCAACAAGAACCGGCAAAACGCACTTCGCGTCGCCCGCGCGCTGGGTATCAAGGAAGAAAACGTGCTCATCGAGGAATCCCGGGACTTCTACCTGGACGCGACGCTCGTAATAGGGGCTAATTATAAAAATCTCAACCTAAAATAATCGTGTATGACTAAAAATGCTGAAAAGCTGGAGCATCAATTTACCGATGTCGCAACCGAGGAGTCCATCGACTCCGAACAACTCATCGAGGTAATCTCGAATGCCCTGCTCGACAAGCTTGCCAAAGATATTACCATCCTTGACGTGCAGGAGTTGACTACCCTGACCGATTATTTCATTGTGTGTCATGCTGAATCTGACGTACAAATAAAGGCCATCGCCCGCAATGTACTGGATGAAACCGAGGAAAAACTGGACGAAACCGTTTGGAACAAGGAAGGAATGGATACGTTGCGGTGGGTCATTCTCGATTACGTAAATGTAGTGGTACATATCTTTTTAAAAGGGAAACGGGAATTTTACGGTATTGAGCGAATGTGGAGCGATGCCGAAATAACGAAAGTTGAAGATGAATGATCATACAAAAAATCCTGTTTTCCGACTCCTCTTCCTGTTGGTTCTGCTTGCCGGACTAACGGCTTGTACCGCCTCGCAGGCTTACCGCAGTCCCTCTGCCGATCACAGCGAATCCATGCCGTTGAAAAACGCCGGTCGCGATACCAGTGAATTCGCCGAGCTGAAGCCGCCACCCGATGAGGTGGAAACCACCGGCGCCACTGTTTTCCTGGAATCTGTCGAGCGCATACAACGTCCGGATACGGCCTACCTCCTCATCAAGGGAAATTTTGCCAATGGTTGTTCCCGATTGAAGGAGGTATCCCATATTATTGAAGAACACACCCTTACCCTCAATATTGAAGCCTGGCAACCCAAAAATCGCATGTGTACCCAGGTCCTTACTCCCTTCACCTATCTGTATACGCGCCCGAAGTCCGACGAGGTCCGTGCCTTGCGCTACTACATGCTTCGAGGGGAAAAGAAATCATTCTAACTTCCATTAGCCCTTTACTTAAAACGATCGCCTTTAACCATCTATGCCGCCACGTGTCCTGATTACCGAGTCGATTGTCGAACCGCCAATCAACAAGCTGCGCCAAAACTACGACGTGGATATAGGAAAGCGAGGCTACTATGACGATCCCTCTCATTTAAAAGCGGACCTTCCCGACTACGACGCCGTTCTATCCTTACTCTCGAATCCGATCACCCGGGAAGTCATACAACAGGCCGACCAGCTTAAAATTATCGCCAACCTGGCCGCCGGTTACGATAATATAGACATCGAAGCTGCCCGGGAAGCCGGGATCCCGGTCACCAACACCCCCGGCGTACTGACCGAGGCAACGGCCGATGCGGCTTTCTCCCTGCTCTTATCCGCTGCTCGCCGGCTTCCGGAAGCGGAACAGTTCCTTCGCGACGGCAAGTTTGACGGATGGGATCCGCTCGGATTCCTGGGAAAAGAGCTCAACGGCAGTACGCTCGGCATCTTTGGCATGGGACGTATCGGGACGGCCATCGCCCGTCGGGGCTGCGGATTCGGAATGAATATCCTGTATCACAATCGCAGCCGACGGGATTCGAAAACGGAAGCCTCTGTTGATGCAACCTATGTTGGCTCCATCCATGCCCTGGCCCGTCAGTCGGATTTCCTCAGCCTCAACTGTCCGCTAAACGAAGGCACCCATCATGCCGTTGATCGCGAAGTGCTCGAGGCGCTCGGCCCGGACGGCATCCTCGTCAACACCGCCCGGGGAGCCGTAGTTGACGAACAGGCACTGGCCGAAGCTTTACACGAAGAGCGGATTGGTGCCGCCGGCCTGGATGTATTCGAAAACGAGCCCGATATTACTCCCGAACTCTTTGACGCTCCCAACTGTATCATGACTCCCCATATCGGAAGTGCCACTCACACTACCCGACGCAAAATGGGGATGCTGGCCGTCGAGTCGATTAACGCGGCCCTGTCCCAAAGCACAGGCGACATCCCCCGCCGGGTTACTCCATAGGCTGCTCTCATTACCCGACGGAGTTGGGGCCGGATTCGTGGAAATATATACTTCAATCTCAACCAACAGCAGATACGAGCCGTTTATGGCCAGTTATATTCATTCCATATCCACCGCGGTTCCGGAGACCTCCTACAGCCAGGAATTCCTGTGCCGGCAGATGAAAAAATATATAGCCGACGACCGGCGGTTGGAACACCTTATCCACCGCATCTATCACCACTCGGGAATCAGCAAGCGTCACACGGTGGTCAAAGACTTTATCTCCGGCAGCGATCAATCCTCCTTTTATTTCGGTACCAATCGTTCCATCAACACACCCTCTACCGGCCGGCGAAACCGTCGATTTACAGAACATGCCACTCCATTGCTCCAAAAAACGGGCAGCGACCTGCTTGAACAAAATCCCTCCGTCGGACCCGCCGACATCACCCACGTCATTACCGTCTCCTGCACCGGATTCTTCGCCCCGGGACCCGACCTGGCCGTGGTTCAGTCCCTCGATCTTCCACTCGATACCCGCCGCTACAACCTCGGTTTCATGGGATGTTACGCCGCCCTGCCGGCCCTTCAACTCGCCCATACCATATGCGAGGCCGATCCCGACAGCTGCGTGATGGTAATCTGCCTGGAATTGTGTTCGTTGCATTTCCAGATCAACCGTGATTACGACAATCTCGTTGCCGCCTCCCTTTTTGCAGACGGAGCTGCCGGCGCGCTGGTCAGCGGTCACAAGAACCAAAACTCCGGAGTCCAGTTGCGGATGGACCAATTTCACACGACCTACCTCGAAGAAGGCGAAGAGGACATGGCGTGGTCGATCGGGGATACGGGATTTGAAATGATCCTGTCCAGCTACGTCCCCCGTATTATCGATGCCAATTTACGCGAGGCGCTCACTCCCCTGATCGAAAAGATTTCCGGAAATTTGCAGGAAGTCGATTACTGGGCCCTTCATCCCGGGGGAAAAGCAATTATTGACAAACTTGAATCCAACTTTGGACTGGCCCCTTCCCAGCTTTCGGCGTCACGGGAGGTGCTTTCCCGGTACGGCAACATGAGCAGCGCAACGATTTTATTTGTAATGAGACACATTATGGAGCAGACCGGGATCGAGCGGAATCAACAATTAATACCGCTGGCCTTCGGGCCGGGCCTGACGATTGAAAGCGGGTTGTTTACGGCAATCTAGCCCGGATTTCTCACAAGAGAAATTTTTACATAACGTTATGTCGAGGAAATTCAACTACTTAACATCAAATATAGTATTTATCGTAGATAACAGCCTATCAGCGCTGCGAAATTTGACCGTCTGCTACGTTAACAGGGAAACCGGCTTGATCAATGTACTACTGTACATTTCCTTCACCGGCACCCTGTCGCCTTGCAGACGGTCAAAATTTCTTGGTGAGAAATCCGGGCTAGGAGTCTGTCCGCGATTCGCATACCCGGATCTAATCGAGATCACTGATCATACATTCAATGTATTTCGGGGGATTCAGATGGCTGCGTTACCATGAAAGCAAATATCAAAAACGATTTTTTAATCGCGATGCCACAAGTAACAACGATACAAATGCCGGATCCCCCGACTACCGGGAGGCCGAAATGTTTCTAAAATCGCGTGATACTACGTTAACAGAGGCCATGGAGTCTCCCGGGTGCGACCGCCGGCTACTTTTCAACACCTATCGGCAATTCGAGTATATCAATCGGATGCTGGCCGGCTGGAAATCTCTCTACCGGCGGCATATTCGGCCTCACTTGCGCGCAAACAACTCCGCCACACTGCTCGACATCGGCTTCGGGGGAGGCGATCTGCCGCTTGCTCTTTATCACCGGGCACAAAAAGAGGGGTATAAACTTCAGATAACAGCCATCGATACCGATTCCCGTGCCCTGGATTTTGTCAGGCAGCACAGGGAAATCCCCGCAGACGTTTCTTTCCGCTGCGTGGATATCGACCGGTTGCTGAAAGAGCAGGTCCGCTTTGATTTCGTTATCTCCAATCATGTGATTCACCATCTGTCGAGTCAGCAATTAACCCGTCTGGCGGACCAGGCGGAACAACTCTGCCGGCGCCGTGTCATATTCAACGATCTTCAGCGCAGCTATACCGCATACCTGCTTTTTTCCTGTTTTATCGCCCCTTTTTTCCGACGCTCGTACGCCGGAAGCGACGGTCGAATATCGATCAGGCGGAGTTACACCAGATCCGAACTGAGCGCAGCCCTTCCGGCACAGTGGACCGTTTATCGAAAATTTCCTTTTCGACTGATAGCCCTCTTTAACCATGTCTGATCCATCCCGGAAAATAACTCCGGACACGGTCCTTATCGTCGGTGCGGGTCCCTCCGGCCTCTTGCTGGGGCACCACCTCCACCGCTACGGCATTCCTTTTCATATCGTCGAAAAAAACTCCTCCACCCACCGGCATTCGCGGGCTATCGGGATACACCCGGTCTCCCTTGCCATTTTTCGCAACCTCGGACTGCTGGATCCATTCCTCGACCGGGGACTCAAAATTCGACAAGGAGCGGCCTACCTGGACCAGACGTGGGTGGGAAGTATTCATTTTTCCCGTACCCCACATTCCCATCCTTTTATCCTGTCGATTCCGCAATATTCCACCGAAAAAATTTTACAGGAACGCCTGCTGGCCCAACAACCCGGTTGTATAAGCTACGATACGGAACTGGTCGGCCTGCAGGAGCATGACCGCGGCGTCACCGTATTACTACGTCCAACCGGGTCCGGAGATACATCCGCCCCCTCCTCACAAGTCACCGTCCCCTACCTGGTGGGATGCGACGGCCGGGGCAGCCGGGTACGGTCCGACGTCGACCTCGACTGGAAAGGCCGCCCCTATCCCGACCGTTACGTAATGGGGGACTTTGCGGGTCGGCCGGATTCCGATATACCGGCAACGATATATCTGCATCCGCGGGGGGTCGTCGAATCATTCTCCATGCCCGACCGACAACAGCGCTGGGTGGTAAAAACCTCGCGCAATATACAGGGCGACCCGCTCCCCTTGCTCGAACGCGAAGTGCTTCGGCGCGTCGGAACAGACCTATCCGCTCACACCTGCCTGCGCTCAAGCGGGTTCGGCGTCGAACAATACCGGGTCTCCAGGTTTTACCGCAACCGGTGCCTGTTGGCCGGGGATGCGGCGCACGTGGTCAATCCCATCGGCGGACAGGGCATGAACCTGGGATGGCTGGGCGTCCAGACCCTGGCAAAAAGCCTGCACCATATCTACCAGGGCGCCCCGGCGGACCCGCAACTCAAAAACTACAACCGGATTCAGCAGCACCGCGCCCGGAAAGCATTTCGCCGGGCGACCCTCAACATGAAGATAGGTCGCTCCTATCGCTGGAAAACGCCCCGTAAATGGCTGCTTCATCTGATGCTGAACACCCCGTTAAACCACTTCACCGCCCGCGCCTTCACCATGCACGGATTGGAGTGAGTAACGCTCGAAGCTCGAGGCTCGAGGCTGGAAGGGTATTCCTGCAGGTAGCGAGGTGGTGTATATACCCCTCGTCGGAACCGGGTGGAATATCCTTCGAGCTTCGAGCATCGAGCATCGAGCGATACAACGTTTCCAGCAAACTCTCTTTAACCGCTACCTTGCGTTAATCCGGCAGAAACCCGGACCATTAGACCTTTGTTTTTTCTCTTTCGAGGTAATCGCGCAGCACTTTGTGCAGAATTCCGCCGTGACGATAGTAGTCGATTTCAACCGGCGTATCGATTCGGCAGACGGTTTCGAACTGGACCGTTTCGCCATTCTCTTTTTCCGCAGTAACCGGCACTTCCTGCCACGGTTCAAGCTTATCGTCAACCTGGAAGCTGATCTTTTCCGATCCGTCCAGTCCGAGTGAATCGGCGGACTCCCCCTCCTTGAATTGCAGCGGAAGGACTCCCATTCCCACCAGGTTGGACCGGTGAATTCGTTCATAAGAGGTGGCGATTACCGCTTCAATACCCAGCAGCAACGTGCCCTTGGCCGCCCAGTCGCGCGAGGAGCCCGTTCCATACTGACTGCCGGCCAATACGACGAGCGGGGTATTCCGCTCCCGGTAACGCTGGGAAGCCTCGAAGATGGTCATCTCCTCCCCGCTCGGGAAATGCCTGGTATAACCGCCGGCTTTATCGGGACCCAGTTGATTCTTGAACTGGGGATTGGCAAACGTGCCGCGGGTCATGACCCGGTCGTTACCCCGACGCGACCCGTAGGAATTGAAATCTTTCGGCTCCACGCCGCGCTCCATCAGGTATTGACCCGCCGGACTTCCCGGGGCGATGGCTCCCGCCGGCGAAATATGGTCGGTCGTAATCGAATCGCCCACCTTCACCAGTACGCGCGCCTCATTAATCGGTTCAATCGGATCGGGGGCGTCCGACATATCCTGGAAAAACGGCGGTTCCTGAATATAGGTCGAGTCCTCTGTCCACTCGTACAGCTCACCGCCCGAAATCGGAATTTCATCCCACGCCTCCGATTCAAATATATCGGAATACATCTCTTCGAACATTTCCGGGCGAATCGCCTGGTCCAGGAATTGCTGAATCTCGTCAGACGTCGGCCAGATATCTTTCAGGCACACCTCTTCCCCGTCTTTACCAACGCCCAGCGGCTCGTTTTCCAGGTCGATATCCACCGTCCCGGCCAGCGCATAGGCGACGACCAGCGGAGGCGAAGCCAGGTAATTGGCTTTGACATTGGGGTGAATACGTCCCTCGAAATTCCGGTTGCCCGAGAGGATACCGGCCACGATCAGGTCGCCCTCTTTCACCGCTTTTAAAACGGATTCCGGCAGGGGACCCGAATTGCCGATGCAAGTCGTGCAGCCGTATCCGACCAGATTAAAGCCGAGTTGATCCATGTAATCGGTGAGTCCCGCCTCGTCGAGGTATTTCGTCACCACGCGAGAGCCCGGGGCGAGGGACGTCTTTACGTATTCCGGGACTTCCAATCCCTTTTCGAGGGCCTTTTTGGCCACCACGCCGGCCCCGAGCATGACACTCGGATTGGAGGTATTGGTACAGCTGGTGATCGCGGCGATCACCACATCGCCGTGGGTCATTTCAATTTTTTCGCCATTCTCATACACGCCTTTATTGGCCAGCTGATCCTCGTCAAGGTTGAACCCCATCGTCGGATCATCGCTCGTCAGCGCATTTTCGAACGTCTCCTTCATACGCGGGAGCGTAATGCGATCCTGGGGACGCTTGGGACCGGCGAGGGACGTCTTTACGGTTGACAAATCGAGCTCCAGGGTATCCGTATACTCCGGATCCGGCGTCTGGTCCGTTCGAAACAATCCCTGCTCTTTGGCATACCGCTCCACCAGCTCTATTTGCTCTTCGGAGCGGCCGGTCCGGCGCATATACTGCAGGGCTTCGTCATCCAGCGGAAAGAAACCCATGGTAGCCCCGTATTCGGGCGACATATTGGCGATGGTGGCCCGATCCGGCAGACTCATGTGAGAGAGTCCCTCTCCATAAAATTCCACAAATTTTCCGACCACCCCGTGGCGGCGCAGCATCTGGGTTACCGTCAGGGTCAGGTCCGTTGCCGTGATACCCTCCCGGAGCTGTCCCGTCAGCTTCACCCCGACCACTTCGGGCACCAACATATAAATCGGCTGGCCGAGCATCGCCGCTTCCGCCTCAATACCGCCGACGCCCCAGCCGAGAATGCCGAGCCCGTTAATCATGGTCGTATGAGAGTCGGTCCCCACGAGCGTATCCGGATACGCCACCAGGGACCCATCCTCCTGTTCCGCGGTAAACACGCCCCGGGCCAGGTATTCGAGGTTCACCTGGTGAATAATTCCACGTCCCGGCGGAACCACTCTGAAGTTGTCAAACGCATCCTGCCCCCATTTTAGAAATTCATAGCGCTCCCGGTTTCGATCCATCTCCATCTGGACGTTAAACTGGAAAGCACTGTCGCGCCCGAACATATCCACCTGGACCGAGTGGTCGATCACCAGGTCAACCGGCACCTGTGGATTGATGCTGTCCGGCGTTCCCCCCATCCGCTGCATGGCAGACCGCAAAGCGGCCAGGTCCACCACCGCGGGCACGCCCGTAAAATCCTGCAATACCACCCGCGAGGGATTATACGGGATCTCCCCGCTCGGGTCCGTCGGATTATACGCCGCCAGCCGCTCGACATCCTCCTCGGTTACCGAAAATCCATCGTAATTACGCAACACAGACTCCAGCAAC
The DNA here is from genome assembly GCA_964421495.1 of uncultured Balneolaceae bacterium. GTDB lineage: Bacteria > Bacteroidota > Rhodothermia > Balneolales > Balneolaceae > CAJXOW01. The sequence goes on along the minus strand of CAYQXO010000099.1, from coordinate 509 downwards.
AGCCGGATGGTAAAAGGCAGTCGCTCAATAGTTCCATATCCCTGTTCCTCAAGCCAGGAGAGACTATAAAGTTGAGCCTCGCCCCGGCCGGTTTCAAACGTCTTTTTGCTGTCGGTCGACAAATTATTCGAACTCATAAGTACACTTTCCATTTAATTGGCATTGATCCAGTCAATATTCAATTTATGACATAATACTCTTAAAACAGGATAACACTTTTATAACTTACTATTTGCCGTCGTATTATGCACGAAATTTCTTACACAAAAACATGCCCCCCCCTTACGCAGGAAACAGCAAGAAAATGCGGTGACCTACGTCTCCCGTAGAATAGGCTTTACGTCACCCAATCCCCAGCAAACAATCCACTGCCGCGCCGGTATTTAAGAGCCTGCCGGAAAAGCCCGGGGCGGGGGCTGAAGCACTTGGGTTGTTCAGCCTAATGGCTGATAACATATTAATTATTTAAAATCGTTATTTTATGCTCAGGCCTTCGTAAAGCAGGAGTC
>CAYQXO010000098.1:285-10869 GCA_964421495.1 uncultured Balneolaceae bacterium | reverse complement strand
TAGTTCTCAGAACAACCGTTCGCACCGGTTTCAAAGACCGCCTGCAGCGAGTTATCTTTCTTTTATTATTTATCTTCTATTAGTCTATACAAGATTTTTACCCAAATGGTTGCCTCTGGATGGCGATTTTTTATGGAGCGGATGGCCAAATGCGAAAGAATACCAAGTTTCCTGAAAATATGACCATCCGGTATGTACCAGTGAACTGCATAGTTTCAGTATAGGCAGATAAGCTTTTTGTAAACTTGATAAAATATCGAATGAAGTTATATATGAGTCCAATATTTACTATTAAAGTAAGATTGATTTAGTATTACTAACTATCAGATTCCCGGGAAGAGAAAATGTGTATTTTATCTTTCAGATAGCCATATTACGAATGAGTAAAGATTTTTTGCCAACTTAAAACTAAAGAGAGAATAATATGAGTACACGCGTCTTTTTGAGAACAGTAATAGCTGGATTTTTCGCTACATTCACCATGCAGATGATTGCATTTTTGCAGGCGGGATTCGGACTGCCGCTGATTGATATCGGTCATTTTCTGACGGAGACGTTCAACCATATTCACCAGTCGGATGTTTATTCCATCCTGTGGGGAAATGCCGCCTATCAGGTTATTGGGATCATACTGGCCTTGGTGTGGGTGGCATTCCTGCAGCAGATTATGCCCGGAAACTGGCTTATTCAAGGGATCATTTACGGTGTACTGATTTCGGTAGTGGCCGCTGTGGTGGTTTCCCCGATAGTTTCAAAGGCGGCTGGAGATTCATTTGGATTGTTTTATTCGCAGACGTGGTTCCCCGGCAGGATGCTGCTGGCGGGTTTGATCATGCACCTGGGTTACGGACTGGTATTGACGCTTGGACTGAAATATGCAGGTGTTGAGGGACTTGAATGAGTAATGGAGCGCAGTGGAGAAACTGAAAAGACGATAACCGGGAGCCTCACATAAAAATTCCCGTTAAAAACGCTTGTCAAATCATATTATCAGTTGGAGAATCTCAATCCGGACAGCACCTTTCTGGCTTAATATGAGTTGGAATCTTCACCAAGTGATCAACTGTTATAATTGGAGGAAATACTAAACTCTATTTCAGGCGTTGCGTCACCTGCCATAAAGAATTAATTTCTTCGCTCTTATTATGCCCCAACAACCGGTAGAAAATCCGACCATAATAACTCATTATCTTGAAGACGACGGACCGTTCCCCAACCATCCCCGCTGGCCGCTGCTTTTGTATCAGCAGGTGTTGGGAAAATCATCCGATATTGATCCGGAGACTGTAGAAACGTTGTTGCATGATAATGACTGGAGAGGAAGCTGGCGTAACGGGGTTTTCGGTTTTCATCACTATCACAGTAATGCCCACGAATGCCTGTTTGTATATGAAGGGCGGGCTACCATCCAATTCGGAGGGTCGCACGGTCCCCAGGTTGAAGTCGATGCCGGCGATATCGCCGTTCTTCCGGCAGGGACCGTACATAAAAAGATTGACGGAACACCCTCTTTTCGCGTTATCGGGGCCTATCCCGGCGGGAAAACCCACGACATGAAATACGGACGGGAGGACGAACGGCCGGAGGCCGATCAAAATATTGAAAATGTTCCCCTGCCCGACTATGACCCGCTCTATGGTGAGGCGGGACCGCTTTTTGACTATTGGAACTGATGTATGAATTTCGGATGAATCCCCCCCTTCATTGGAAAGTCTGCAAGATTGCACTACTTCCCATACCAACTATTGCAGTTTTGCAATAGTATCTGCATGAGTCTACCTCCCTCTATTTAATCCCCACCCTCCAGAAAGGCGTCAAACCAGTAAATCAGGATTTTTTTAGAACTTTGGCACAACTATTGCATATTAACTCAGTAGATGTAAATGTCTATTGACAAAAAGGTCTATAATTTGAACTAAATTTTTAAGACGATGAATCGACAAAACAAAAAAATAAGTAAAGAAAAGGTATTGAACGGCGAAGGTGGATATTCGCGAAAGAAATTTCTGCAAAACACCGGAGCGGCTTTGTTTTCCGGTGGAATTCTGGCGAGTACCATGTTGCCTTTTGGTGCTAAAGCACAGAGTGAGAATGTACCCGGTAACGGTTCCACGAGTTCCCTGTTTACGGTTCCCTCGGTAGACCGGGTTGCTGCCGATCCGCGAGACATTCCGGGTCCAATCAAGCGAAGAACTTCGAAAACGCATAAGATAACGCTTGAGAGTAAAGAGGTGGTTTCGGAAATCGAGGATGGAGTGAAGTTTACGTTTTTGACGTACGGCGGACAGGTTCCGGGTCCGATGATCCGGGTGCGTCAGGGTGATACGATTGAACTGACGCATAAAAATGCCACCGATAACGAAATGCTTCACAATGTGGATTTTCATGCTGCTTACGGCCCGGGCGGTGGAGCGGAGGCTACGATGTGTCCTCCCGGCCAATCCCGTAAGATGAGATTCAAGGCGATGTATCCCGGAGCCTTTATTTATCACTGTGCCGTCCCGCGCATGGATTATCACATCAGCAGCGGCATGTATGGGATGATTCTGGTTGAACCCCCGGAAGGAATGCCGGAAGTGGATCACGAGTTCTACTTCGGCCAAAACGAGATCTATACCGATAAAAAGGCCGGCGAGAAAGGCAAGCATGGATTTGACACCCAGGCCATGATTGACGAGAAGCCCAATTATGTGGTACTGAACGGGGAAACCCAGGCCATTACCGATAATCGCCACGGTGCCTTGACCGTAAAGCAGGATGAGACGGCGCGCATTTACCTGGTTACCGGCGGACCCAATATTACCAGCAATTTCCATCCGATCGGTAACGTGTGGACCAAAGCCTGGAGAGAGGGAGGGATCCTGAGTAATCCGGAACGCTACGTGCAAACGTGCCAGGTCGCCCCGGGCAGCTGCGGCATTTTTGAAATGGACTTCCCTGTAGCGGGCCCCATTAAGCTCGTTGATCATGCCTTGAGCCGGGTTGCGCATAAAGGTATGCTGGGAGTCATAAATGTAGAGGGTGTCGATCGGCCGGACTTATTCGCCGAGAACCTGTAAATCGAACAAATTAAAACTGAAAAATTGAGGATATAATTATGAAAACGATAAATAAAATATTGACCACTTTACTGTTGCTTCCTTTGCTGCTCATTACACAGCAGACAATGGCGAATGATTCCGAGGTACGCGTCATCGAGATGACCGGTAATAATCAATTGGAATTCTCGGTAACCGATATCGAAGCTCGCCCCGGCGAGAAGATAAAGGTGGTGCTTACTACTATAAGCGACTTTCCGAAAATGGCCATGGCCCACAACTTTGTGCTCCTGGATTCCGGGGTGGATGCTGCAGCGGTTGCTTCAGCATCGGCCAAGGCTCACGACAATGAATATATAGCTCCGGAAATGACGGATAAGATCCTGGCATATACGGGGCTGGCCGGCGGTGACGAAACCGTGGAAGTGACGTTTACGGTCCCGGACGACACCGGTACCTATGAGTACATCTGCAGCTTTCCCGGTCACTTTTCCGGCGGTATGAAAGGAACCCTGACAGTAAAAAAGCAGGCGACCTAACCTGTCATTTTTGATTGTCAATTCATCGGAAGATCAGCAGGGCCTGTATTTCAAAGGCTCTGCTGGTCTTTTTTCTATTATTAATTCATTCATCACAACCAAACTATTCGTCATAATATATGACTCCTTTTAAAACAGCGTTGTATGGACTGACCACCATTTTTGCGTTTTTCGTATTCCCGACTTTATCCCTGTCACAGGTATCCCTCGATGGCGAGTTCAGGCCCAGGACGGAGTATCGCGAAGGGTACCGGCTGCTGCAAACCGATAATACGGATCCCGCTTTTTTCACCTCGCAGCGGTCGCGGATTTCACTCGACTATAAGACGGATCACTACAAAGTCAGGTTTTCGGGTCAGGATGTTCGAGTGTGGGGCGATGTAGAACAGCTGCAGTCTAATGCCAATGTGAATGTGCATGAAGCCTGGACATCAGTCAATATATCGGAAACATTTGCCGCCAGAGTGGGTCGGCAGGAACTGGTATATGATGACCACCGGCTGTTGGGAAGTGTAAATTGGACGCAGCAGGCCCGCAGTCATGATGCACTGGTCTTGAAATTTCATGACCGCGAATCCGATTTCAAGATTGACGTCGGAGGGGCCTATAACCAGGAATCGGAAAAACTGTTGGACAACTCCTACTCGTTGAATAATTATAAGGCCCTTTCCTATCTGTGGGTGAATAAGCAATTCAACAATGTCGGTCTGTCGGCTATTGGACTGACCGACGGATTTGAACGGGCCTCCGGTGCTACGAAGTTTCGCTATACTTACGGAACACATGTGACGTATAACAACGACGGCTGGGATGCGAGCGGAACGTTGTACCTGCAGCGTGGCCAGGATGCGACCAGGAATGACATAAGTGCGTGGATGTATTCTCTTCTTGCTTCCCGAAATGTTGGGATAGTCCGGTTTACGGCCGGCTATGATCACTTGTCGGGGGGAGCAGCCGGAGACCGTGATCCCGCTCGACATTCCTTCAATACCCTGTATGCAACCAATCACAAATTTTACGGCACGATGGACTATTTCCTGAATGTGCCGGGAGATACCCGTGGAGGTGGATTGCAGGATCTCTATTTTAAGGTCAACTACCGGCTGGCTGAAAATGCCGGAATAGACCTGGCGTATCATTATTTTGCCTTTTCCGGTGCTATAGCAGATCCCACTACTCCCGGTCAGTCATTGGACAAAAACCTGGGATCGGAATTGGATTTGAGCATCTCCTGCAATTTTACGTCGGACGTTGCCTTTAAAGCCGGTTATTCCTTATTGATCCCGTCTGAGTCCCTCGAGCGAATTCAGGGAGTACAGGCGAAAGACTTTCAACACTGGGGCTGGGCCGTGCTCTCTGTTACGCCGAATTTCCTAGATTAACCAGGAAAACGGACAATAATCATGGGTTATTCGCGGCCGGGTGTTAAAAGCATGTAGGTCTCATCCGGCTGGTTGATGACCTCCTGGAGCGTCATATTCTCAGCCCACCACAGAACCGTATCTTTCAATTGGCTCCACGTATGATGCAGAGGACAGGGTTTTTTGCTGTTGCACTTATCCCAGCCGAATACACATTCGTCGGGCTCTATCTTATAATCCACGGTTTCAAGAATCTGTTTAAACGTAATTTCTTCTGGGTCCCTGGCCAACTTGAATCCGCCCCCGTGACCTTTTCGGGACGTCACTAATCCCGCATCGACCATCTTACGCATGATTTTTGAAAGATAGTGACTGGGAATACCGGTATCGCGGGCCACCAACTTGGAGGGTACCGGGCTACCGTCTTCCTTCAGAGCAACGCAAGCCATGGCTCTCAAAGCATATTCTGCCGTCTGGGGTAAGTGCATTAAATCTCCTATCCCGATGGGGATTATTTTATTCTGATCGTTCGGGTATTGCTTCCGTATTTAATGAATCATAAAAAGCCTGTATTCATACTATCTATAATCGCATATAACATGGCACTAAAGAATCACCAGGTATGTAATATAAATAAACTAATAGACTTGTACATCTATTGATTCTTTAAAGTGAGGTTGAAATAAAAAAGGTGGCAGGGAATCGAGCTCCCTGCCACCTTTTGAGAAGCGAAGAAATTAAGAGGGATTTATTTAAATACGTCCCATTCGGTCGGCAGTTCAGTAATAGGCAGTATCTCCGAAGCCGATGCGGCGGCGCCGGTATTTTCCAGCGAGATGAGGCGAATAAATCGGGCGGATTGTTTTTCATCCCACGCAGCAATTTTCGGCGAACCGGTAGCGGGCCAGTCTCCCTCGTCAACGGTCGTAAAGCTGCTTCCGTCGCGGCTGACTTCAATACGGTACCGGGTGATGTTCAGCTTGTTGTCCTTGTCGAAGTAGGGCCGGCGGGGACGTACCCACAGTGCCTCCAGTTCGCGGACACTTCCCAGATCAAGCGTTATGCTGTGATTTTCGTCGGTTTTTTGACTCTGCCACTGAGTTCCCAGTCGATCGTCTATAGCATTCTCGGGCTCAAAGGTCCATCCGCCCCAGAATCCCTGAACGCTTGAGACCTCGGCAATGGTAAGCGAGTCGTAGGAAACGAATTCAGTTTCCGGTCCCGTGGGAGTAACCGTCACGTCATCAAATTGCGCCTGTTGCCACATGCTGGCCCGCAGGGCGATGTTCCCCTGAAGTTGCTGGGTGTCCTCGATGCGCGACAGGGTTTTCCCGTCCAGTCGCAGCTCCAGTTTGTTGGCCCGCATCTTCAGGGCGACGGTATGCCATTCGCCCGGTTCGATGCTGGTTTTGCCGGAGTCGATGGGAGTTTTGGTCTGAGAGGGGGAGTCCTCGTTATAGAGTTTCCACCCGTCGGAGCCCACCTGGAAATGGTATCCACCCAGGTAGGGGGTCCATCCCAGCTGACCCGATACGCGTCCGATGAGCTCAATATAACCGGGCTCATCCAGCATTACGTCGGCACTGATCGTATAGTCGCTCCACCAGCGCGGATCACCAAACATTGACGTGGGCGGCATATCGCCGGTGGCATTCCAGTTAATGGGCTGCTGGGTCACCATCTGTTGGTAACACTTGCCTTCCCGTCCCCCTTTGCACGGCACCGTTTCAAAAGAGCCGTTGACCGGGGTGAAATAGCGAGGATTCTTGCCCTCCTCGGTTCCCTCGAATCCTTCAAAATAGGGCAGTGGCATTTTAACGTGTGTATCAGAAGGAGGTTGGGCGGTGCCCTTGCCGATGTCCTCCCGGGTGGTGATCGAGTAGATATGATTCGGTTTGATAATCAGTTGAAACTTGCCGTCGCGGGGTACGATGGTTCCGCCGTCTACAAACTGACGGGACTGATCTTTCGTGCTGAAATCCGAGACGCGAATTTGCAGTTTTTCGGCGGGTAGATTATTGAGCTGAATGGAGAGCGTGTCCTTGACGCGCAGATCCATCGCCTCGATAATCATGCTGTAGTCTTCTTTTTCGGGGGAGGCCAGACTCACCATCGTCGCCCCGTTTTCAAGTCGCCGGCTCCCGGTATCCAGGTAGTGCCATCCTATCTCGGTCACCTGGGCGGTGTGGGCGAAAGCCCAGATATTGTTGCCGAGCTGGTAATGACCCGACCAGGGACGAATCGCGCCCATCAATCCCGTATTGCCGAGCGGCAGATTCCCGTAGCGGGCCTCGGTAACGTTCCAGGTCATATAGTTCACCATCTTGGCGTCTATATACCCGCGATTCAGCGCCCGGGCATGGGGTGCGGCGCCATTATCCCATCCGAGGGCGCTGTTGGCGGCGTGCCAGAGGGGTTTCCCGATCATTTTAGCCGTATCGGTACTGGCGCATTGTTTGTATTCAGAGCGCCAGTCGCACTGGAAATGGACGGCAACCGCGTCAACAGCTTTCATCAGCTCCGGATCTTTGGCCATGTCGGCGGCGATATCCCAGCTGAAGCCGTCCGGGGCCGGAATTCTTACATCCGGATAATTTTTTTCCAGGGCCTTGTCCAGTTTTTTGAAAAACTCGGCGTCATATCCCTGTTCGTTCCATCCGCCGATCCAGTCGATGTCCAGTCCATGTTCCTCGGCGCACTCCAGCCAGGACAAGTGATAGTCAATATTCTTATCCGACCAGGCCTCGTCGAGCCATCCGGGGGCACTCCATTCCTGACCAATCAAGGTAATATTCGGGTTCCGTTTTTGAGCTTCTTTCATCAACCACCATTCCCAGCCCCGGTTGCAGTCTATCTCGTCGGGACTGCGTTGGTGGCTGGGTTCGGATCCGTCGGTGGCGTTGGCGCCGCCGCCCATGCCCACTTTTAGAATATGCAGGGAGGCCCCGTACCCCGGCTTGAACAGGTAATCCAGAATTTGGCTTCGGGCTGGTTCGGGATAATCAATAAGCAGGCGCGTGGATCCGCCCTGGCTTTTCGCTCCGATACCGTAGAATTCACGACCGACGTCATCACCGTCGACCGTAACGTTCAGAGGCGTGGGATTGACTGATTTTTGAGCTTTCACGACAGATCCTTCTGCCCATAAGAACCCCAGCATAAGAGCTGCCAGCCCCCATATATACCAGTTATTCCGACACAATACATTTTTTATTTTATATACCGAAGTGGGAGGAGTGATCATATTTTATTGATTAATTGGTTTTAGATGTTCCGTGGTTTATCCAGAAGTCGGACTTTCATAAATCCACTGCAAAAAATCCCGACGGCTGTCGGGTTACCTTTTGACCGAATTTCTTTGCATGGCTCTGATATTTTACGGCAAAATTGGCCGAAAAGAGTCCGTACTGCTAAAGGGATTCCGGGTTGACGCGGATAGTCCGACGGATTCCCGGATGCATAAATATTCTTTTTAAAAATCAGCATGGCAATTAATTTATAAAAAAAAGGAGTCAATTCAGCAATTTCTCTATCGAAAAGAGGCTCCCGGTAATTCAATACAGGCTGACTTCAATAAATCAGCAATGGAAACATCAATGGCAAACCGTTGAAATCAGGGTTTCATTATGGCCTTTTATTTAGTCAGAGCCCGACGAAATCCTGGATTTAACCCCGTTCATCGCAAATTATATAACAATTATTTCTCTTCTGCCGGCTTAATATCATACTGATGCGTAATGTCTATCTGCCGATCCAGGGTGGCAGCCACGGAGCAATATTTTTCGACCGACAGCTCCACGGCGCGGGCAACTTTTGAATCCTCCAGCTCACCAAAAACCTTGAAATTCAGGGTGATGGCTTTGAACGGACGTGGAGTGGTGTCTTCGGGTCTTTCGCCGCTAACTTCAATCCGGAGATCCTCGAGAGGCTGGCGCTGTTTTTTCAGAATCTGGACGAGATCAATTGCACTGCAGGTAGCCACGGATACCAATAACAGCTCCATGGGCTGCATGCCTTCCGCTTCGACGTCGGCACCGTCTATTTGTACGGTGTTCCCTCGCTCGTTGCGGGCCTCAAAATGTATATCGTCACCTACTTGTCTGATATGTATGTTCATGAACAGGGTTGATTGCATTAAAGATTGAACGTGTCATAGTATTATATACTGGATTTCCCCCTCATTATTTCATTTTTTTTAATAATCAATCGGCAAGCTGTCATCAAAATCCAGAAAAATGGAGAACTCAATCATCAAGGTACGGGGAATAGCTGTGATGGTAATCATCGCAACTGCCGTTTCGTTTGCACAGGCACAGGACACCAAGACTACGGAAGATACAACGGAGTTTGAGGGTTTTAAAAAGCATGCCCTGCAATTTCAGGTCAACGGTTTATTGGATATCGATAGTTTTCAGGGCGGGGTCCTGTCCTATAAATATCATTTCAACGATAAAAATGCTGTTCGGGTGGGATTCGATGTAAACGGTTTTGATCGGGATAGTGAAATTGATCGGGAGTATATGAGCCGTGATACAAGTTTTCAGGAAAACGGACTAACGGGGTATTTGGAAGAGACACAGGCAATAGATCAAAATGGGAATTCGGCTTCAGTGAATATACGGGTTCAAAGTCAGTATATACGATATTTCAGGCCGTTTAACACTTTTAAACTATACGGGGGAGTGGGACCGACATTCGGGTACAGAAAAGAGATTCAAGAAAGTGAAGTGAACGAGGAGAACGAAAGGTTCTCAACCTACCTGGATACAACGTATGATGATCGAATTGATATACGATCGGCAACAGAGACCGTCTCAGGCGAGCAAAAAAGAATTAGTCCGGGGTTCAGTGCCGTGTTGGGCGTCGAATGGATTCCCCATGAGAATATCGGAATTACCGTCGAATACGGGTACGCTGTCGAGTATGAATATTCGGAATCGAATTATGAAGAGCGACAGGAGGTTCATTATGAAGAACAGCCTCAAAATGAGCACGGACACGAGGTGAACGAAGTATCATCAAGTAGTAGTGAGCATGAATGGTCTTATTACTCCCGGCCGGTCAAATTGGGACTGACGGTGTATTTTTAGTAGTATTCGCGGGAACAGGTAAAACATAATAGTTATTTATCAACAACAGATTTACCTACCCATTTTGTGAGCTATAAAATGGATCAAGAGGTTGTGAAGTGTAGAATATCTCGTGATATAGAAGCGCGAAAGGGGATGTGATGTTCCATTGAACCCCAGGTTAACTCGCCTCTCTTATCCAGGTCCAGAAGGATACCAGGCTGGCATTGATTACATTATTCGGAGTGCTTAGAATATATCCCATTCCCAGGTAGGCCAGGGCTTGAGCGCTTCCCATTGCCGTTGAAAATGACCAGATGAGTTCAAAAAACGGGGTTTCGATTATTATAAGGTGACCGATGGTCCAGAGGGGCGTAACAAACAATAGGAATCCGAGCAGATTGGGATAATGGTCCGTACGAAGCACACCGATGCCGAACAGTAGAAAACCGCCAATAATTGAGACATCGAGCATGTAACGGATAGCAATAAATACGGGTTCCAGGGAATTAAACAACGGTCTTCCGTGATCAATTTTCAGGATCTGGTCAAGAGAGGTTTGGATAAACAGTAGTAA
>CAYQXO010000098.1:0-275 GCA_964421495.1 uncultured Balneolaceae bacterium | reverse complement strand
GCTGCCGTTAAAAATATAGTACCAATGCTTGGCAGTCGGGTACCCCGGTTGGAAAGTTTGGGATACATTCCCAAGACTCCCGCGATAGCCAGAATATTGCTGACGGGTGCTAAAAAGAATATATATGGATTTATGAAAGAAAGCCTGAGAGCGTCTACATTTTGCAATAGGAAATAAATTTTTACAATTCCGGCTTTATTTAAGAGCGTGTGACTCCATCGCTCCAGGTTTTTCCAGCGGTTAGTTTTATTTGAGAACATAGTGGATAATGAGAT